>JAZKBX010000055.1:10816-33289 GCA_040388455.1 Bacteroidota bacterium
TTTACATTCAACAAATAAAAGTGCATGTCATGAATGTGAAACGGATGTGCAATGCCAGTGTTGTTCGTTATTCTCCACTTCTCGGTATTATTGAGATAAGTGGTTACATTTATTGTATTCATGTCAAAATGAACTCCGTTAATATTGAAAGGCCCTGCTACCTGGCCAACAGCACTCATCATAGTGTCGGGTTGAAGATTAAAATTCCTCGAAACGGTATAAGCCGACCACTGTGTATTGGTTGAAAGTGTGGTTGGCATTGTTGTAACAGGGCTTCCAGTTTGTGCAACGACATTTATTTGCAGTATGCCAAAGTCGGCACCATTTAAAGGATTCTGGTTATAATCAGGAATATTTCCTGCCATCATACCTGTAACGGTGGCTGCACCATAAACTCCATTAGGCATTTCTGAACTGAAACTGTTTAAGTAAATCGTTTGTCCTGTCATGCCTTGCAAATCCAAAAGTATTTCTCCCCTTTCACCTGGGCTTAATCGCAGCCGTGATAGCGTGATTGAACTATCTAACAGACCAGCATCAGTAGCTATCATTTTAAAAGGTTTATTGGCTGTGAAACCAAAATTGTATACCCGAGATGATGAGCCATTGAGTAAACGCAACCGAATAACCTGTGAAGGCGCATCCAAGTATGGGTGCATTATTCCGTTCACGCATAGGGCTGTATCCAATTCGGTAGAAATTGCAATCTGATTAAGAATGTCAAATGCTTTTGACTGAACAATAATTGGGAAATCGTCAACGCCATAAGTTCTTGGAAGTGTTAATGCGGCTTCGGTGCTGTCTTTCACTATTATCATTCCTGCAAGGCCTTTTGAAACATGTAAATCGGTTTTGTTATCACCATGAGGATGATACCAAAATGTTCCTGCACTATTCAGAATTTGAAAATCCGGGCTCCACGTTGTGGCTTGAGCAATTACCTGATGGGGGCCACCATCATCCTTAGCTGGCACATGTAAACCGTGCCAATGAATGGTGGTTGAATTTCCGAAACCCGTTAAGTTGTTTGTAACATTCATCGTCACCAAATCCCATTTATTTACAATCAATGTTGGAGCAAGTATAGCTCCGTTTATTCCATAAGTAGGAGTATTGATGCCTGAATAAAATTGAGTTGTTCCGTTTTGAATATTCAGGCTAAAAGTTGTGCCTGATAAAGCTGGTGGAATGAAAAGAGGGTTTTGAGCAAAAGAAATATCAGCGGCCGCAAACATTGCGGCAACTGATAAAGCTATTTTATTAATAGTTGTCATATTTAATGATTTATAGTCAGTTTCTGTGAAGCGGTTTTTCCGTTCACTTGTACCCGGATAAAATAATTCCCGTTAGGCAATACGGCAGTGCTGAATTGTTTTGTAACGACCCCATTTTGTTTTTCTTCTGAAATAATTGCGACCTGTTTTCCTGTTATATCAGTTACATCAATCAATAAGTTTGAGGTCTCTTTTAAATCAAGATTGATAGAAACATTATCGTTTGCAGGATTCGGAAATACACTGAATGAAAAAACGGGATTGGTTAAACCATTAATACCTGTTGAACCATTCAGCAAATTCAAAATAGAATCTCTCATAATAGTAGTATCGCTGGTAGAGAAACTTTGTGTAGAAAACATTACTCTGTGGTCAGTACCACCAAGTAATACAACTGTCGGCATACCGAAACCTCCATAATATGCCACTTGTGTTGCGCCACTGTCCATTGGTGCATAAAGTGTTGACAAGCTATTTGAAGAAACCCAACTTGACGAATAAGTGCAAGTAGTTGAATTTTGAAACGGGAAAGCATAACCTTTTACCATTCCGGGATGCATTGCATTGATTTTGTTCGCCATTGCCTGAATTTTTTGAGCAGGCGGAGGACAGCTGCCACAACTTGGCATATAAAAATGAAGGATTACAGCTTTTCCCGCATCTAAGTCGGCAAAGAGGTCAACCGGATTATTATTGCAATCAACACCGTTGAATTGCATTGCAGTTTGTGCTTTGGAAATCGTAATTACGAACATCAAAGCAATTGACAAGAGAAGTGATTTTGTCATTTGAAGTTGAATTTAATTATTTGTTGAAATTTTGTTTTTAGTTGAGAAATTTTGTTGACTGAATGATAAACGCAGAAAAATCATTTGAGCAAAAAGCCAAACAACATTACCGTCCAGAATTGACGGATTGAAAAACTTGAAATTTTAAATGAGAAAAGACCTATCCAAAAGATAAATCGGAGCTTTGGGGTTGAATGGTGGAGGATGATAAAAATTCGATGCCACATATTGTAATTGTGTGGGAGGCACTAGTTCAATTTGCCTTGCTAAAGGGAAAAGAAATTTCGTAATTGAAATTTTGAATGCAAAATGATTGGTCTTTGACAACTCATCATTTGCCTTGAGTTGGAGGGTTTTGTCTTTACAGCAATTGGGCTTCATCGCTTTTTTACCGCACTTGCATTTGTGTTCTCTGTCTGCAAAGAAGTCAATGGAAGAAAGCTTCCCCCCACACCAATGCGCACTTATAGCCACTCCAGAATTTGCAATCAGGAACAATAGAAGTAAAAATATGGCTGTTGCTTTTCTCATCAATCGTACAAAGATAAGATTTAAATCATAAATGCATATTTTTTTTCAGGGATAGGACAAGGCGTTTCGAATTGCATTTTTTTGACTTCAACTTAGGCTTACATAATGTTTTATTTACTTTTTAGGGAATTTTAAATTCAATTTTTTTAACGTTGCAACTATTGTTGAAGCTACAATATAGTTCCTATACCATTTGTTATCAGCTGGGACAATTACCCAAGGTAATTCGGAGCTGCAACGGTTTAATATTTGTTCATACACCTTTTTATATTCCTTCCACTTTTTAGAAGATTGGCGATCGCCTTCAGAATATTTCCATTTTTTAAAAGGATCGTTCATCCGTTCTTGTATCCTCTTTTTCTGTTCTTCCTCACTTATATGTAAAAAGAATTTGAGAACAATGGTATTATTACTCAATAAATGTTCTTCAAATGCATTTATAAAATCGTACCGCCCTTCAATTATATTGTTTGGAAGTGTTTTTTGAATTGTGGGAACCAATATATCCTCATAATAGGAACGATTAAAAATCTGGATTTTTCCTTTCTCCGGAAGTTTTTGAAAAATACGCCACATATAATCATGTTCAAGTTCATTACCAATGGGCGCTTTGAATGATGTTGCATGAACTCCAAGCGGATTGACGCCAGAAAAAACCTGTCTAATGGTACTATCTTTACCGGCAGTATCAATACCCTGAAATATGATCAAAAGACTGTATGTGTGAGATGCGTAAAATAAATGTTGTAAACCGAACAACTCCTGAAGAATTTTATCCAATTCAAACTTACAATCTCCCTTATTTATTTTTTCAGGAGCCTTTGTATCGATATTTTTAAGCTTTATTTTATTCATATTTTTATTTTTAAATAAATTCCTGCAATACTCAATAGAGCAATAATAATTGAAGGTGCGAGTCCAATCATGACTTGTTTACGCAACACTATTGAGCCTTTTAAATACGCTTGTCCCATTTTGAAAATTGTATTGCTAACTATTGCTAACAGAATTACAATTGCGGCCATTGATGGATCAATTTGAGTTAGACTAAGTTTCGACATACTTATATTGATGGCATCAACATCTGCAAGTCCTGAAATAAAACCTGTAATCAGTAATCCTTTCGTTCCTAAGTATATGTTGGCAAAATATACAAAAAGAGTAATGACCACATATTGAATCCCAAACATAAGCGCATTAGTTATATCAAGCGGATTTCCCAACTGGATGGGCTCAGATGTTGCTGGCAATTTACATTTTCGATATAAAAAATAAGCAAAAGCAGAACTACCTAATATCATTAAACTGCATGGAATCAGGAGCAATTTAAATACTGTTGTGTTAAATAAGGCCGCAACAACTAAAACACGGGTAAACATTACAGCACAGGCAATAATAATTCCAATTGCGTATTGAATGGAAAAACGTTCATTTTCTTTGCTTCGGCTACTGAATACCCATGTTACTGCTGTACTTGAAAAGGTCCCACCAAAGAACGCAGTAAACAGTATACCTTTTTCGGTACCAAAAAACTTAATTATAAAATACCCGATAAAACTCAGTGAAGAAACAACAACTACAATAAATCCAATACTTTGCGGGTTAATGATTCCTCCAGGACCATAATTTTTATCGGGCAAAATGGGTAGAATTAAAAAAGAAAGAATAATGAATTTTATAAAAGCGAACAATTCGTCCTGAGTTATGCGACTAAGCGTTTCACGGAATTTACTTTTAAGTGTTAAAAGTGCCGAAGCAATAACAGCAACGGCAACGGCTTCCTGAATGTAATGAAGGCCGGAAAGCACACCAAGAAAAAAAACCAGGGCCAAGGATAATTCAGTTACAATCCCGAAATTTTCTTTTTGAATTTTTGAATAATGAAATACACTTATAAAAAGAAATATCGCTGGCGAAACAACTAAAATAATATTAATGTCTAACTCATCAGCTAAAAAAGTGATCACACATCCTAATATCGACATGATTGCAAAGCCACGCATCCCGGCAAAATGTTCCTTTCCGCTCACGCTTTCGAACTCCCTCTGCATGCCAACAATCAATCCTATACCTAAAGCAACGATCAGGCTGAATAAAAATGGCGTAAGAAGGTTATTTAATAAATCGTACATTTTAATTTTTTTTAAATTTTAATTGTCCTCAACTGTCAACTCCTCCACTTTAGGCATAAAATTGTTTCACTATCAATTGTTCTTAATATGTAAAAAATTTAATTTCCGATTTTGTCATTCTTAAATAGAAATCAAGGTCTTTTTTGGTTTCTTTTGAAGAGAACACTAAAAGATCGAGCCCGGTCCATAATAAGAACCAGCCTGCCGGCTCAAACAATACAAGCAAAAAATGAACAGGGTATTTTTCAGGCTTCATAAAAGATATATAGCTAGCTGCAATCATTATAGCGATTCCAATACCCGTTAAAGTCAATCCTTTTATTTTTGTTTTCTTTACTTCAGATTTCAAAACCTGATGAACGTTTTTAAAATAGGAATGGAGTCTTTTAATAATTGCTTTTTCATCCGTTTCATTTCTCATATTTGACGGTAAAAGAAGCTTTAATGATAGTTTGTTCCGGCTTTTATTTCCGGAAATTTTTTTAACCTGAAAAATAAAATCATCCGACAATGTTCTTTCAGAATATGCACTTGGATCAAAATCTGAAAAAATATCATCGTAAGAATCAAGCAGAATAATCACTTCAGCAAGTTCAAGTAACGATTGCTTTGCAGTTGAGTTTATTTCTTCTGTTTTATTAATTATCATAACGATCTTAATTAACTATATTTTTCTTTGTGCAATTCCAACGCTTCTTCGATTGAATGTGAAACCGATAAATCTTTTTCCTTTTTCGCCAGGTAAGCAAGCTGTTGATAATATTTATAAAGAGTTTCAAGTTCAACCTCAGTTAAATCTTCCACTACGATCAGTCGATTGCTTGGTCCTTTCAGAGAAGCTATTAATTCATTCAACTTCAAATGAATTGCCCTTGAATCTTTGTTTTGCTCACGCTGGATCAAAAAAACCATTAGAAAAGTGATAATAGTGGTACTTGTATTTATAACAAGCTGCCATGTGTCGGAAAAATCAAATAATGGACCAGTTAAAATCCAGGCAAGAACAACCGTAAAAGCGATAGTGAAGGCCATTGTGGTTCCGGTAAAGGAAGTAGCCTTCTGTGCTATTTTTTCAAAAAAACTTATCTTATTATTTTGTGATTTTATCATTTATACTTCGTTTTAAAATTGAATACTTAATAACTATAAAAAAAACAATTATTTCTTCGTATTTCTAAATTGTTAACAATTCAAAATTCATTAGACTTTGTACTAAGTTAATTCGTTAACGTAATCAACTGCACGTTCTCGAGAAGCTCGAAATGACTGCGCGCCTAGCCATTTCGAGCTGGCCGAGAAAATTGTGTGTATGCATTTTTAATTCTAATTTCATTATAAACATTAGGATGTATTTAACTTATATAAAGTCTATAATAAATGTGGAATAATAATCTCACCAATATCAATTGCATTGCTTTCATGTAAGATCGTATTACACGTTACAACCTGGCTTACACCTGATTTTATTAAATTTTTATAAGCATTTCCTGCAAAAACAGCATGTACTCCTATACAAATTGGTGGCTTCATCCCCGCTTTTTTAAGAAGTCCTACCGTTTCAATCATTGTTCCGGCAGTTGAAATAATATCATCCACTAAAACAGGTGTATAATTTTTATAACCGTCTACATTAGGAACAGAAACTTCAACATCCCGGTCGCCATTTCGGATCTTTTGAAGCACTATAAAAGGAACACCTGCATTTTTTGCAACCACCGATACCCATTGTTCGCTTTCACTATCGGGCCCTATTAATAATGCATTGGGAATATGCTTTTTTACCCACCTGGAAATCACCCCGTTTGCATGTAACACTTCACAAGGGATTGAATAAATTTCTTTCATAGATACTCTACGATGCAAATGCGGATCAACCGTTATGAGGCTATCAATATGTGACGAGAGCAGTTTAGCAAAGTATTCAGAAGTGACAGCCTCTCCGGGATTAAATTGTTTGTCCTGCCTCATATAAGCGAGATAAGGAGCTACCAAACAAATTGATCTTACCTTTAAGTCCCTTAATAAACGGCAAAGAAATAAAAGAGGTAAAAGCTTTGCATCCGGCTGATGAAGTGTACAGACTATAATTACATCCTTTTCTTCTACACTACTTAATATTCTTACATAGGTTTCTCCATCCGGAAAATTCCGGAACTCCGGTACTCCCAGTTCCGCCTGAATAGAATCAACAATATAATTTACCAACGCTTCATTGCCGGGTAAAGCAAACACAATTTTTTTCACTATTCAATTATAATTAGATCGTTAACACTACTTAAATATTCTTTTGCATATTCCAATTCACCTTTTGCATCCGCATAAATTGTAAACAAAATATCTCCCTTTGAAATTGTTGAACCTATCGGACAATTAAATACTAAACCTGCTCCAATTGATTTAGGCGCTCCCGAAAGTTTAGCTATACGCGCAAGTTTTCGGTTATCAATTTCTTTCACAATTCCGTTATTTTCAGATAACACATCAAAATGGTATTGGCCTATTTTAGGTTCGGTGAAACCACCTTGAGCTTTGCAAATTGCCATAAATTTCTCCAATGCCTTTCCGCTCTCCAGAATTTCTCTTGCAATTTTCTGTTCCTCACCAACCGGAAATTTTCCTGACATTAATAATAATTTACTTGCCAATTCAAGCGATCGTTCTTTTAGGTCTTTAGGACAATTCATTTCATTTCTTAAAACAGAAAGAACACTTATAGCTTCTAATGCAGGGCCAATGCCTCTTCCAACAGGCTGACTCCCATCAGTAAATACAACTGAAATTTTCATCCCAATTGCGGCCGCAACTTTTTCGAAGTAATTTTTAAGAAGCTCGGCCTCCTCAATTGAACGAACCTTAGCAGTTTTCCCAACTGGTATATCAATCAATACATGTGTAGAGCCGGCCGCTGCTTTTTTTGAAAGCACTGATGCGATCATTTGTCCCTCGCTGTCAATATCAAGTGCCTTTTCCACTGAAATAAGAAGATCATCTGCAGGACTCAATTGCATAGAACCGCCCCAGACAAAACATCCATTTTCTTTTTCAACAACTTCTCTCATTTCGTCAATTGATAAATCAACAGGTGTCATTACTTGCATACAATTAGCTGTTCCGGCCGGTGAAGTAATTGCTTTTGATGACGTTTTAGGGATCGTTAATCCTGCAGCAGCAACAATACTCACCACAATTGGAGAAGTTCTATTGCCCGGAAGACCACCTGCACAATGCTTATCAAGGACTATACTCTTATTCCATTTTAATTTAAGTCCGGTATTAATCATCGCTTTTGTAAGCGATATAATTTCACTCACAGATAGATTGTCGTCAGCACATACAGCAACGAAAGCCGATAATTCAATATTGGAGTATTTCCCGGCAACTATATCAGAAATAATTTCAAAATAGGAGCTTTCATCCAATGCGTTTCCATAAATTTTTGAACGGACCTTACTCAATGATTTAATATGATGGAGATGACTAATGTTAATTTCATCTCCTTCCTTTACATCCAATCGTATCATTGCTTCTTTCGAAAGACCTGCTTCATCATGATGAATTAATCCTGAATAAACAGCATTGAGTGTTGCTACAATACTTCTTCCTTTAGAAGTCACAACCACCCTTGTTAGAGCGGTATACCCTTCAGAACGGCAGATATGACAATCTTCCCGCATGTAAATAATATTTTCGTGATAGGTATCTATTCCTATTGATTTTACTTTTAGATTATTTAAGTTTGGTAAGTTATTCATTTCTGTATATTATTTCAGGAGTAATATTTTCTCGCAAAGCCGTTTGAGTATCTTTTAACATTTTGTTAAGGCACCATTTACAATATAAATGAGCAAAGAGGAAAGAAAGAATCTTATAAAAAAAACTTTTTGGTTTCTCATAACTTATAGATATTTCGGCAAGTGCTCCATCCGTACTTTTAAATATATCTAAGTGCATTCGATACCAGGAATAAATAATTAGTTTTGAAGGGCCAATAGTTTCCCAGGTCTTCTCCATACCTGGAATCCATTTAGTTACTTCTACAGTAAAATCCATATTCATTCCTATCATCTTCCCTGTCCATCGATATTTGGTGCCAAATCCTTTTTTGTTTTTGCTGAGATATTGTAAATTCAATTTACTCCCCATCATCATCATAGATGGTTTTGTCATGTGCATACCGGTTACGCCTAAATCATCTAAATAATGAAAAACAATTTCAGGTGATGCGGAATAATTTTTTTTCTTTTTGAGTGTTTTCATTAAAATTTTTAAATTGGTTCGTTTAACAAATCACCAATCAGCATTGACAAGTTGTTCCCTTTTAACTAATATCAATTATTTCGTTCAAAGCAGGTATCTCGCAATTCCATCCATAGGTATCTTTGATTTTCACCCTCAAAGCATCAGCAGCTTGTGGTTCACCATGTACAATAAAAATATGTTCAGGTCTTTGTTTTAACTCACTCATCCAGCCAATTAATCCTAACTGATCGGTATGAGCAGAAAGTCCTTCTACATTTTCAATTTTTGCTTTGACGGGGAAATATTTCCCGAAAAGTTTCACTTCTTCAGCTCCCTCCAATAAAGCTCTGCCTCTCGTTCCTTCAGCTTGAAAACCAACCAGTAAAATTGTTGTGGAAGATTTACCAAGATATTGAACAAAATAAGTAAGCACCCTGCCACCGGAAGCCATTCCACTAGCGGCAATAATAATTTTAGGCTGTTCGGATGCAGCCAGCTTATAAGTTTCCTGTATAGTTCGGATTTGCTTAATATCTTTCACCATTTCTTTGCATTCCTCCATCGGAAGTTTGTGCCAATCCGGGTATTTCTCAAAAATGTCCAAAACAGTTGAGCCCATGGGACTATCCATATAAACAGGAAGGTTTGGGATCGTCCCTTTTTTTCTCAGCTTCCATAATAAATACATCAATGTTTGCGCGCGCTCTACAGCAAAACTTGGAATAATAATTGTGCCTTTGTTTATCGCAGCATTGTTAATTATTTCTGTCAGTCGTTCCTCCGCATTATTCAGATGTAGTCGATTTCCGTAGGTAGATTCTATTAAAATAACATCTGCTTTTTCCGGTTTCTGTGGTGGATCCATTAACAAATCCTGATCCCTGCCTATATCGCCTGAAAAAACAATAATCTTATTGCCTATTTTTAATTCTATAAAAGTGGCCCCTATAATATGACCGTTATATCTAAACCGACAAAATATCTCTTTGTCGATCTCTATCCATTTATCAAGTTCCTGAGGACGAAAAAGCGGTAAAGTCTTTTCAACATCTTTAGTATTGTATAAAGGTTTGGCTGGTTTATGCTTAGAAAACCCTTCTGCATTGGCTCTTTCAGCATCTTCTTCCTGTATTCGGGCACTGTCTTCCAGTATAATTTTTGCGATATCAAGAGTGGGAATTGTTCCCCATATAGGACCTGCAAAGCCTTGGTTAACTAATCTGGGCAGGTATCCCACATGATCAAGGTGCCCATGTGTTAGCAATACGATGTCAATATTGGCCACATTTAATGGCAGGTTATCCCAATTCAGTAAACGAAGTTTCTTCAATCCCTGAAATAAACCGCAGTCTACCAGGATATTTTTATCATTGGTTTGAATCAGGTATTTGGAACCTGTAACTGTTCCTGCGGCTCCTAAAAATTGAATCTCTATTTTATTTTTGTTATTCATTTTTTTCAAAATTTGTTTATTAAACTTTCAAGTACAGTGCCAGCCATATAAGAAACAAAAGCTGCAATGCCTCCGAGAAATAATGTTTCGGCCACACCTTTTATTTTACTAAGATGATTGAGATACGCTTTCAAATAACCAATAAAAATAAATGCACAAAATGTGAGTACAGAGGAAATTAAAAACAGAGGCAAATTAATATTTGGTAAAAACAGATCTACTACGTAAACAAGCAATGGTATCAACCCAACCGCAATAAAAGAGAAATACGTAGCAAGCCCCTTGTTAATTGGTGTTTTAGGAGACTCCAACATTTTTAATTCGTCTTTCATCATTTCTTCCACCCATAAAGGTTTGCTTGAAGTAATTACTTTAACAATTTCTTCAAGCATTTCACCTTTAAATCCTTTCTCCTGGTATATTTTCCGGATCTCATCTGTTTCTTCTTCCGGCATATGTTCGATTGACCAATACTCATATTTTTTTTGTTTTTGATAATTATTCATTTCCGCTTTAGAAGATAAATAACTACCGATCGACATTGAAAGGCCATCGGCCAAAAGATTTGCTAAGCCAAGGATAATAATTACATTAGGATTAAAATTTGCTCCGGTAGCTCCTGCAACCACAGCGAATGTTGTAACAGAACCATCCATTCCACCATAAATAAATTCAGGCAGATATTTATTAAAAAAAGGCACAGGTTGACTCATTGTTTAAGTAATTTTAAAACTCCAATTGTTATTTTCCAGTCTCATCCAAATGTTGAGTTAACTGTTTTGCTTCTTCCATAACAAGTTTTATTCTTGCAGGGCTCACATCAGCCTGAACCAGATAATTTTCATTGTCAACTATTTCTTTACAAAGCACAATCTTTTTATCAAGCAAGCGTTGTTTTTCAATTTTAGTAAGCGTAGTAAGGCACGTAATCGGGTAAAGTCCGAGTTTATCAATGAGGTCCTTCAAACTATCTTTAATTGGATAATCCCACCCTAAAAGTTTCAATCCTGCACAATTTCCATATTGAATAGCATCAGATGAAAACCTGGTATTAGTTACAACCCATCCCTGATGAAATTTAGTTCCGTGCCCCGGCAGCTTCAGCCATTGTGCTTCCACATCTTTAAATCTGGCTTGTATGTATAATGGAATCTTTACATCAGAAAATGTGCCTTGTAGATTGTGATATTTGCATTCAATCATAAAATGATGATGTTCTTTTTCAGCTATCACATCAATTTCATGGTTAACACATTTACCTTGAACAGTTTCTCCAACTTTAATACTATATCCCTGGTAGCGTAATATTTCACCGATAAATTTCTCAAAAGGATAACCAGATGGCCCGAGCTCCATAATAGCTTGTTTTAAATGGTATTTTGCCGCAAGGTATCGGGAACTTTCCTTGAGTAAGTTAAAAGCAATTCTATATATTTTTCTGGTTGACATTCCCTCATACAACTTGCCGCTTACTTCTTTCACAATCCGCTCAATTTTTTCATTATTGGCTCCGGCCCGTTTTAAAGAATGTCTTAATTTATCAGCTAAAAAAGGTTCTGATTCTCCTGATGCTTTTGTAATTAATATTTTATTCTCTTTTTTCATTTTTCCTAATATTGGCCTTTTTTGTATATCCCGCTGCGGAATATGTACTGGTGTTCTCTCAATTCAAACTATCCTGACTAACGTAGATTACGTTTGAATTGCATATTGCAAAATTGCTTGATTGAAAAATTGGTCATTGATCATCTTTGAATTTATTCATACAGTTTGCTATACAACGAATAAATGAATGTTCTTCATTTATAAAATAAAATGAATTGGAACCTTCTTTTTCTGAATTTAGAACCGAACCATTTTTTAATACTATTAAATGTCTTGAAGTTTCGGGCTGGGTCAATCCAAGACTTTCGTGGATATCGGTTACGGACATTTTCTTTTTTTTTCCGCTTAATAAAAGAAGAATCTCCAAACGCGCTGGATGCCCCAATGCTTTCACAATTTCAGAAACTCTTTTAATTGAATCATCTCCTTGTTTCATTCTCGAATATTTAGATATACAAATATTTACATATTTAGATATGATGGCTATGACAATAATCATTGCTAAAAATGATTATTATCAGGTTTAAGTGTAATGGATTTGCGGTTTCATCAAAATTTAAATGTAAAAGACATACAAAGATGCCAAGCATATAGTTGATGGGTATTACAGAATTCAAAAAAAAAGTTACATTATTCGCATATTCATGACATTATAAATTCCCCTTTTACAGAACAGCACCAGGAGGAATGAAAAGAGATGTCAAAAGCGGTTGTAATTATCATACCAGGAATGAATTTGTTAAAAACCATAACATAAGCCTTAAAAACCAAAGCAAAGGGTTACTTTTGTTTTGACATAAAAAATTATGGTCAAGCTTTTTGATATGACAAATGAACGGACTGCAGTAAAAACCATTTATTTCAGTATTATAGGAAATACCCTATTGGCAGCAATCAAATGGTTAACCGGTTACTTTGGTAATTCATATGCCTTAATTGCAGATGCGATAGAATCAACTACCGATATTTTTTCATCCCTCCTGGTTTTATTCGGGATAAAATATTCCAATAGGCCTGCCGACAAAAATCATCCCTATGGACACGGACGTGCAGAGCCACTGATCACTTTTCTTGTTGTTGCTTTTTTGGTAACATCTGCTACAATTATTGCTTATGAAAGCATCCAAAATATTGGAACGCCACATGCGCTTCCTGAACCCTATACTTTGCTTGTTCTGGGAGTTATCATAATTTGGAAAGAAATATCCTACAGGCTCGTTATTAAAAGAAGCAAAGAAACTAACAGCTCTTCATTAAAGGCTGATGCATGGCATCATAGAAGTGATGCATTAACATCCGTAGCAGCATTTATTGGAATTTCGGTTGCATTGATCTTCGGTTTTGAATCAGCTGATGATTGGGCGGCTCTTTTTGCCGCAGCATTTATTTTGTACAACAGTTATTTAATTTTTCGTCCGGCACTTGGTGAAATTATGGACGAACATTTATATGATGATGTTGAAAATTCGATCCGGGAAGTAGCAAAAAAAGTAAGCGGTATTATTGACACTGAAAAATGCCTAATCAGAAAAACGGGGATGAAATACCATGTTGATCTACACGCAACAGTGGATGCAAACTTAAGTGTACGGGAAGGGCATAATATTGCTCATAACCTGAAAGACCGCTTAAAAAAGGAAATGCCGGAAATTGCAGATATTTTAATTCATATTGAACCTAACGAATAAGGACTTTTTTTAATCCGGATTCATCAAATTTAAAATTTATAATACAATGCTGCTTCTCCTGTCACGTTCAGTTGAGTAAAATTATCATAAAAAGCATAACCTGCCATTAAATTTAAGCCGACTCTTTTCGCCATAATAATTTCAATACCAAAACCAAGTCCATTATTAAAATAACTCTCGGTATTCCTTTCCATTTCCTGCTTATCAGGTAAATTGGGGTCATAGACATAAATCATTTGCGAATTGTAATAATAATGATTGGCCTGATATAAAAAAAGATTGGTGATTTTACTTTCTATTAATGTATAAATTAAAGTAAGTCCAACGCTGTACCTTTCAGTTTCCTTGTTTTTAAAAGGGGCAAAATTTACTTGCCCACCAAACTTTTTAGGTATATATCTAAAAGATAATCCATACCCAGTTGCAAAACCTGCCCCACCACCAATGCCATATTTATAATGGACTTCCGGTATATTTTTGGTTGAATCCTGCGCAATGAGCATCGATTTACTTAAGAGTAAAATCAATGTAATAATTAAAAAAGATACACTTTTCATTTTGTTAGGTATTAGTAAAGTACCGTAAAGAGATTTAATAATGTATAAAGATGGATACTTTAAAATAAATTGAACTACACAATTATGGAAAAGAATTACATTATTCACACTTATCAATAACGAACAAAAACATAACTTTTTTTACATAAAAAAAAGCACATTTATCGGACCTTGTAATTACCTATTACAGCAGGATTAATTAAAAATTCAATTACTCAAAATTAAGATGACCGCCCTTTGATAAATATGACAAAAGTCATACCAGGTTCTGATCACTATCATGAACTATAAAGCCCTCCTAAGCGACTTTTGTACCACAATACAATTAAAAAAATCCATCTAAATTAATTTACTATAAATCAAATGAAAACATTTCAAATAAAAAGGATTCTTATCCCAACTGATTTTTCCAAAACCAGTCTCCTGGCCGTTGAACATGCTGCTTTTATGGCTCGTTTATACAAAGCGGATATTTATTTGCTTCATGCCATTGAAATATCAGAAAGTACCTACCATATTTATAATCCGGCAGTAATGTTTATAGATATGGGGGCGATAGAAAAAATTGCTGTTAAGCAATTGGAGGATCTTGCAAAAAAATTAAAAAAGGAATATTCAATAACTGTAAAAACGCTCTGTAGCTTAGGAAAAACTCACACAGAAGTAAGTGAAGCTGTGAAAAAAAATGACATTGACCTGGTAGTAATGGGGACACATGGTGCCAGTGGTTTTGACGAATTTTTTATTGGCAGCAATGCACATAAAATAGTAACAAAATGTTCTTGTCCTGTAATTACTGTTCAAGCCCATACTAAAAGGTTAGGATTTACTAAAATTATTTTACCTGTTGACGATTCTTTTAACTCACGTCAAAAAGTAGATTATACCATTGCATTGGCCGAAAAATACGCTGCAAAAATATTTGTACTGGGGCTTCTTAATAAAAATGGAGAAACCGACCAAAAAAAATTCAAAGTTAAAATGGATTCCATTGAAAAGGCAATAAAAAAAGCAGGTCTTCCTTATGAATTTAAGATCGTTAAAGATGATAATCTGGCTATTGCAGCCATGAAGTATTCCAAAAAAGTTAAAGCCGACTTAATAGCGGTTTTGAATGATCGGGAATCTGACCTAACCGGAATGTTTTTAGGTGCCTTTGCAAAGCAGATTGTGAATCATTCCAGGATACCGGTAATGAGCATACGTCCATCGGAAGGGATATATGATTCAGTTTCGTTAGCCGCAGCAAATCCGTTTTAAAAGTTAGTATCTGGTGAAATTTGAATTCACTAAAGTGCTCAGGTATTTTAATTAACGCTAATTTTCACAACCTTTTGTACTTTATCCGTTTTTAATTTTACAAAATACATGCCTTGTGCAAGCTCCAGATCTTTAGCATTTATAGTTAGTTCATAACTACCGGATACCTGAATATTATTAAATAAAAGAAGCTCTTTGCCCAATACATCAATCAGCATAATTTCCACTTTTGAATTTTCAATTAATTTATAACTGATGTTTGAACTATTACTAAATGGATTCGGATAAACGTATAAACCAAAATTCGCATCTTGTTCATCAATTGAAGTTAAAGAAATAATTTGCCCATCACTGGAATACACTGTAGATTGCAAACCTGCACTGTCAATTGATTGCACGCTAAAATAATAATACTGATTGGGTAACGATGTTAATCCGGTATGTGTTACAGCTGTATTTAAACCATTATCTGTCCAATTTACAATATCTGTTGCTCCTGATGTGGTACCAATTGCATAGGAGTAACTCCCAAGTCCGGAGTTAGTATCTGCACTGATGGTCCAGTTAGCAGAAAGTTGTGTAAGCGAATTTGTTGAGTCAATATCTGTTGATGTTCCATCATTTACTAAAAAAACTGATGGCAAGGTCCAGTCAATATTTACATTTTGCGAAGCAACGACTGATAAATTTCCTGCCACATCCTTTGTAATAGATTTTACTCTGCATGATGGAGTCCCGGGATTTGGATTCTGATAACGTACATCGTTGGTGGATGAAGCCCCAACACTAACTATTACAGATGGTAATCTCGAGCGATATACTTTTAAATCATTCACCATATAAGTACAATCTCCGTTACGGAATGAAATATAATTACCGTTTGCGTAAGGTGTAGAATCAGTCCAACTACCAACCAAAGCATTATTTACATACACATCCATTTTTCCAGAAATACGATCATACAACACTTTATAATCATACCAGGTACTTGCATTAATTGTTAAAGGCACGCTATAGGCGACAGTTCCAAAATTATTATTTACCACTTTATAAATCTGTAATTGGCTTTGATCGGCACGGAACCAGACAAAATAAGAATTCCCACGGTTAGTCTGTGCTGCACTATCGCAAAAGAAATGGAAACCTGCACGCCTGTTTGTTCCCGTTCCATCTATCTTTCCTTGCCAATTGTATAAATACCTGTTTGATAAATTTTGTTTAAGTGGGGCATAAATATTTGTATTGGTATTTGCCTGGTCACTTTGTTCTAAATATCCTCCGTTGATTGCCCATACACCAGTCCCTATGGTCCATTCAGAATGAATAACGCTGTCGAAATTATCACTAAAAAAACCATTTCCATTGTTTGCTCTCCATTCAGTTCCATTGTAGTCCAATACCTGGTAAAAACTTTTCTCGATACCTGAACCTCCTGTATTGTCGGTATCTGTAAAGGTGGTTGTGAAATTTTGCGTTGCCCAATTTGTTGGTGCCGTAACCTGTGTAGTAGGAGCAATAATATCCATAACACAATTCCATATTGCCTGCCAACCGGCTGTTTGGGTACTAACATCCGATTTAAAACGAATGGTCAATGAAGGCCCCGAAGAGGTAATAGTTCCAGGACTATTTGTCCCATGATAAACACCAAGCAATGGCGATGTTATAGTTGGTCCATCATAGATCCATAATGTATCAAAATTTAATTCGGTTGCAAATGAGCTGAAATTAAGTGTAACACCAGATGCATTGGTTGGTGCAATAGTATAGGTGAATTTTTCATTGGCATTATAATTTCTGGCAGGTCCGCCCATATCATAAATAGTATCAGTGCATGGAACGGTTGCGCAATCAGTAAACTTATTTTGAATCAGATCCCAGAAATCGTTATAGCCATCATCATAACCTAATGCCCATATACCTATGCCTCCGATCCCCTGCTGATTAACGATATCAAAACGTTTGCCCAAAGCGTATGCATCATCGATAAAACACTGCCACCACTGGCCGCTTCGTTGAGAAGGATACCAGCTGGAAAAACTATTTATATCCCATTGCCTGCTGCTATAATATCCATTGGTATTATTTCTGAAATTATTATAGAATACAGAATTAGTGCCTCCTGTGGTTGAGCTAGGTGTTGTATTTGCTGTTGTTGACCATTCACGGCCATAATAAGGCAAACCCAGTAATAATTTTGAATGTGTTGCACCTTTGTTCAAATAATAAGTAATGGATTTTGTGAGTGTATAATTATAGGAAGTTTGAAAATTGTAAAGAGGATCCTCCGGGCCTGCTGTAGCGCTCCCACTATAATAATAATCATAACCCATAATGATAAACAGATCAACGTAAGAATCCATTGCCTGAATATCAAATACACTGCTCCAATCTACAGCGTATAGTGCAATACTCACTTCGGAGCCAGGAACAGCTGCATGCATTTGATTACAAAGATCGATCATAAAATTTGTGAAATCAGCGCTATGGGAAGCGCCCATCCCTTCAAAATCAATGTTAACACCATGTGCATTACGTGACTGAACTAAATTTATTAAATTGGTGATGAGCGTTTGCCGGGCTGTGGAACTGGCAAAAAACGTGGTATGCCCGCTAAATAATGTTGCACATAAAGTTACATTCACCCCATTGGTTTGTGCATCGGTAACGACTTGAGCTGTTGCCCAACTATGCGTATTACTTGAATTTCCGGTTGATGCATTTACCTCGTATGCAAAATAACATAGATCAGTTAAACCTGCCCAGTCGTAATTGGTTTGCAAACCATTACTCCAATATGGATGCCAACCGTAAACCCGTTTATTTAAATTACAAGTACGATTACTTTTTGTAATAAAACTTTTTGATTTTCCTGTTTGAGCACCGCGTAAACTGTCCCACTGGGCATCTGTACTTAAATTATAAAGTGCATACTTTTCAGCTTCTTCCTGATGAATTGATTTATGGGGAAGTTGATTATGGTTAATAGTATCAGAAGGCAAAAGCTGCTCTTCTTTTTCAGCTGTTTGCGAAAAAGAAAATTGCAAATAAAGAAGAGCTAAAATTGTAAAGATTTTTTTCATTGAAAAAGGCATATTATGTTTTTAACTCCCAACAAAAGCTCAGCATAACTTTATCTCTTATCCCCTACCCTTCCAAATGACCAAGGCCAAGTCAAACAGAGAAAAAAGTATAATTATTTGAGAATAAATTCTCCAAACCAAAATTTATTTAGTTGAAATTTATAAGTATAAATGTATAAATAATTAACTGGGAAGAAAAATAATTAAAATGAAGTAAAAAGCATAATAATAAACTACTGCAATTGTTACCTGGTCAATAATACACGTGTATTTTCTGTTTTATTTCCAATGGTAAGTTGAAGTATATAAATACCTGCGGGAAGAGATGAACTAAGTTCAATGGTTTCTTTAATACTACCACTTATATGTTCAGCAGTTTTTGTGTACACGGATTGGCCGATAGAATTTACAACTTTTATCAAAAGAGATCCAGCATGTATATCTTCTATGCTTAATTCAAAAGAAAACAAGCCGGTGGATGGATTAGGATAGACATTTACATTAAATGTATCATTAGCATCCTGCGAAGTAATATTTGATGAATCATTTTGCAATACACTATTATCTGAATCTCTGGTGCATGCAGTTACTGTTACTTTTGTTAATGCTGACCAGGCTACAGATGAACCTTGTATAATTTTAACCTGGTAATCCCCTGAGCTATTAGCCGTATAAGTAGCGGCAGTAGCTCCTGAAATATTTGCCCCATTTTTTTTCCATTGATAAATATATCCACTGCAAGTGTTGGCATATAAAATCACATTACCTCCATTACAAAATGTGGTTGTACCTCCAGGGGTAATCTTTGCTACAAGAGATGTATTAATAGTAACTTTTGTAAGCGCAGACCAAACTGTGCATCCTGTAAAAGATATTTTTATCTGGTAATCGCCACCTTGTGAGGCAGTATAGCTTGATGCTGTTGCTCCACTGATATTTACTCCATTTCTTTTCCATTGATAGGCAAATCCCAAACCGGTATTCGCAAATAAGGTTACGTTACCTCCGGCACAAAAAGTAGTAGGGCCACCCGCAGTGATTTTTGCGGCACATACCACTGGAGGCGGAGAAGATGATTTAACTAAAGGGTAACTCTCGATAAGGTTATTGGAAATATTATAAAATTTAAACCAAAGTGTATCAGGGTTAACAGTGACCTGCATAGCACCGAAGTTTGCATTATATCTTATCTGGCTGCCTGAAATGGGTGAAGGGCTGAAAGAATATTTGCTTTCTCCTCCAAGGCCATTAACAAAGTAATTAAAGTTATCATTTACAATCCTTTCGTAAACATGTGAGTGACCTGAAATAACGGCATCTGCTCCCCACGTTTTAAAGGGCCATTGCATTTCTACTGTATTCCCGTGAACAATATCTGAAACATAAGGAGACTGATGAAAATAAACTAATTTCCATTTTGCAGTGGATGCAGCCAACTTATTCTTTAGCCAGTTTGCCTGCACAGACGTGCTAGTGATCCCATCAACTTCTTCAGGATTGCCATTTAAAACAAAAAAATGTATATCACCTTTTACAAAATCATAATATCTTTCATTTCCAAATAAAGTAAAATACTCAAGGTAAGCCGCTCCGGAGGAAGTGATCATATCATGATTTCCCAAAGAAGGGAAAAATCTGTTTATATCAGCCTCTGGTCCATACATTCCTTTATAGGGCTTAATATAATCATGATAATACTGACCAATATTAGCATCTATAGTTGAATCGGCCCCATCACGATAATTATTATCACCTGTTGTAATAATATATTCAGGGTTCCATGATTTTACCAGATTGGCCACAGCGGCTTCATTTGGACCAGTCCAACCATAATCGCCAATTATTGCAAATACATTTTGAGTATAATTTATACCAGTTCCCGTAGTTAATTTTTTTAATTTCAAATTGAAACTGATATCTGAACTGGTACTATTCTGTTGATGAATTTCTACTGCTATTGTATTTTCACCAACCATTAATGAATTTGAGTTAATAGTAGCAATACTATAAGTTGATTCTGCAGTTCCATCAATAGCTGCTGATGCAAAAGTGTTATAATTAATAATGCCGGAAGGCATATTACTTCTGAAAACTTCCGATCCATTAATATAAACAACCGCTCCATCATCTCTGATCAGACTTAGCTCCAGCCCTGTGATCCCGGAGAGGTCTGCAACATTAATTTTTTTTCTAAAATAAGTAGTTATATATTTATTGATTGATGAAGGTCCATAGCTGACGATGGTTGTTTCCCCCCCATCCCCATAGCCAAATTCTGTGTTACCGGCCAACCAGCTGCTATCATTAAATGAATTGTTTCTCCATGAAGTATCCTGATCTGTTCCATTGTCCAGAAACTTCCAACTGCTACCTGCTGAAATTAACTCGCTAGAGGGTGCCGGAATAATTGTATCAAAAGGCGAAAGCCTATTACCTGGTATTGGTCTTTCCAAAGTACCATTTGGAATTTGCCATCCGACAGCACAATTATCTCCCTGACTTCCTTCCCTGTGTAATGCCTCTATATAATATTTTACTCCAGCTGTAAGGCTTATTGGAACTGATTGTTGCGTAGTATATTTTGTCCACTGCCTGGATGAAGTGTATCCGGATACAGATGCAATTTTTATTTTATTAGCTTCCAAATCATTTGTACTCAACCACAATTCACTGTTGTTGTCACTTGCGATCCAAAAAATATAATTACCAGTTAACGGGGGACAGACATATCCTCTTATACGGCTACCGTAATTATCACCGGCATTTGAAGGTCCTTCAAATGCGGCAAGCTGACTGGTACTTGTTGGTGTCGTATTAACAGGAACGCTGGCAACGGAAGATCCAATAACATTAGCCCAAAATTCTCTGGTGATTGTACCTGAGGATGTGCATAATGCTATAGCATCAGATGGTGTGGATGGAACACCACCAGTTTGCTTTTCTGCAGCACATGCGGTTAATAAATAATTTTCCGGTTGATAATTTTGAGCCTCAAGGCTAATAAATAATAAGTGGAATACTATTAATGAGTATATTTTTTTCATGTTTGTTCAGAATAGGTTAAAAAAACATTTAAGAGAATGGTTGGTCTGCTCAGCTAATATTTTAAATTGTAATGCTGGTAAGTGAAATAAGCTCTACCGTGTCAATAACATCTTTGCAGTTTGAATTTCACCATCAATTGTTACTTTCATTATATAAACTCCTATTGGAAGGGTTGCTTCCAATTCAATAGTTGCTTTAATACAACCTTTTATTTTTTGTGGTAATTCTTTATATATCACCTGACCTAATGAGTTAGATATTTCAATTATAATAGTTTTTTCATTTAGCTCATCAATACAAAACTCAAGGTTAAATTGCCCGGTATTTGGATTAGGGTAAACGAGCATCTCAACCGTATTTTCCAAAATAGTATTTTCCTGTGTAGTATCATTTGTTATTTCATTATCCATAATTCGGGATCCACTTAACGTTTTTAATTTTAAATTAAAACTCATATCGGGACTCGTTTTAGCGTTTTGATGTATTTCTACAGCTATAAGATTTGCTCCGTTTACCAAAGAGTTTGAACTAATGTTTGCTATTACGTAAATTGATTCCTTGGTTGCATCAATTATTGTTGGTGCAAGGGTATTGTAAAAAATAGTGCCAGATGGCAGATTGTTTCTATAAACTTCAACTCCATTAATATAAACCACAGCTCCATCATCACGGATCAAACTTAACTCTAAACCGGAAATAGTTGATTTATCTGTTACAGTAAATGTCTTTCTGAAATAAGTGGTGATGTATTTATTTGTGGATGATGGTCCGTAAGAAACTACAGTAGCTTCCCCACCATCACCATAACCTAGCTCAGC
>JAZKBX010000056.1:0-4584 GCA_040388455.1 Bacteroidota bacterium
AAGGGGCAAAAAAATTATTTGTATTATCAGGATTCAAAACTTTTTTCGGAATTAAAGAGTGTGTTGGATGATCTGGTAAAATCATTTATTTCGGAAGTAGCTGTGAACTCTGCTTCTGTACCTGTTATTTATACCGATTCCACAAAATTAAATGTGCTTGCTTCCGGCAATGTGGATTCTTTAAAAATATTGGATACTACCTATTTAAAAACAACCATTGCCAATATGGCTTCTATAAATCAGCCTATTGAAGTAGAGTTTGGCGATGGCAGTAAAAGTTATATTTTCTACCAGGAGTCGATGTTGTTAACCCAACTCAAATACTATCCATACGTGATGTTTGGCATTGTAGGGTTGTTTTTATTGATCGCCTATTTATTATTCAGCACGGCCCGAAAAGTAGAGCAAAATCAGGTTTGGGTGGGTATGGCAAAGGAAACGGCACATCAGCTTGGAACACCTCTTTCTTCTTTGATTGCCTGGCTGGAATATTTAAAATCAAAGGGCCTGGATCACGAGACCTCCTTTGAAATAGAGAAAGACATTAAGCGCCTTGAAACAATTACAGATCGGTTTTCAAAAATCGGCTCTGTACCTAAATTAGATAAAGTTGATCTGCTGAGTGTTTTAAATGAGTCAGTGAATTATATTAAATTGAGAACTTCTAAAAATGTAGTATTTGCAATAGATGCCGGCAATCAAAAAGAGGTAATGGCACAATTAAATGTTCCCTTATTTGAATGGGTGATTGAAAATTTATGCAAAAATGCGGTGGATGCCATGGTAGGAAACGGTTCCATTACCATTACCATTTCTGATCAAACGCAATTCGTTTATATTGATATAACGGACACAGGGAAGGGAATACCAAAATCGAAATACAAAACAGTTTTTGAACCCGGTTTTACTACCAAACGAAGAGGCTGGGGACTGGGCTTATCGCTCACAAAACGTATCATCGAAAATTATCATTCCGGAAAAATATTCGTAAAAAGTTCGGATATTGATAAGGGTACTACATTCAGAATCGTATTGAATAAATAGGACTAACCTCATCCCTGCTTCACATATATCCATCTTTCTTGTCTAAGGAACTCTCTTCCAGAGCATGCTGAATGACAATGAGATATGGATATACACCAGTTTTTTGCAAGAATTAATTGCCTCTGTGTTATTAGCAACCTTTACCATAAATAGGCTTTTATTATTTTTAAATATTTAATTCAATTAATTATTACATTTGAACGCCTGTAAACAATTTAGCAATAGGCAATTTTAACAATTAAACAAACAATTAACGAGCATGCAATTTATTTCAATTTAATAAACTGCAAACAAATTGTATAAATAAACTATTACCATTAAGATCATGCGCATTTGTAATTTCCAAAAAATAATTAAATCACTACTGGTTGTTTTATTCTTCAGCATTTCAGGAATTCTTTCGGCACAAAATACGGGAGTTGTTCGTGGGTTTGTTTATTTAAAAGAAACTGGTGAACCTGTATTATTTACTAATGTGGTATTGAAAGGTACTACTTTAGGAATAGCTACAGATGTAAATGGTTTTTTCACGATTAGTAAAATCCCTCCGGGCAGCTATACCATTTTTATTTCTTCTATGCTTGGCTATGATACCTTGCAGGAAGCTGTTACCGTGAAAGCAGGAGAAATAGTAACCAGGAAACTATACTTAACTAAGTCGGCTGTTCAGCTGAAAGGCGTGGAAGTTTCGGCAGAGCAGGAAGCGAAAGAAACTGAAACACAAATTTCAGTAAATAAAATTGACCCTTTAGTTATAAAAAAATTACCTACTGTTGGCGGAGAACCTGATTTAGCGCAATACCTGCAAGTTTTACCGGGTGTGATCTTTACTGGTGACCAGGGAGGGCAGCTTTACATTCGTGGTGGTTCGCCTGTGCAAAATAAAGTATTGCTGGATGGTATGATCATTTATAATCCTTTTCACTCCATTGGTTTGTTTTCGGTATTTGATGCTGACATCATACGTAATGCAGATGTATATAGTGGCGGATTTGGTGCTGAATATGGCGGACGAATTTCATCCATTATGGATATCACTACCAGGGATGGAAATAAAAGACGTGTTGCCGGAAAGGTTGCCGTAAGCCCATTTGGTGCAAAAGTATTGGTAGAAGGGCCACTTGTAAGGGTTAAAGAGGACAGCAAAACAACTGTTTCGTTTATTCTTTCCTCTAAAACTTCTTATTTGCCAACAACCTCTAAAGTCCTTTATTCATACGTTGATCCAAATGGTTTGCCATTCAGCTTCAGTGATTATTACGGTAAAGTATCATTAAATGCTAATAATGGTAGTAAACTGAATTTGTTCGGCTTTAATTTTAACGATAAAGTAAGCTACCAGGCTTTGCAGGATATGAACTGGACCTCTTACGGTGGAGGTGGAAATTTTTTACTGGTACCTCAAAATTCTCCAATTTTAGTTAATGGAAATTTTGCCTATTCTCAATACGGTATAAAGCTTAAACCAGAAGGAGAGAATGAGAAAAGCAGCAAAATAAAGGGTTTTAACATGAGTATAGGTTTTACTTATTTCATGAGTAAAAATGAATTGAATTATGGTATTGAAGTTCTCGGCTTCCGCACCGATTTCGATCTGTTTAATTCTACCAACCGCCATATTTCACAGCAAGAGAGCACTACTGAAATTGGCGGATATTTTAAATACAAATGGATATCGAAGCATAAAAAATTATTAATAGAACCGAGTTTTCGTGTACAATATTATGCATCACTTGGCAACACTTCACCGGAGCCACGTTTGAGCTTAAAATGGAACATAGCTAAAAAATTCCGTTTCAAATTTGCATCCGGGATGTATTCCCAAAACCTTATTGCTGCTAATTCCGACAGGGATGTGGTCAATTTATTTTATGGCTTCCTTTCCGGTCCTGATAATTTACAGGAAACATTTACCGATGAGAAGGGTAATACAAAAGAGGTTACCAGTAAGTTGCAAAAGGCAAATCATTATGTTGCAGGATTTGAGATCGATCTGGGCCGTCATTTCGATTTGAATATTGAAGGGTATCGCAAAGATTTTAAACAATTGGCCAATTTAAATCGTAATAAAATATTTGATGATAGCCCTGATAATGCGGCCAGACCAGATGCTTTGAAAAAAGATTTTATTATTGAAACCGGTAAGGCGCAAGGTATAGATGTAGTATTGAAGTATGATTATAAACGTTTGTACCTGTGGTTTGTATATTCACTGGGCTATGTAACCCGCTTTGATGGCGTTTTAACTGATGAAAATGGAAGTCTTATTTCTTACCGTCCAAATTTCGATCGCAGGCATAATGCTAACATTGTTGCTTCTTATGTTTTTGGTGAGAACCGCAACTGGGAATTTGATGCCCGCTGGAATATTGGTTCGGGTTTTCCATTTAAACCTACCGGTGGTTTTTATGAAGATCTGAATTTTACCAATGGCATTAGTACCGATTATACCAGTACCAATGGTGATTTGAATTATTTCTTTGACGAAGGCAAAACAAACGAATTGCCATGGTATCACCGTTTGGATATTAACATTAAACGAACCTTTCAATTCTTCGACCACACCAAGTTAGAAGTAGCGGCAGGTGCAACCAATGTATATAGCCGTAAAAATGTATTCTATTTTGATAGGGTACAATACAAGCGCGTTGATCAATTACCCATATTACCAACACTTAGTTTTGTGATGACATTTTAAGGTTGTAAGTTCAAGCTTGAAACAAAGTATTTAAAAAGACTTTTCCTGTTCCTATTCAGGTTTTAGTACCTAGATGCTTACAAGGTGATTAAGTTAAAAGCATTCTCATGCTGGATTTGCCAGCCCCGATGATTATCGGTGGTTTCAGCATCTATGAGATTTCGGAGTAAGTTATGGATGATATTTTCCTGACTTGTTACCTGTTAGTATAACAACAATATTCGCCACGAATTTCACGAATTATTATACCACAACTCTTTTGTATCAAATTAGGTTTCGGCTGAGAAGCTGACCAGAAGCTAATATTCTTTTATGGTAATATTACTTGTGCTCCAGCATCCCATATCATAAAAGGCGGATGTAGCCGTTCCTGCGTTTGTATAAACATATAATGTTAACGTGTGGGCACCTATTGCTAAGCTTGGAAATGTTGCAAACAAAGTTACCTGATCATTTGCAGAGATGGTTGCTACTCCTCCATTATCTTTAAAATATACGGTTTTGCCTGCATTGTTTAATGCAGCAGCTCCATCTACCCTCAATTCATATTTTACACCATTTGCTCCAATTAAATCCAGAACATTTATAAATGTTTGAAATGTAATTTCAATAGTTGTAGCGGCATTGATTTTTGTAAATGCTGCAAGGTTTGCACCTAATTGGGTTGGAGCATTAGTCACTGCACCCAATGATTGGCATGATGAAGGGGTTACAGATGTTATTATACATGATTTTTCCCATGTTGCAAGACCTGCAGCATCGGAGGTCAATACTTTCCCATCTCCCGGCACACCACCGGTAATTTTCACTTGTCCTGCAACTTCAAGTTTGGCTCCGGGAGT
>JAZKBX010000057.1:0-1671 GCA_040388455.1 Bacteroidota bacterium
ATACTTGTGGATGAAACCGGTAAAGTAATTAAAGCATCACCCGGTCAGAGAGGATCTACAACTACCAGTTCTAACTTATATGCAAAGGCCCGACAGGCTGCTTTTTCAGCTAAATTTAATTCCAGTGCTGAAGGTAAACAGGAGCAACGTGGTACGTATACTTTTGTGTTTCTTCTTGAATAAAATAATTCCTTCAACCTCCACAAATTATGGTGATAGATGTGATTAATGACAATATCCTATTGACACGAATTTAAAAATTCTACAATAAGAAGACCTTTCAAAATAAAACTGTGTGTTTTTCTTTTGTCTTGATACCCTTCGGCAAGCTCAGGACAGGCGCCAGAAACAAAAAATCAAGAACAAACGATTCCTCCACACAAGCGCCACGTCATCGCGTTTGTTCATTCCTCACGCACCGTTTCATAAATTTATTTTTGCACCTCAATAATGTGGGCCTGTACACCATTTTTTTATTACTTATTACAAAACTTTAAAATAAAGTTTTGTAATGCAATAGATGATATTTTTCTAGACTTAAAAAAATATATTTGTTCTTACATCCCGAGATAGGTTGGCTAATAAAAATTCTTTTACTTTTGTGTTCTATCAATTCCTTTTTTTTTAAAGCTTATGGACATTTAATGGACTACCAACAAACACTGGATTATCTTTACACGCAATTACCCATGTTTCAACGCATTGGTGCTGCTGCTTATAAAAACAACCTGGATAATACAATTGCCATTTGTAAACTCCTTGACAATCCGGAAAACAAATTCAAGTCAATACATGTTGCAGGGACTAATGGTAAAGGCTCCACTTCTCACCTGCTAGCGTCCATTCTGCAAAGCGCTGGTTATAAAGTTGGACTATATACCTCACCACATTTAAAAGATTTCAGAGAACGCATAAAAGTCAATGGTGAAATGATCCCTCAACAGGATGTTGTGAATTTTGTTGAAATGTATAAAACTGATTTTGAAAAGATACAACCTTCCTTCTTTGAAATGACGGTTGGCCTGGCATTTGATTATTTTGTTTCTCAGCAAATTGATATTGCAATAATAGAAGTTGGTTTGGGTGGAAGACTTGATTCTACTAATGTGATACGTCCCGAAGTATCTATGATAACTAATATTAGTTTTGATCATACTGCTTTACTTGGTAATACATTAGAAAAAATTGCGGCAGAAAAGGCCGGGATCATTAAACCGAAAACACCTGTTATTATTGGCGAGACACAAGTTGAAATAAAAAATGTTTTTATTGAAAAAGCAAAAGAAAATAATGCACCACTATTTTTTGCAGATGAAATTTACAAAGCTGTAAATGTTCAGCACATCAATAAGGAAAGGTTGTTATTGTCGATGGATATTGAAAAGCAATCTGACGCGCCTACTTTTTCAGAAAGCAAGAAAGGAGAAACAGTATATCTTAATCTGGAAACCGAATTATTAGGATTGTATCAGCAAAAAAATATTCCGGCTGTTTTATGTGTCATGGAAATTCTAAATAAAAGAGGTTTCGATATATCTGAAACTGCTATCCGTGATGGAATAAAAAATGTTACCAAACAAACCGGGCTATTGGGCCGCTGGCAGATTCTATCTCAACAACCCTTAGTAATTGCCGATACGGGACATAATGAGGCCGGAATAAAAGAAGTAT
>JAZKBX010000058.1:0-3514 GCA_040388455.1 Bacteroidota bacterium
GGTAAATGCGGGAGCCATTGCAATTAACAAAGCCGAACTGGTGATTAAAGTAGATGTGACTTCAACATATATGCTTGATACCTTTGCGGCCCCCACCAAATTAGTATTGTTTGGTATTAATGATGATGGCACCAATTATGTACTACCTGATGCCAATGAAGGTGATAATTATTTTGGAGGAACGTATAATTCAACTACACACGAATACCGTTTTAATATAGCACGCTATATTCAGCAAGTGCTAACAGGAAAAATAAAAAATAATGGCTTGCATTTACTTGCAGGAAGTGGAGCTATAAATGCGAACAGGGTAGTAATAGGCGGTGGTGGAAGCAGCAGTCTTTATCGAATGAAGCTTAATATAGGGTATACAAAATTACAGTAAATTAATTGGATGTTGGATGTTGTAGAGTTAAACAAATCACCAACATCTAACATTCAACATCACTAAATCAAAATAAACATGTGCGGAATAGTTGCATACATCGGAAACAGACAGGCATATCCAATCCTTATTAAAGGTTTACAACGCCTCGAATACAGAGGGTACGACAGTGCAGGCGTGGCCTTAATAGCTGAGGATTTAACTTCACATGCTATTGATTTAAATGTATACAAATGCAAAGGGAAGGTTGCCGAATTAGCCAGTTTTGTTAGTGAAAAAAATAAAAACGGAACCATTGGAATTGGGCATACACGTTGGGCTACACATGGTGTTCCTAACGATGTAAATGCTCACCCACACTATTCCGACTCAAAAAATTTAGTGATCATACACAATGGTATCATCGAAAATTATGGTTCTCTAAAAGAAGAATTAAAAAAACGTGGTCATGTTTTTTTGAGCGATACGGATACAGAAGTACTCATTCATTTAATTGAAGACATTCAACAAAAAGAAAATTTACGGGTTGGTGAAGCTGTTCGCATTGCCTTAAACCAAGTTGTTGGGGCTTACGCTATAGTAATTCTTTCAAAAGACAATCCCAATGAATTGATTGCCGCTAAAAAAGGTAGTCCGATGGTAATAGGTATTGGTATTGATGAGTTTTTCATTGCATCAGACGCCACACCGATCATTGAGTACACAAAAAATGTAGTTTATCTGGAAGATGAAGAAATCGCATTTATTGAACGCGGGAAAGAACTGAAAATAAAAACAATTAAGAATAAAGTTAAAACCCCGTACATACAGGAATTGGAGTTAAAGCTGGAGGCTTTGGAAAAAGGTGGATATGATCACTTTATGTTGAAGGAGATATATGAGCAGCCCCGTTCCATTAAAGACAGTATGCGTGGCAGATTAAGTTCTGAAAAGGGGGTTGTAAATTTGGGTGGTATTGCTGAGTACGAACAAAAGTTTTTGAATGCAAAACGAATTATTTTTATAGCGTGCGGAACATCATGGCATGCAGCCTTAGTTGCCGAATATTTATTTGAAGACCTAACACGTATTCCTGTGGAGGTGGAATACGCTTCCGAGTTCCGTTACCGTAATCCGATAATTTATGAAGACGATGTTGTAATTGCTATTTCCCAATCAGGTGAAACAGCTGACACCCTTGCTGCTATTGAGCTTGCAAAGTCAAAAGGCGCTACGATCATTGGTATTTGTAACGTGGTTGGTTCATCGATTGCACGTGCAACACACGCAGGTTCTTATACACATGCCGGACCTGAAATTGGGGTAGCATCAACAAAAGCGTTCACTGCTCAAATAACAGTGTTGGTTTTAATGGCCTTGAGAGTTGCTTTTCTTAAAGGAACAATCTCCTCATCACGTTTTCATCAATTATTAAATGAATTGGAAGCAATTCCTTCAAAAGTTGAACGCGTTTTGAAAACAAACGATAAGATAAAATACATTGCTGATGTGTACAAAAACTCTACCAATGCATTGTATTTAGGCCGTGGTTATTCATTCCCTGTTGCATTGGAAGGCGCTCTGAAACTAAAAGAAATCTCCTATATTCATGCTGAAGGGTATCCTGCGGCAGAAATGAAGCATGGGCCAATAGCTTTGATCGATGAAGAAATGCCTGTTTTTGTAATTGCTACAAAAGGAGCATCTTACGAAAAAGTGGTGAGTAATATTCAAGAAGTAAAAGCACGTAAAGGGAAAATCATTGCTATTGTTACTGAAGGTGACACTCAAGTGAAAGAAATGGCAGATTATACAATTGAAATTCCAGAAACCGATGAAATATTAGTGCCTTTGGTTTCGGTGGTGCCTTTACAGTTATTATCTTATCATATTGCTGTAATGAGAGGTTGTAATGTTGATCAGCCAAGGAATTTAGCTAAATCCGTTACTGTGGAATAGGGTATATAATTACTTAAAAAATTTCATAAAAAGACCTCAAATCATTTGAGGTCTTTTTTTATACAGTTTTAGATTTCCTTGGGAGTGGTTCTCTATCTCACCAATGTTACAATTCCCTTATAAATATATTTCTTCTTTTTAAAATCAGTGATCTTTATCGAATAAATATAAACATCTCCCTGGGCAATTACAGTCCCTTTGTTTGCTTTACCATCCCAAGGTTTAGCAATGTCATCAGAATTGAAAATTAAATTGCCCCAGCGGTCAAAAATAGCCATTTCATAGATACCAACGAAAGTCCCTTTACCCGAGAAAAAGTCATTTATTCCATCATCATTGGGTGTAAATGCATTTGGAATATAAAACATAAAGTCCGGTTCAATAATAATGGTTTGGTAAGCAGTATCAATACAATTATATTGAGTAGATGCGATCAATGTTATCGTATAAGTGCTTGTATCCTGGTACGTATGATCAGCAGGACCAAAAACAGTAGAAGTATCAAGGCCCGCAGTGATTGAAGCCGAACCATCACCAAAATTCCAATTCCAATAATACGCTCCGGTTGACAGATCTGTAATTGAAATTATAGGATCCGTAATAGTTGTTACTTCCGGCTGCACTGTAAAACCTGCATTGGGATTGGGATATACAGTAATGTAATTAGTTTTAGATAACGTGGTAACACAACCACTATCCGAAGTAACTGTTAAAGTAACATTAAAAGAAACCGGGGAATAAACCGAATCATTGATATAACAATGAACAGGATCTTCTAAATTACTTACAGGGCTGCCATCACCAACATTCCAGCTCCAGGCAGTATTATTAGCACCTGTTGCAATAGAGGATGAATCAGCAAAACTAATACACAACGGTTCACATCCTGCTGTATCATCGGATGTAAAATCCACCACAGGATTAGGGTTCACAATACTTGTTTTAGTAATAGAATCCAAACAGCCGAAATTAGAAGCGATCAATAATTGCACCTGATAAGAACCTGCATTAGCATATATATGTTGAGGGTTTTGATTGTTAAAAACTGGACTTCCGTCACCATAATTCCAGGCCCAGGAGTCTATGTTATCTGTGCTTAATATAGTTGACAGATCAGTGAATGGCATAAAGCTTCCATCACAAACATTCACTCTGCTGAATTGCGCAACAGGTAAAGGATGTACCACCACA
>JAZKBX010000058.1:3524-4355 GCA_040388455.1 Bacteroidota bacterium
TATATGTTCCCGGATTTACATAGATATGACTTGGATTTGGGTTCCCATTTGGTGATGTTCCATCGCCAAAATCCCAGGATTTGATGGCAATACTGCCGCTCGAAACAGTTGACAGATCATTAAAATTCATGGCCTGATTTAAACATACGTTGGTAAAACTAAAATTAGCTCCGGGCATTGGAAATACAGTAATGGAGTCACTTAAGGTATCCGGACAAGCAAGGTTGGAGGAGTATGTGGTCAAAGTAACCTGGTAATTACCCGGAGTAGCATATAAATGGCGCAGGCTCCAAAGGGTTGTATTTAAAGGAGAACCGTCACCAAAATTCCATGACCAACTGGCAGTGCTACCCATAGTAGGACTGGTGGTTGTATTTGTAAATATCGCTGAGTCCAACAAACAGATATCGCTGAACGTAAAAGTAGAACCTGGTGCATCAAATGCTTTTACAGAATTATTTGCCACATGAGAACACACATCCGTTGTGGTGGTTACCAGTGTGGTATTATACGTGCCGGGGCCGGAATAATAATGGACTGGATTTGGCAAACTGCTGTTAGGGCTACCATCACCAAAGGCCCATAAATAAGTAGCTATAGAGGTAGAGTTGTCAACAGCAGACGTATTGGTAAAATACATAGTATCCCCAAGGCAAACATTACTATACGTGAAACCTGCAACAGGATTGTAATACACCTGCACCGATTTTGTAATGGTATCTCCACAGCCAAAATTATTGTGTACCATTAAGGTGACAGAATAGTTCCCTGCATTGGCATACAAGTGAGAAGGGCTTTGCGTAGTATTTAAAGGACTCAGATCACCAAAAT
>JAZKBX010000059.1:0-3076 GCA_040388455.1 Bacteroidota bacterium
ATAAATGGAAAAATTATGAAGAGATATTAAAGCACCATCAATTGTATATTTATCCAAGGCCGGAAAGTGATGGAGGGAAACTAAAAGATCATTCTCAGATAAAATTAATAAATGCTCCCTTAATGGAGATATCATCTACCGCTATCAGACAAGCGATCAAAGAAAAAAAAGATATGCGTTATTTTATGCCTGAAGCCGTTTGGCAATACATAAAAGAAATGCATTTTTATGAAAAGTAAGTTGCCTTAGAAGGTATATTTTAGTTCTCTTTTGAAAAACAAAAAAATAAGGTATTACTATCTATTGCAAATAATAAATAATCACAATCCATCCTTTAAATGATCATTCATCCATTAGTTGATTGTTTAAAAACATTAAGCCGGATTATCCGAATGATTCTTCTATTTACCTTATTGATCGGTTGTGATCAACAACATCAAAAACAGGAATCAGAAAAGGAAATAAAAAAAGACACATCAAAAGCTCTTTCATTAAAAAAAGCTGCTCCTAAAAAAAACGCACTCCCCAAAAAAGAATTTGTCAGAATCTATAATGACAATGCGCGTTTTATTGCAGGAATGAAAAGTGAAGAAGGAAGCGATTTTTCAAAATTCGAAAAAAATCCGGATTGGAAACAATATGCGGCATGGTATAACAATACCTGGGCACGTTTAGAAAAAGGTCAGTTGAAAAAAATTAAATCATGGTCAGAGCAGGAATTGGTATTTAATAATTCCTTCCCTGTTTCTCAACAAAACAATTCAAATAATGAGTCGCAATCACACACCATGTTTTATCCTTTCAGCGGTGCAGACTTTTTATACGCAACTACACTGTTCCCTAATGCTGATCAATATGTTATGATTGGCCTGGAGCCGGTAGGCAAGGTTCCGGATATTAGAAAAATACCAGTCGACTTCTGGGAAAATTATTTTCTTGCTCTTCGCACCGCTCAGGATGATATCCTTACAGCTTCATTCTTCAAAACCAAAGATATGAAAGTGGATTTTAGAATACAGGAGCTAAAAGGAACATTACCGATACTAATGATCTTTTTAATCCGCACCGGAAATAAAATAATCACAATGGAGCCTGTGCAAATAAACGATAGCGGAAAAATTGTTGATAGCAGATTTGAAAAAATTGCCAATCATCAGTTCAGCCAAATGAATGGGATCAGAATTACATTCGAAAAAGATAATGAACAAGCCGCGGAATCTGCTAATCTGAAGAATGATGGTGAAAAAGAAAATGTACAAAAGACACTTTATTATTTTTCAATTGATCTATCAGATAACTCCCTGATAAAAAAACCGCATTTTGAAAGTTTCATGAACAGCTTTGGGGAAGTGATCACTTTTATTAAATCGGCTTCTTATCTGATGCATCAAAATGATTTTTCAATGATACGGAAATCTATTTTAGATCACAGCAGCATTGTTCTCCAGGATGATTCAGGTATACCTTTAAAACATTTTGTCGAGAAGGATCCCGCTATTGCTGAACAAACGTGGTCGGAGCTTACGTTTTATGGCGCGTACAAAGAACCTATTCGTCTGTTCAAAAATTTTTACCAGGAAGATTTGAAAAAAAATTATGCGGATACCACCAAAACAAAACCTCTTCTTTTCAGAATTGGTTATCAAACCCAACCAAATAAATCAAATTTGATGCTTGCAAAAAAGCAACCATCAAATAATTAAATTTAGTATCCCGCTTTCGCAGAACCAATATTCTCAATAGGGTGCCAGGTTGTTTTAATCTCCTGGTTATCAAAAATTAAATATGGGCTTTGCGCCTTATCAGAAGCAAGAACAACTTTATCATAAATAAAAATCCGCTTCACATTCAATGAAGCATTTTCTTTGATCGTTTTTATTTCATTTTTATTTGTACGATAGTAGGTCAATGCATTCACATCCATGTGTGAAGAAAAATGAGAATGTAACTCTTCGCTACTACCGGTAAGAATGTTCACTACACCACCCGGTAAGTCAGAAGAATTCAACACTTCCGCAAAAGTTACGGCACATAAAGGTTTGCTTTCTGATGCAAGAACAATACATGAATTTCCTCCGGCAATAACCGGAGCAATAGCAGTTACCAATCCAAGCAAAGAACTTTCTTCAGGGGCAATAATGGCAACAACCCCGGTTGGTTCAGGAACAGAAAAATTAAAATGTGATGATGCTACGGGATTCACAGAACTGAATACAGCCTGATATTTATCACACCATCCGGCATAATATACTAAACGATCAACAGAAAGTGACACCTCATCATTAGCTGCTTTCTCAGTTAACCCCTGCAGTATAAGTTCCGAAATAAATTGTTCTTTACGGCCTTCCAGCATTTCAGCAATACGATATAAGATCTGACTGCGGTTAAATCCGGCACGTCCGCTCCATCCGCTAAACGCACCACGCGCAGCCACTACAGCATTACGAAAATCTTTACGGGATGATTGACAAATATTCGCCATGATATCTCCCTTTTTATTCTTTAAAGGATAAAATCTTCCTGATTCTGTTCTCGGGAATTGACCTCCGATATATATTTTATATGTTTTTTGAATTTCCAATCGTGTTGCCATTTTTTGTTTAGATTATATATTTACCCCTCAAAGGGTTTTAAATATTATTAGTGTTTATGTATATTTAAATTAAAATTTCAAATACGGCATTAAGCCATGTAAGCCGCCTTCACGTCCAAAACCACTTTCCTTATATCCACCAAAAGGTGATGCAGGATCGAATTTGTTGTAAGTATTTGCCCATACCACACCGGCACGCATTTTACTTGAAATGTTAAATATTTTAGAACCTTTATCAGTCCAGATACCTGCTGAAAGTCCATAAGCAATATTATTTGCTTTTTCAATTACTTCTTCAATGGTACGGAATGTTTGGATCGTTAAAACAGGTCCGAAAATTTCTTCCTGCACAATTCGGTGTGATTGTGAAGCATTTAAAAATAAAGTAGGGCGACAGTAATACCCTTTGCTTGGAATAGCGCATGAAGACTGGTAAAAATCAGCTCCTTCATTTTTACCTATTTTAATGTACTCTTGAATTTT
>JAZKBX010000060.1:0-7154 GCA_040388455.1 Bacteroidota bacterium
TTCTCGCATTCTGTGGCTTTGGCCTTAAGGCTCAATGCCCCCAGTTTTTTAATGGTGCTGGCGTTGCATCTTCAAATCCATATTGGATCGGCTGTTCCGGTGGAAATTTTACAATTTTTGTGCAACCTACCATTTCCATTATAGGGGGCTATACTATTAATTGGGGGGATGGAACAAATTCTCCCGGAGTTAATTTAATTCCTCCTGCCTTTATCAGCCATACGTATACTGCCGCTATTGATACGTTCCCCGTAATAATAACTACTACTTCTCCTGCCTGCACCATTTCCGGAGTAGTAGTGATGGAACTTACACCATCTGCGTCTATTCAAATACCTTTAGGCAGCCCAATCTCCGGATGTTCACCTGCTTCGTTCAATTTTCAAAACTCTTCAACAAATATCTCGGAAACTACCAGGTTTACATGGACATTCGGAGATGGTTCAGCAGCTCAGGTCTTCAATTCCTCCAATGTTGGGCAGATCTTAAGCCACACTTATTTACCCGGAACATCCAATTGTAATAATGCCGTAACACTCCGTGCTGAAAATTATTGCAACGCAGGCAATCCATCAACTAACGTTTATCAGCCGATCCAGGTTTGGGACAGGGATGTAGTGAGCATTACTCCTGATGCTTTGATTAAGTGTGCACCAAGTAATACATTTCATTTTGATAATACAACAAATCTGAATTGTAGTGCACTTGGTAATACTCAGCAACGTTATGAATACTGGAATTTCGGTGATCACTGGGGCCTCGGATACGATTCAATAATAGATTGGCAGCCTTTTAATCCGCCAAACAGGGCAGGCTATGATCTCACTTATCCGGGTTTAGGAACATATAGTGTTTTGCTGATGGACAGTAGTTTTTGCGGAGTGGATCAGGATATTATTACCGTTCAGATCATTGCCCCCCCCGTAGCTAATTTATCATTAAGTGCAGATAGTATTTGTAATGGACAAAGTATCACTGCAACAAATTTATCTACCGGAACCGCAAATCAATTTATATGGGATTTTGGTGATGGTTCAGCTTTGGTCACGGTATCCACCACAGCAACTCAAACTCATACCTATTCCACTGTCGGAACTTTTACTGTAACACTGATCGCTAACATATCAGGCGCAAGCGGCTGTACCTCCTCCGCATCAGAACAGGTTACAATAAAACCTACACCAACATCAGACTTTAACTTAGGTTCAAATAATTTTTGTGATGCCGGCACTGAAACTTTTATAAATACCTCTTCAGGAGCAATAGCCTCGTACTCCTGGATTTTCGGCAATGGCAATTTTTCTACAGATCAAGACCCCTTACCGGAATCATACACAGGAGCAGCAACCTATAATGTAATTTTAAATATTACAGGCACTAATGGATGCTTAGCAAGTCGGACAAAACCGGTAAGAGTGTATCCTTCACCCAATGCACAAATAAATCCTTTCAGTGTTTGCAAAGGTATTTCAGGAACATTTTCAGATGCATCTACAACAGCAACAGGCAACCCTCTCACTTCATGGTTATGGAATTTTGGCGATGGCACCGCTACAAGCGGCTCACAGAATCCAGCACACACCTTTGCAGATTCAGGTTATTACAATGTAAAACTAACCGTTACTACTGCTTATTGCAACAATAAAGACAGCATTTTAGCCAGGGTTAATCCTTTACCGGTATCCAATTATTTGAAAAGTGTCAACTCAGGTTGCACACCCTTAATTGTTAGTTTTACAAATCAATCAACTGGTGCATCCACCTATAGCTGGAACTTTGGTGATGGGTCATCAACAAGTACTACGGTAAATCCTAACCATACATTTATTAACGCTCAAACGAATGACACTACCTATACGATAACTTTAACTGCAACTTCTTCCTTTGGCTGTATAAAAACGTACAGCAGTATTATTACCGTATTCCATGCTGCTCATGCATCATTTACATCCGACTATATAATAAATTGCAGTCCTTTACCAGTCCAATTTACAAACACATCAACAGGTGCAATTGATTATTCGTGGGATTTTGGCGATGGTACAGCTGTATCAATTTCACCAAACCCAAACCACGTATTTGTGAATAACACTTCTTTTTTGCAAACGTATATAACCACTCTTACAATAAGTTCCCTTAATGGCTGTACCAATAGCGCTGTTCAAAACATCCTTGTTTATCCAAGCCCCAATTTTAGTTTTTTGGCATTGCCTGCTGATACCGGATGTTCGCCTTTAAGCATTAGCTTTAATGCAGCTTCGGGAGGTGCCGTTTATCAATGGGATTTTGGTGATGGTTCAACCAGTTTAACTCAATCTCCCAATCATACATTTATTAATAATGGAATTACAAATTTGGTTCGCTATGTACAGTTAATTACAACCTCTCCTTTTTCATGTAAGGATACCTCCGATTTAAACGTACTGATATATCCCAATCCAACCGCTAACTTCACACAATCGGCAAGTTTAGGGTGCTCCCCTTTAATAGTGGACTTTACCGATAACTCAACAATAGCAAATACAAGTCTTTGGGATTTTGATGACGGCACATCTTCAGCAGCAGTAAACCCTATTCATACTTTCGTAAATAATACATCGGCAACAATAATATTTAATGTAATGCTACAGGTGGAAACCGTTTCGGGATGTATCGATACGATGATAAGGCCTGTAGAAGTTTTCCCTAAAGTAACGGCAGCATTCACAAACCCAACCAGCGCTTGCAGTCCATTAAATACTGTAATGATAAACAATAGCATAAATGCAACCATTTATAATTGGAATTTTGGCGATGGTGCACTTTCCACACAAACAAATCCTTCGCATGTTTATATTAATTCCGGGTCATCAAATATAAGTTATACAATAACCCTGGCAGCTCAGTCGCCTTTAGGCTGTGTGGATACAGCTACTTATCCGTTAAGTGTTTTTTATAAACCGGATGCAAATTTTAATTTGAGCAGCAACGCGGGCTGTCCACCATTTCCTGTGAATTTTAATAATACCTCTGTGGGCGCTTTTAATAACGACTGGGCCTTCGGAGATGGAAGCATTTCAAACGGGGTGATAAGCCCTAGCCATATTTATTTAAATACAACTGCAAATCCCATCACCAATAATGTACAGTTAATAGTTAGCACCGCTAATTCATGCAAGGATACCTTGATCAGTCCACTTACGGTTTACCCTAAGGTAACATCTGCTTTTACAGGACAAGCTGATGGCTGTAGTCCTTTAAATTTAGTTTTTAGTAACCAGTCAACCAATGCGGATTTTTATAGCTGGGAATTCGGTGATGGAGCAGTGTCCTCGCAAACTACTCCTTCTCATACTTACATTAATAACACAACAATTAATGACAGTTTAAATATCAAGTTAACAGCCTCTTCCAATTTTGGATGTTCTGATTCTATTCAACAGCCGGTAAAAGTATTTTATAAACCTGCTGCAAATTTTAATATCAATTCCACAGCAGGTTGTCACCCTTTAAGCATTTCTTTTTCTGATCAGTCGAGTGGAGGGGTCTATTATTGCTGGGATTTCGGAGATGCTTCTCCTGTAGACAGTACAATAAACCCTTCGCATATTTATACAAATTTTACTTCTGCATCCATAACGTATGTGGCTAAATTAAAAATAACAACTACAAATGGTTGCGTTGATAGCATTACAAAAAATATTATTGTTTATCCTCACGTAATAGCTGCCTTTACCGGAGAAGCTAATGGATGCAGTCCATTAACTTTAAATTTATTAAATCAATCGACAAACACAAATACTTACAGCTGGGATCTTGGAGATGGAACACTGTCCACACAAACTAATTTAACACATACGTATATAAATAATTCTTCTGCAAATATTAATTACACCATTTTATTAAGTGCAACTTCTTCTTTGGGCTGCGTGGATACCCAGACAATTATTGTGAATGTAAAATTTAAACCCGCTGCCATTTTTAGCCTGAACACTAATGCGGGCTGCAGCCCATTATTGGTAAACCTTACAAATCAATCAACAAATGCTTTAAGTCATGAATGGAATTTTGGCGATAGTTCACCATTCGAAAATTTACTAAACACATCTCATACGTATATAAATGGAACAGCTACAACAATTACAAACAATATTGTTTATATAGTTATTGCAAACAATGGATGTGCAGATACGGCTGTGAATTCAGTGTCTATCTATCCAAAAGTTACAACCGCATTTACAAACCCTGCACTCGGTTGCAGCCCTTTTACAGTAAATTTTGCGAACCAGTCAGTTAATGCGGACACGTACCTTTGGGATTTTGGTAACGGAAGTTTTTCCTCACAAGCTACACCTTCAAATACGTATATTAATTCAACAACAAGCGATCAGGTTAATACTATTCAATTAATAGCTTCTTCAAATTTAGGTTGCGCTGATACAGTAACCAACACCACAACAGTTGCATATCAGCCAATAGCAGGTTTTTCTGCTACCCCCATTTCGCAAACATATCCTTCAGCAGAAGTAAGTGTTATTAACACTACCAATACAGGTACCTGGAACTATGCATGGGATTGGGATGATTCGAATATTTCTTCGCTCCAAAATCCCCCACCCAATATTTATGCTACATGGGGAACTTATGATATAACCTTAATTGTAAATAGTACTAACTGTGCTGATACTGTTTCGCATTCAATTACCATAATCCCCCCTTTGCCAATTGCCGCATTTACTGTTCCTCCATACGATGGCTGCGAACCGGAAAAAATTTGTTTTGTAAACACCTCTCAATACAGTGTTTCCAATACCTGGGAATTTGGAGATGGGAATACATCCAGTTCTCAAAACCCATGTTATACTTATTTTAATGCAGGTACTTTTAATGTAAAATTAATTACAACAGGACCTGGCGGACAAACAGATATTGCTAATTCAACGGTAACAATTTATCCTAAGCCGCAGGCTAATTTTTCTGCAACACCTACCCTTGTTCATGTTCCAAACACACAAGCTAATTTTTTAAATTTTTCTATTGATGCAGATACCTATTTCTGGGATTTTGGGGATGGCAATACTTCAGAAGACGAAAACCCCAATTATGCATATTCACAAGTTGGTCAATATGATGTTACGTTGATTGCCACTAACCAATACGGCTGCATCGACACCATTACCAAAGTAAAATATATCAGAGCCGAACTGATCAACGGTATTGTTTTACCTAATGCTTTTACACCTAATCCATTAGGCTCAAACGGTGGAGTATACGACCCAACAAGTTATAACAATGATGTATTTTTCCCTTTCACCGTAAATGGTATTGACGAGTATCGTTTAACAATTTTTAATAAATGGGGCGAGATCATTTTTGATACAACTGATCTAAAAACAGGTTGGGACGGCCTGTACAGAGGAACCCTTTGTCAATCGGATGTGTATATCTGGAAAGTAAAAGGTAAATATCTTGATGGCACTTCTTATATGCAATTTGGGGATGTTACTTTGTTGAGATAAGTTCGCAAAAAAGACTTACTTATTGTGCTAAAATAATTTCTTACTATAAAAACATATGATGCCAGCGGCATCACATGTTTATAGAAACGCAAAGGTTTATTAGATTATACGACTCCATCCGGAGTCGAACATTATAATGAATGGATATTTTCTGTAGAAAAAAAATGTCTTCCAAGCATCGCTATTTCTTACCAATATTATAATGAACACCTAATTCAATCCCTGTAGAAAAAAAATTCTGCTGATAAGAACTCCCGTCTCTTGCTATAGGATCAGTAAGTGGAGTTATAAAGTAATTAAAAAAAGGAGAAATTGAAAGAGAATATTTTTTCTCTATCTTATAATAGACACCGGCAAAAACAAACACACTAAGATCATTGGTAGGTCGAAGATCGTCTATGTTTTTTCCTCCCCAATCGGTTGCTCTTAACTGGCTCTGAAAATAATAGTTGATGCCGTTTTTAAAAAACAAATAAATATTGTCATTTAATTTTAATTTTTCTGTGCTGCTTAAGCTTAGTCCAAAATACCTGTAATTGTATACATTACTGGCATGTGAACCTGTTTGAAATTCTTTCGTTGTATAGCCTTGATTATCTATTATTACTCCCAGGTTCAAATCGAGCCACTGAGCTATTTTTTTTGTTCCACTAATTGAAAAATGCCAGCTATACATATTATATTCCTCGTTAACAGCATATGGAGAGGTGCCTGTAATATGGGCAGGGGCATCATTAATTCTTTTAGCAATTCTGTATGCATAATTAGGGGCTATCTGAAAATTAATTTTCCAGTTTTCGGTTGAATAGTTTTTAAGGCTATCGCTTTGGGCCACTATTCCCGGATTAAAAGAAAAAAAAACGGCTATACTGCAGAAAAAAAAATGTCTTTTAAGCATCGCTATTAATTTATGATTATTTTACTCACACTGTTTTTGTTATTAACGGTAACAAGCTTTATAAAATATATCCCTTTTTGCTTTTCAGTAAAATTAACAACATTTTCCTGTGTGCCAGATAAAATATGTGTTGTAAAAACGACAATGTATTAATTAGGGCAATTGAAGAAAAAACAAAACCTATTTCATCTGTTATTTTGAAGGTTGTAAAAATGAGGCATCAATTAAACCGGCAATTTTTAAATTTAAAAAAAAAGCCGATCCCTAAAAGGATTGGCTTATTAAAAAAATTCAAAAAAAACAATATTACTCTTTAATATTCGCCATAAAATATTCGCGATTCATTCTTGCGATATTTTCTAACGAAATTTCTTTCGGACATTCTACTTCACATGCTCCTGTATTGGTGCAGTTACCAAATCCTTCTGCATCCATTTGCGCAACCATATTTTTTGCACGGGCAATACGTTCAACTTGTCCTTGTGGTAATAATGCGAGTTGTGAAATTTTTGCGGAAACAAATAACATAGCTGAAGAGTTTTTGCAGGTCGCAACACAAGCTCCACAACCAATACATGCTGCTGCATTAAACGACAGATCTGCATCTATTTTTGGAATAGGAATATTATTTGCATCTTGTGCATTGCCTGTATTTACTGAGATGAAACCACCTTTAGCAATGATACGATCGAATGCAGCACGATCAACTGTTAGATCTTTAATAACAGGAAATGCTGCAGCTCTCCATGGTTCTACAA
>JAZKBX010000061.1:0-13169 GCA_040388455.1 Bacteroidota bacterium
ATATTGAACCCAATATTTACATGGATATTGACAGGACCAATTTCCCTTCCATCATTCTCAATCTCTTTGAAAATGCTGTAAAATACTCACCGGAAGATTCTACTATTGTGGTTAGTTTAAAAAAACAAAATCAAAAAATAATTTTAAGTGTTGCCGACCAGGGGATTGGGATCTCAGATAAAGAAAAGGAGACAATTTTTCAACGGTTTTATCGGTCGGGCAATGAGGAAACCCGCAAAACAAAAGGAACAGGACTTGGCCTATATATTGTAGATTATTTAGTAAAACAACATAATGGAACAATAAACGTTAAAAACAATACACCGAAAGGAAGTGTTTTTGAAGCAATATTTAATTGATTGGCTTAAAGTTTTTCTCTTGGTTACTAATAAACGAATATTTACGAATTTACGAAACCAGATTTGCTGTTTTTAAACCTTCAATTTCGTAAATTCGTAATAATTCGTTATTCGTAACCCGTTAATTCGTAATTCGTAGTAATTTATGAAAAAAGTAGCATTAATAATTTTAGATGGTTGGGGACTTGGTGATGGCTCAAAGTCTGACGCCATAGCCAATGCAAAGACTCCCTTTGTAAATAGTTTATATAAAAAATATCCCCATTCTACTTTGCGTACATCGGGAGAACATGTTGGCTTACCACAAGGGCAAATGGGTAACAGTGAAGTGGGGCATCTTAATATTGGAGCCGGAAGAGTGGTTTACCAGGATCTGGAACTGATCAACAAAGCCATTCGCGAAAAAACAATTGACAATAATCCAACTCTTGTAAAAGCCTTTGAATACGCCAAACAAAACAACAAAGCGGTTCACTTTATCGGATTGGTTTCTGAAGGTGGTGTACACTCTTCACAAGCTCATTTGCACTATTTGTGCGACATGGCAAAAGCGAATGATCTCCACAATGTATTTATCCACGCCTTTACAGATGGTCGCGATACAGACCCTAAAAGCGGATTGGGATATTTAAAAAATCTCGAAAATCACCTCAGCCAACGTCACCCCTTAATCCCCTCTCCAACTGGAGAGAGGGCAGGGGGTGAGGTAAAAATAGCAAGCGTAATTGGCCGTTATTATGCCATGGATAGAGACAAGCGCTGGGAAAGAGTTAAATTAGCGTATGACCTGTTGGTAAAAGGAGAAGGTAAAAAAACGACAAACATTTTAAAGGAAATTGAAAACTCTTATTCTGAAAACATTACCGATGAATTTATTAAACCTATCGTAAATACAGACTCTTCAGGCAATCCGATTGGCACTATTAAAGAAAACGATGTGGTGATCTGTTTTAATTTCCGCACCGATCGTTGCCGTGAAATTACAGAGGTGCTCAGCCAAAAAAACATGCCCGAATTTGGAATGAATACTTTGCCTTTGTATTATGTTACCATGACCAATTACGACAATACATTTAAAAATGTACACATTGTTTTTGATAAAGATAATTTAACAAATACACTTGGTGAAGTACTTGAAAAAGCAGAAAAAAAACAAATTCGTATTGCCGAAACAGAAAAATATCCTCACGTTACATTTTTCTTTTCCGGTGGCAGAGAAAAAGAATTTAATGGCGAAAAACGCATTATGGCGCCATCTCCCAAAGTGGCAACGTATGATCTAAAGCCTGAAATGAGTGCCATCGAATTAACTGATGCGATTATTCCTGAACTACAAAAAGGCGAAGCCGATTTTATATGTCTTAACTATGCAAATGCAGATATGGTTGGCCATACCGGTGTTTACAGTGCAATTATAAAAGCGGTGGAAACAGTGGATAGCTGTTTGAAAAGAGTTGTTGAAACAGGCTTGCAAAGTGGTTATTCATTCGTCATCATTGCTGATCACGGTAACGCGGATTATGCTATAAACCCTGATGGTTCGCCAAACACAGCACACAGCACCAATCCGGTTCCCTGTATTTTAATTGATACTGATCATAAGAAAATAAACGAAGGGAAATTAGCCGACATTGCACCAACAATTTTAACAATGATGGGCGTTCCTGTTCCAAAAGAAATGACAGGGGAAGTTTTGGTATAATAGATAACAATTCAAAAAATTGCGACTATCTCTCAAACCTCTGACATTTTTCTAAAAGCCATTCCGAACTTGCCTGCCCCGGTGGCTATCGGTGGTTTCGGAATCGCATGTGAGGCTGAAAAATGGTCTCACCATCACATAGATGATAATTAATTCTCTTGTTTGCAGCTTAGTATAAATAACATCTTTATTTTTAATCGAATAAAATTTATACTTTTGGTTAACAATGAAAAGGATACATGTTTTAACAACCATAGGACTTATTTTTGTTTTCACAGGGATATCCTTGATGCCTTCTCAATCTCCATTATTAGCAACCATTTACGTGCTTGCGGGGTATCTTTTTTCTATCAAAGAAGTTTCAAAATATACATCGTGGTACCAGTTTTTAGTGGTTTTTTTCTCCGCTACAATTTTAGGTCTCACCCTTGAAAAAGATTTTCAGCATTTTCCTTTATTAACATTAGCTACAGTTGTGGCTGCCGGAGGTTCTATACTTAGGATCGTTTTTTTTCGGGTATTCACTCACACACGGTATGCATGGTTTGAGCCGGCAATGTTTGCTTTGGCGATACTACTTTACCTTGGTGGAAATGTTTTTTTCTCTTATGGATGGCAAGGCTGGACCTTTCCGCTATTGGTAATTTTTTTTCAAGGTGTCCTTACTTTTGGTGTTTTAAAAGACAACAAACAGTTGCGGGGCTTTAACTTTGGAGGCGACAGGATCGCTACCGGCAAAGAAGCGCCTTCTTTTGAATTGCCCGATCAGGAAGGCTCCCTTGTAAGCTTAACAGAGTATGTAGGCAAAAGAAATCTGCTTTTGATCTTTGTTCGTGGCGACTGGTGCCCTGGGTGTCACATGATGTTGCGGACCTATGAGCGGGATCGAAAAAAATTCCAAACCAAAGATATATTAGTAATGGCCATTGGCCCCGATCCCGTGGGCGTTAACCGCGATATGGTATTAAAGCTTGACCTTGATTTTAAGGTGCTTTCTGATGCAGGGCAGCGCACCGCCATGCAGTATGGGGTGCAATTAGCGGAATATGAAAATGATTTTGCCGAAAAATATGAGGCCGGAATACCATTGCCCGCATCTTTTTTGATTGATAAAAAAGGTTTGGTACAATATGTATCCAGACCCGACCGGGTAGGAGAGTTTCTTGATCCAAGAACCATCTTTCCGATCATAGATAATTTAACGTATTAACAGAATAAGATAAAAACATGCAATACGTAATATGGGTGATCCTTGGGAGTTCGATGCTGGTGGTGCTCGTTATTGCGCTATCAGTTTACCTGAAACAAGGCTTTACGGAAAGCTGGCTCGAAACCGTTGAAAAAGAAAAGGTCAACTACGAAAGTATAATAGAACAGGCCAATGATGCAATGTTTGTTATAGACATTGTGGATGGACGTGTGCATCAGTGCAATCCCAGCGCTGCCGCAATGCTTGGTTATACTAAAAAAGAACTTGAAAAGAAAAGCTTGTTTGACCTGCAACCAAAGGAACTCCTTGAAAAAAGTTCAAGCACCGTTGCTGATGTTTGGGAAAAAAAGGGCTTGATCTATAAAGATATTCCTTTTGTTTGTAAATCAGGTGAGCTGTTGCCTGTTGAATGTAGCGCCAAAGTAGCGCCCTTTGCAGGCCGGCCTGCCATCGTTATTTATGCCCGTGATATTACGGAGCGGTTGCGATTGGAAAAGGAGATACAGGAACAAAGAGAGATCATTGAGGAAAAAAACAAAGACATTACCGACAGCATTGAATACTCTAAACGGATACAACGTTCGGTTTTCATTGATAAAGATAAACTGAAGGAATACGCTCCTGAATCATTCATTTTTTTTAAGCCAAAAGATATTGTAAGCGGTGATTTTTATTGGTTCACGAATGTAAACACCACCCGTGAAATTATCAGTCCGGATGGGACTTTGGTTAAAGAGCCGTTTTCTTTTTTGCTTGTGGCGGCAGTTGACTGCACCGGACATGGAGTCCCCGGAGCGTTTATGAGTATTATAGGCAATACATTGTTAAATCAGGCCATTAAAGATCCGGCAGTTAATTCCCCTTCCGAAGCACTCAACTATATCAATAAGGAACTTAAAAACATGTTGAATCAAAAAGCAGACGAAGCACAGATCCGCGATGGAATGGATATGGGATTGTGCGCTATTGATTTTAAGAGAATGACCTTGGATTTTGCTGGTGCAAATAACCCGCTTTATATAATAAGAGGTGATGAATTAATTGAGCTTAAAGCAGATAAACAAGCCATTACCGCTTCGTCTGATAGTAACACGCTTTCCTTTACAAATAAAACATTTGATCTTAAAAAAGATGATTGCATCTATCTTTTCACCGATGGATATGCCGATCAGTTTGGAGGTTTGAAAGGTAAAAAATTCATGTATAAAAAATTTAAGGAAACATTAGCCTCCTTGCAGCGAAAAACAATGGATGAGCAAAAGGCGATGCTCTATACCACCTTTGAAGACTGGAAAGGAACACTTGAACAGGTTGATGATGTGTTGGTTATAGGAGTGAAAGTGTAAAGCAAAAGAGCGACAGAAATTTTTTTATATGTATAAAAATTACAATGCCCATAATCCACCTTACAACTACTATAAATGCACCCATCGAACGGTGTTTTGACCTTTCAAGAAGCATTGATCTGCACATGGCATCAACCTCCAAAACAAATGAAAGAGCAATTGCAGGAGTAACAAAAGGCCTGATAAATAAAGGAGAGCAGGTCACCTGGCTTGCAAAACATTTTGGAATAGATCAAAAACTAACAGCACAAATTACAGAAATGAATTTCCCACATTTATTTACAGATGTTCAACTAAAAGGTGCTTTTAAAAGTATGACACATGTGCATTCGTTCGAACAAAAAGGTGAACAAACTATTATGAAAGATCAGTTTAAATTCGAATCACCAATGGGTTTTATTGGAGAATTATTTAACAAAATAATTTTAACCGCTTACATGAAACGTTTTTTAATTGAACGAAATCAGGTTATAAAAACTATTTCAGAATCGAATGAATGGGGAAAATATTTGGCCTTACCATAGAAATGTTTTCGAAATGAAATCCGGGTATCTATAGAATTCAGAACGATGAATCGTGTTAAACATGCATTTCTTCGGGAACGTGGTTTCTCAATGACCAATATAAGCCCAAATCAGTTACGACCTTGCTGAACTCATCAAACTCCAGAGGCTTCACGATATAGCTATTTACACCTAAAGCATAACATTCTTTAATATCGGGGCTTTCCTGAGAAGAACTAAACACTACTACAGGAATAATTTTTGTACGCGGGTCGGCTTTTATTTTTCGAAGCACTTCAATGCCACCTACTTTTGGCATTTTTAAATCGAGCAAGATCAAAATTGGATTTATCATTGGCCGGTTAGCATAGGGCCCTTCGGAAAATATGTAATTAAGCGCTTCCTCACCATCTTTCAGGTGAACAATTTTGTTTGCGATATTACCTTCCTTCATGGCCATCATGGTGAGTTTTGCATCACTGGGGCTGTCTTCTACAAGGAGTATTTCTTGTTCGTTTGGGCTCATTTTTTTTCTATTAAATGATTTAATGAATTTTGTAAAAGAATGGTGTCCTGTTTTTAATTATGCTAAATTATTATGCCAGTTTTTCCTTTGGGTAATGAAAAGTAAAAAGTGGCACCTTCATTTACTTTCCCTTCTGCCCATACTTTTCCACCATGCCGTATGATTATTCGTTTAACAATAGCGAGCCCGATGCCTGTGCCTGTAAACTCTTCCGGGCTATGCAGCCGTTGAAAAACACCAAATAATTTATCATAAAACTTCATGTCAAAGCCTACCCCGTTATCTTTTACATAATAAACAACAGCATCGTTTTCGTCCTTTGAGTCTATTTCAATAACAGGGTTGGGTTTTGTATGAGAAAATTTAAGTGCATTTGAAAGCAGATTCACAAATACCTGTCGGATTAAAGTTTTGTCACAGGCGGAAGGCAGTAAATTGCCAACCGAAATTTTTGCCTTGTACTTTTCTTCGCTCAGTTTTAAAACTTCATCAACCACTTCTTTCGCCAAAGCGGTCATGTCAACAGTTGTTTTTTCTATTTCTTTTTTGCCAAGACGGGAGAAAGCAAGTAAATCGTCAATCAATTGACCCATCTTGATGGATTCTTTGGTGATTGTGTTTAATAAATCTTTCCCTTCTTCATCAAATTGAGGGCCATATTTTTTTTCAACAATTTTAGAAAAGCCGTTAATAGCGCGTATCGGAGCGCGGAGATCATGGGAAACCGAATAGCTGAAAGATTCCAGTTCTTTATTGGTGTTTTCAATCTGTACAATGTTCTGTTCCAAATTTTTATTCAGTTGATTAATTTTTTCTTCATTTTTTTTTCGCTCTGTAATATCACTAATAAAGCCTACAAATACATATTTTTCTTTGATTTTGGATGCGGAAATTTTCAATTCTATCGGGAATTCTGTATTGTCTTTTCTTAAGCCCGATAATTCTAGAGGCTTATTTAAAACAGGGCTTTCTCCTGTTTTTAAGAAATATTTCAGCCCTTTTATATGTGCTTCGTGGTATCTCTCAGGAATAATCGTTTCTGGAAATGTTTTTCCGGTAACTTCAGCTTCTATCCATCCGAACATTGTTTCTGCCTGTTTGTTCCAGTCTGTGATTATTCCTTTCTCATCAATCATGATAACTGCGTCCGGGGCTGTTTCAATTAGTTGCCTCAACCTTGCTTCGCTTTCCCCGAGTTCGTTGGTTCGCTCTTTTAATTTTCCTTCTCTATTTTCAATTTTCTCCAGCATATCATTAAAAGCTCGCGAAAGTGTATTGATTTCATCTTTTCCTTTTATTATAGAACGGTTTGTATAATCATCACTCTCTTTTACCTTTTCCATCACATTTACAAGATCCGATAAGGGTGTTGAAATACCGCGCTGAATAAAAGCAGCTATTATCAGCGCAAGGGTAATTCCCAGGATCAACAAAAGAAAAGCAACCCGCAACTTATTGTTTATAATCTCATTAAGTTCAGCTACATCTATCTGCAAACTCAGTTTTCCAAGGATCTCATTGTCTTTAATAATGTTGTTGTAAATAAAAAGAGAATGCCCTGCAAATTCAAATTTTTTATCTTTTTGAATTGAGGAGGAAAATTGGAAAGTGTCGGCACCCTCCTTGGTATAACTTGCAAAAATATCACCTTGTTTATCGAAGATGACAGCATTAAGTATATCCGGTTTTATTCTTAACTCGGCTAATTTTCTCTGGGCCGTCTCATTATCATAAAAATAAAGCGATGAAACACTATTAGAGCCTACTACCTGGGCTATAGCACTTGAACTTTCTATTTTTTGTCCCTTATAACTTTTAACATCTGATATTACAAAAACGGCACTACAAAGCCCTAATACAATCAATGAGGTAAATACCTGCATGAGTACCAGTTTATATTTTATCGATATGTCGCGGATGCTGAACACTATCCTCCGGTACTATTCATAATTTACAATAACGGCATGTCGTAATAACTGTGAACTTATTTTTATTCCTGCCTTGCTTGCTGCCTTCTGATTAATTTCAAATTTTAATTTGTTATCAGAAATAAAAAAATTTATATGCGCGCCTTTACTTGCATACCCTTCTTTTTCAGCAACAATCAATACCGGTTTGCCGGCAAATTTAGAAACCACATCTTCTATCGGAACAGGGCTGTTTTTCGAAACAAACAGAATGTTGTAAGAATCCGGTTCATCTATTGTCTCATATTCTGCCACTTTAATTTTCTTTTTATTAATTTTTTCTTCTGCAGCGATAATTAACATTTGTTCGGTAATTGGAGAGTGGCCTAAAACCGCAAAATTAAAAGTAGCGGATTTTGAATTTTTTTTCCATTCGATATATTCAATAAAACGAAAAAGAAAAGCCGCTTTAAATACATATTGCTGTGAATTTATATCCTGATGAAAGCGGATGGGTGCATTACTCATCAACAAAAGGCTTAAGGTAAAAACGAAAGCATTTTTTTTTAATTCCATGTAATCGGTTTGTTAATTATTTATTGTCAAAGCAATATATGTCCTGCAATTTTTTCAATAGCCTGATTTTATTTCCAACTTGTCATTGCAAAAAAATCTACTTTTTGGAATGAGTAAATTATCATAAACCCTCAGAGGTTGTTTAAATTCATTTAAAAAGTATGTCAATGGCATTTATAATCCCCGAGTCATACGAAATACGGCCCTTTCATTCGTTCCTTGCTTTTACCAACCTGTTCTTCGCTGTAGATTGATCTTGTTTTATTAAGATATTTGCCCGCGATTCCCCTTGTAAAAAGCCAACTCTCCGAAACAAGAACAAGTCGGGATGGCATGCCGGGTGTCAAGGGATAAAAATTTCATCAATTTAAATTTAAACAGCTTCGCCCAATCATAAAATCATTTTTAATGAAACAATAATCCTTCTGCCGGCTTGCTGATAATCAAAAGGTAAAAAAGCAAGATTGTTTATTAAATTATATTTTTTATCAAGCAGGTTAACGGCCGCAATTCTTATTTCCCATTCGTTATTTATATGGTAATTCAAATTTAAATCTATTGTAAACCAGGCCTTAACTTCGCTTCCGCCTCTTAAATCGTCATAATTTACACCAGCGTTTGCACCTGTAGCAGGAGATCCTTTTTCAGTGCTTCTTCTGTCAACTTTACTCTGATAATGACCCTGGGCGGATAATTCCGCTTTCTTATAGCTGTAACTTATTCCCGCATTTACCGAATGTGCCGGGTACCAGATCAGGGAATTACTTGTTGTTATGGCGGTATCCGTGCTGGTTTCCTTAAATCGTTTTACAAATGAATAATTTGCGAACGCGCTGTAATTATTAAAATAAAGGTGTATTTCAGATTCAGCCCCTGCCTGAGTGGTGTTAATAACATTGGCAAATGCTCCTCTGCTGCTGCGGATCTGATCCTTGAAAATTGAATAAAAAAGGGTGTTTCGCCAGTTTATTTTGTTACGGATAACCCAATCAGATGAAAGTTCAAAAGAATTGATCACTTCAGGTCTTATAATTCCTCTGCCAGAACCACTTATAATGCTGTTGGCAATAAATTGCTCAAAAGGCGAAGCCACCCGGAATGCATTTCCATATATTCCCTTAAATGAAAGGTTTTCGGTTAATGAATATACTAAAACCACTCGAGGACTTTGATGAGTGAGCAGTCTGCTGGTATCCCGCATGGTTTGCAAATTTTTATAGTTATAAAAATAAATATCATTACGCAAACCAAGTGTCAGGGTTAATTGGTTGCCTAATAGATTTCCGGATGTAAACTGACCATAAATGCCATTATTATTTATCGGGTGGTTCTGAATGGGTTCATATAAAGGTTTTATCTCCGAAATTTTATTATTAGCAAAAGGAATAAAGCCGGGGGAACTTAAATTAACATTGCTATAATGTAATTCATCTCCGGTATAATAAACCATGTCCTGCTCTATCCCTCCCATTAGGGTGGCTTTATTATCAAAGAAATAGATCCATTGTGCGCGTGCAAAACCATTATGTACAGGGGTAACATATTGCTCCCATATTCCGGAACTGTCGGTTGCAAGGATTGGGCTGCCTGTGCTGTCGTACCCTGTTAAAACAGGTCGTTTAAAGCCAACCGGTACAATTTGCATATTAAAAGAAGATACTTCATAATCATATTTTAACACGTATTCATGTTTCAGTTTTTTTTTAGAGGAGGGAGGGGTAGTGTATTTTGCCATAATATAATTGCGGGTTACATTACTTGTGGTCTCAATCTCCGGGAAAATGGTAAGAAAGCCATGCCCCATCTGAAAATTATACGTTTGGAAATGGTAACTGAGGCTTAAACCCTCCAATTTGTCCTTTCCTGTTATTTTGGTATAGAAATGTGTGCTCCTTTTTTCATCCTGTGTTTTTTGTTTAATGAAATTACCTTGCGCATCCCTTTTTAACAGAGCATCATAGGAGTAGTATTCATTCCCGTATGAGCTAAAATTATTAAAAGCTATTAGTGTGGTAGTCTTTTTTCCATTTGCACCGGTTAAAATATTCAAATTACGGCAGCCAAAATCGCCTGCTTTTACATCTATTTCACCGTTTCCGGTTAAATCAGCATAGGACATGCTGTTCACCTGAATTAAACCGGTAACGGCTTGTGAACCATACAATACCGCTCCGGGACCACGTATAATTTCAACGTTTTTTGCCATATATAACGACTGCGCCTCATTACTTACATTGCTCTGGAAGCTGGAATAAGGAACACCGTCAAATAAAAGAAGCAACCGTTTACTCCATAATAGATCGCTGATGCCTCTTGAAACAATAACTCTGTTAAACCGGTCCTGCCCCAGGGTAAAACCAGCCTGTTTAGCCGCGACATTATTTAAACTTATCCATTGGTATTTCTTCAGCTGTTCACGCGTAACAACCGATACAATACTTGGGGCATCGCTGGTTTCCTGCCCTATTTTTGAAGCACTGGAAACTGTCATATTAATTAAATCATGGAAAGGTAATTTTATAAGTTCCCGAACTGTTACTGTATCAGTTTGTGAAAAAACAGTAAGTGTTAAAAAAAAGAAAGAAAGTATTAAAAAGCCGCCTTTGTTCTTCAAATAAATTGACTGCCGGAAACAGTGGGTGTTTTTTGCTGAAACAAGGTGCAGGTTACAGCTAACTTTTAATAATACACGCTTTATATCCACTCCTTTAAATTTGAAAATTATGAATTAGAAATTATTTTATTAGCTAACCATACGCAAAACTAAGCCACGGAGGCAAATTATTTAAGAGGTAAATACCCAGATGTCATGTCAAGCATAAAGTGACTCAATTCATGCTGATCTTGTTTCAGCACTCATGAGATTCCGACCCTTCCCTAAAAAAGGAAGGATGGAATGGCCAACAATGCGACAAAACATACTCGACTTAACACCTGGTTAGTTATTTTAGTAAAATACATCCTCAAATAATGATATTGCGCCCCATTATGTAACATCAGTTATTAAAAGTAAGGTTTCATATTTGTATCACTTTTTTATTTTCGATGAAATAAGAGTTAGCCGGCCTGTTTCGCAAAAATTAAGAGATGGCAATTATGACAATAGTTTAGTTGCCTTGCGGTTTTTTGATTGAAAAAATATATTGCAAAATACACTTACAAAGTGTAATTTAACAGTCTTTGAAAAATTGTATCTTCACGAAATGGCGAAAGAAATTTTACTGGAAATAAAGAATTTAGTAACGGAGTTTCGAACCGAAGAAGAATCGGTGAAAGCTCTTGATGATATATCGTTTTCGCTTTCCTGCGGTGAAACCATTGGTATTGTTGGTGAATCCGGCTCCGGGAAATCCGTTACGGCACTGTCCATAATGCGTTTAATACCCAACCCTCCCGGAAAAATTACGGGCGGAGAAATTCTATACCATTCCAAAAACAGCGGCACCAAAAACATTGTAAAAATTTCTGAAAAGGAAATGCGCGCATTGCGTGGCAAAGAAATAGCAATGATCTTTCAGGAGCCCATGACATCTCTAAATCCTGTTTATACCTGCGGCAACCAGGTAATGGAAGCTGTTTTGTTACATCAAAAAGTTTCAAAAAAAGAAGCGAAAGAAATTACGATCAATTTATTTAATGAAGTTCAGCTTCCACGTCCTTCAATTATTTTTGATAGTTACCCTCACCAGCTGTCGGGCGGACAAAAGCAGCGTGTAATGATTGCTATGGCCATGAGCGGCCAGCCAAGCATATTAATTGCCGATGAACCAACAACAGCGTTGGATGTTACTGTTCAGGCAACTATTCTTGACCTGATGCTTAAACTTCAGCGCGAACGTGATATGGGTATACTCTTTATCACTCACGATCTCGGTGTTATTGCAGAGCTTGCCGATAAAGTGGTGGTAATGTATAAAGGAAAAATAGTTGAGCAGGGACCTGTTTTGGATATTTTTTCAAACCCTCAGCATCCCTATACAAAAAGTCTTTTAGCCTGCCGCCCGCCTCTGGATAAGCGCCTGAGCTGGCTCCCCACTGTTGCTCATTTTATGAAAACAGAAGCTAAGGGAGAACGACCGGAAAGTTATCAATCGGTAAGTGAAGTAACCGATAAGCTCATTGTTAGTAAAGAGGAGAGGGCGAATGCGCATAAACTGTTATATAGCAAGGAACCAATTCTTCAGGTTAAAAATTTAAAAACCTACTTTCCTATTAAAAAAGGAATACTTGGCAAAGTAACCGAATTTGTGCGTGCTGTTGACGATGTGAGTTTTGATGTTTACCCTGGCGAAACACTTGGTTTGGTGGGTGAATCGGGCTGTGGCAAAACAACATTAGGAAGAACTGTTTTACGTTTGATCGCCCCTACCAAAGGTGAAATAATTTTCAACGGAAAAAGTGTAACACAACTTTCTGATAAAGCGATGAGAGCCTTACGCAGGGATATTCAACTTATTTTTCAGGACCCATACTCTTCCCTTAATCCCAGGATCACCGTTGGACAAGCCATTATGGAACCAATGCAGGTCCACGGTATTTTAGAAAACGATAAAGCCCGCAAAAATAAAGTTATAGAGATTTTGGAACGTGTAAACATGAATGAGTCGCATTTTTACCGCTATCCTCATGAGTTTTCCGGGGGCCAGCGGCAACGTATATGTATTGCAAGAGCATTGGCTTTAAGGCCTAAATTTATTATCTGTGATGAACCCGTTTCTGCACTTGACGTATCTGTTCAGGCTCAGGTTTTAAATCTGTTAAATGAATTAAAACGAGAATTTGATTTTACGTACATTTTTATTTCTCACGATCTGTCAGTAGTGAAATTTATGAGTGATCGTATGGTGGTGATGAACAGGGGGAAGATAGAGGAAATGGGTGATGCCGATGATATTTATAACAACCCTCAAACGGCATACACGCAAAAATTGATCAGCGCAATTCCAAAAGGGCAACTGGAAGACATCAAAGCCGCCATTGAAAAGAAAAAGAATCAGACGCATAAAACCGTTTGATAAAAAGATCTTTAATCTAACGGCA
>JAZKBX010000062.1:0-8903 GCA_040388455.1 Bacteroidota bacterium
AAACTTTCAGCATTCTGACTCAAAGCCTGTGCCAATTGTTCATTATTAGGAGCAACACCATGCCATTTATGACTACCCATCATAAAATCAACGCCATGTCCCATTTCGGTTTTCATTAAAATCAACACTGGTTTTCCTTTACCTGTATGAGTTTTTGCTTTTTTGAGTGTTTCCACTACTTCCGATAAAACGTTTCCGTTCATAGATAGGACATCCCATCCAAATGCTTCCCATTTAGCTTTTAAATCACCCATTGGCAAAACCTGGTCAGTAGAGCCATCAATTTGTTGTCCGTTCACGTCAATAGTTGAAATAATATTATCAACTTTCCTGCCGGCAGCATACATGGCAGCTTCCCAAATTTGACCTTCTTGCAGCTCACCATCACCATGCAAGGTGTAAACCAAGCCATTATCTTTGTTTAATTTTTTAGCAGCAGCAGCTCCAATGGCAACTGATAAACCTTGTCCTAACGAACCTGATGCCACACGTATGCCGGGTAAACCTTCATGAGTAGTAGGGTGGCCCTGCAAGCGGGAATCTAATTTACGGAATGTAGCAAGCTCTTTTACAGGGAAATACCCCGAACGAGCCAACACACTATAAAAAACTGGCGAGATGTGGCCGTTGGAAAGAAAAAACAGATCTTCTCCAATACCATCCATGCTGAATTTTTCAGGATGATGATTCATTACATCAAAATAAAGGGATACGAAAAACTCCGTACAGCCCAATGATCCACCAGGATGACCTGAATTTACGGCATGAACCATTCTAACAATATCTCTACGAACCTGTGTAGTAACTTTTTCTAATTCTGATAATGAAGCCATATTTTTTAATTTGATGATGTGTCTAAAAAAAATATTAAATGATAAAAAAATCTTATGGGCGTTTCCCTTTCTAAATAGAAAGGGCGGGCTTGGGAGTTTATCCTGAGCCCTGTCGAAGGGCTTCAATCTTTTCTAAACAGAAAAGGATTTACGCTGCAATCCCTAACGCAAAATTTATAATGAAAGCGCCTTAGGATACAATTATTATTTTTTTACAAAAAAACAATAAAGCAGTATTTTTTTGTGATTTTTAAAATAACGCTCAAAAGTATCTATTTTTAAGTGTTTGGCGAGTATTGTTGAAAATATTAATTTATTGTTGAAAACTCAATTTTATAATTCTTAGAAGTATTTATAAAACGGCTAATTTTAGTATCTTTACAGGCTAAAATAAATAGAGAGATAGAGAAAGATGAAAATGGAGAATCTTTTATTCGTCAAATTTTAAAATCTCCAAATCTCCAATTTACCAAATCAATAATTAAAATAACATGGCATTACAGTGTGGTATTGTAGGATTACCTAATGTTGGGAAATCAACTCTTTTTAACTGCTTATCCAACGCAAAGGCGCAGGCAGCAAACTTTCCCTTTTGTACAATTGAACCCAATATTGGGGTAATTACCGTTCCGGATGAGCGGCTTTCTGCTCTTGAAAAATTAGTTAAACCGGAGCGTGTGGTACCTACCACCGTTGAAATTGTGGATATTGCCGGTCTTGTAAAAGGTGCAAGCAAAGGAGAAGGCTTAGGAAATAAATTCCTTGCCAATATTCGTGAAACAAATGCAATTATACATGTATTGCGTTGCTTCGATGATCCAAATGTAGTGCACGTTGATGGCACCATTAATCCGGTTAGAGATAAAGAAATTATTGATACTGAATTACAGTTAAAGGATTTGGAAACTGTTGATGCAAAACTAAAACGTGTTGAAAAACAAGCCAAAACCGGTAATGATCAGGAAGCAAAAAAGGCGTATGAAGTATTGTTGAATTTGAAAAGCTTGTTAGAACAAGGTAAATCAGCCCGTTCAGCGAATCTTTCAGAAAAAGATATGGTCTATATTGCTGATTGCTGTTTATTAACTGTAAAACCTGTTTTATATGTTTGTAATGTGGATGAAGCCGCTGTAAAAGCGGGTAATAATTATGTTGATGCCGTTAAAGAAGCTGTAAAAACAGAAAATGCGGAAGTATTGATCATCACAGCTCAAATGGAAGCTGAGATCGCCAGTTTGGAAACTTATGAGGAACGTCAGATGTTTCTTGCAGATATGGGACTTGCAGAACCCGGTGTAAATAAACTGATCAAAGCTGCATACCGTATATTGAACCTTCAAACTTATTTTACAGCAGGTGTTAAGGAAGTACGTGCCTGGACCATCATTAAAGGCATGACGGCCCCACAGGCAGCTGGCGTTATTCATACTGATTTTGAAAAAGGCTTTATCAGAGCTGAAGTAATTAAGTATAACGATTTTATAACCCTTGGATCAGAAGTAGCTTGTAAAGATGCAGGCAAAATGGGCGTTGAAGGAAAAGAATATGTGGTGAATGATGGTGATATGATGCATTTCAGGTTTAATGTTTAAAAAAATTGAATATTGAGGTATTAGATTGGGAATGTTTCCCTCCATCTCATTTCTAATATCTCACATCTCAATACTATACTATTAATGGATTCTCCGATAAATAATGATTATTTGCAGTTGAAGTACGTTCATGATTTTTTAGTGAAAATTTCTGAAGGTAATTATGGCGCCAAACTTCTGCTGGATAATAAAGAGGACGAGCGATTAACCGAAGTTCAAAAGGACATTAATTTGTTGGTCGCAAAACTAAAGGCCACAACCGATTCTAATATATCTATCAATAGTATTTATAACGGTATCAATGATATACTTATAGTATTAGATGATAAGGTAGAGATCCAAAAAACAAATCAGGTTGTAGAAAACCTTTTGTTATATACCGAATCCGAATTATTGAATAGGTCGATAGGGGAATTAATCCAAAATACTGATTTCGACTTGGTTAGAGACACTATTCGAAACACTTATTTTAAGAAAAAATTACATGAAACCGCTTTCAATTTCGTTACTAAGGAAAATAATTTAGTTCCGGTTTCCTGTTCATTTTCACCCTTATTTGATGCCCAGGGGAAATCTTCAGGGATCTTATTAGTAGCGAAAAATATTTCTATACTTATCAAAGCTGAAAAACAACTTCAGGAAAAAGACGAAGAGCTTAATTTATTTGTATATAAAGCTTCTCACGATCTAAAAAGTCCGGTATCTTCAATTCTAAGTTTAATGACTCTAGTCAATGACAGCAACGATATTAACGAAATAAAAACGTATTGTAAAATGATTGCCGATTGTACATTGAGGCTTGATACAATAATTGAAGATCTGTTGGTTTTAGGAAGGATAACTAACAAGGAGCTGGAATATGAGCAGGTAAATATTAAAGAAGTAATTGACGATATATTAAAAAGTATTGAATTTATTGATGGCTTTAAGGATATAAATTTCAATATAGTTATCGATGACGATACTCAATCAATTATCACAGAAAAAGGATTGTTTAATACCATTTTACTTAATTTGATTGAGAATGCAATCAAGTATCGTAAAATAGGCGCAGACCAGTCTTTTATCAATATTCATATCTCAAGTCAGTACAAAGGAATTTTATTCAAATTTGAAGATAACGGGATCGGAATTGCGGATCTGCAACAATCCAAAATTTTTAAAATGTTTTATCGTGCTACCTCAACATCGAAAGGTTCTGGATTGGGCTTATATATAGTAAAAACAAGTGTATCTAAATTAGGAGGAACTATTTCTATCGAGAGCGCACTCAATAAAGGTACCACTTTCAACCTGTATTTACCCATGCAAATAAATTAATCATTAATGGAAAAGCTTAGTTGTTTTCGAGCCTTGGAATTACGGAGGTTGGATGGAATTTAATTATTTTCATAATACATGTGTTTTTTTGGAAACTAATTTTACATATAACCGTAAAACCGAACACTGTAAGCCGAATTTTAGTATCAATGATTAAAATCATAATGGTATAAATATTTTTTAAAGCCATTAAACTAAAGAATTAATACATAAACTAAAATTATTTGTATGGAAGATAAGCATAAGATCCGGATTTTATATTTAGATGATGAAGTAAATAATCTTGAATCATTTAAGGCCAATTTTAGAAAGCATTATGAGATACATGTTGCTGAAACTGCTTCCGAAGCGGAAAAGATTTTGGTGAATCATGACATTGAAGTTATTATTACTGATCAACGTATGCCCAACATTACCGGGGTAGAATTTTTGGAATCAGTGATCCAGGACTACCCTGATCCTATCAGAATGCTGCTTACTGGTTATGCTGATATCGAAGCGGTAATTGATGCAATTAATAAAGGCAAAATATATCACTATAGCACAAAACCATTTAATGCGGACGAGTTAAAAATTACAATTGATAAAGCCTATGAAGTATACGCTTTAAGGAAAGAAAACAAAGATCTGTTGGAAAAATTATTACAAGTGAATACCCAATTAGAATTTATGGTAAGACAAAAACTGCTTTCATAAAAGAGAATTCAAACTAAAATTCAAGTATTTTACTTTTTCACTTATTATGTAACTTATACTGAATCAGTTATCGAAATATTAAAGCGTTTATGAAATCAAAATTGCATGCACTGAGTCTGTCAAACAAAGCAACTGAAAAAATACACCAGCCTGTATTTTTTCAACTAAACAATGCTTCTGATAAAAAGAAGTTAAGTAAATTACTTGACGAAACTGCCGATTTGTGTGTGTTTGATGAAATTTTAGGACAAGTTGAAGAATTCGTTAAAACTCAAAATCCAAAAACAGTTTTTAGTAAAACCGGGTTAACAGAGGCAGCAAAAAAACATATTGGAAATACTCCTTACGAAGAATATGGCATTTGGGTATATTACCCATGGTCAAAAAAATTGGTGCATACATTGGATGAAAAGGAATTTGTTACAGTGAGAACCAACCGGAATCAATATAAGATCACTCCTGAAGAAGGAATTCTTCTGTCAAAAAAAATTATAGGAATAATCGGGTTATCTGTCGGGCAATCCATTGCCCTTACTATAGCTATGGAAAGAACCTGCGGTGAGCTGAGGATAGCCGATTATGATATTTTAGAACTTAGTAATCTTAATAGGATAAGAACAGGAATTTCTAATTTGGGTGTTGCAAAAACAATTGCTGTTGCACGGGAAATTGTTGAAATAGACCCTTTTTTTAAAGTGACTTGTTTTCATGATGGGATCACTGAAGAAAATATTGACGAATTTATTACAAAATACGGAAAATTGGATGTTTTAGTGGATGAGTGTGACGGCTTAGCAATAAAAATCCTTTGTCGTCAAAAAGCAAAAGAATATGGAATACCTGTTGTAATGGATACCAGTGATAGGGGTATGATTGATGTGGAACGTTTTGATCTGGAACCAAACCGGGCAATTTTTCATGGACTAATCGACCATTTGGATATTAGTAAAGTAAAGGAAGCAAAAACAAATGAAGAAAAAATTCCTTTCATACTCTCCATTGTCGGTATAAAAACTATATCCGACAGACTTAGGAAATCAATGGTAGAAGTTGGAAAAACAATTTCTACATGGCCACAATTAGCATCATCAGTAGTATTAGGGGGTGGACTGGGAGCTGATGTTTGCCGCAGGATTTTATTAGATGAGTATCATGATTCCGGACGCTATTTTGTTGACGCAGAAGAGTTAATTTGTGATAAAAAGCCCTAAAGGTTATTAAATGAAGAGAATATTCACAAAGTTTTACTTTGCTTTCGTATAGTACGAGTAGCACAATTGAGCCATTACAAAAAGTATTCTTATACTAAATGAGATTAATAGATGCTGAGAATAAGAGCTTATAGAGCAATTGATGATTATGCATCATGTGAAAAATTTGCTGAAGGACATATGGAGGTGTTAAAAAGTTATGGCATTAAACAAGTATCTTCAGCAAATTCCGAATGGTTTTTAAATCCGGGTGTATATGTAATAGTTTTGGAATCTATGGAAGATAACAAGATATATGGCGGAACCAGGATACATGTGGCCAACGGCTTACAGCCACTTCCACTTGAGGAAGCTTTAGGGAAAATGGATAATAAAATTTATAACTTGGTTAAGGGGTCATCGTTGACTGGAACCGGTGAATTATGTGGCCTTTGGAATTCAAAAGAGGTTTCTGGTAAAGGATATAGTGTCCTGTTAACGGAGGGGGCGGTGGCAGAGGCTGGGATTGCATTTTCAAAACAACTTAAATTGAGTTCGCTTTTTGTCTTGTGCGCTCCATGGACGGTAAAAATGGTTCAAAAATATGGTTTTGTTCATGAAACGTCAATAGGTAATGAAGGCGCTTTTGAATATCCTACCCCTGATTTAATTGCCAGATTACTCGTAATTAAAAACACAGAAACTTTAGATGATGCGAACTATTTGGAACGTGCAAGGATTTTTGATCTGAGAAAAAAAACCAGGCAACAAAAGCTCGTAGTGGGATCAATAGAAAACATTCTGATTGAATATGATCTTGGAAATTTTGCTCAAAAATAATTTTAGCCGTATTTCAATAAATTTATTATTTTGATACACTTTATGAAATACTTAATTACACTGATCTCTTTGTTAATTCTCAGCAATATTCTAATTGCGGGTTCTCCTGTTATTATATTCTCTGATACGGCCAATTTATCTGTTATTGGAAATAAAATACAAATACTTGAAGATAAAACAAATAATTTATCGATTCACGATATTTTCACATCAAGTGACTTCAAACAAAGTATTGAACAAAATCCCAATCTTGGAGTAAGTAATTCAACCTTTTGGATAAAATTCACTCTCCAAAATCGTTCAAATTATAATAATTTGCTTTTAGAGTTATCAGCTCCTCTTATTGACGAAGCTGTTTTTTACACGTATTCACCGGATTCGACATTCCAAGCCCAGAGAATAGATAAAAGCCAACCATTTTCTTTGCGAAAGTATAAACATCAAAATTACATTTTCGATATTAATGTTCCCAAAAATCAAGTACGGACATATTTCTTGAAAGTAAGAAGTGGTAAATTGATTCAACTTCCTATGACCATTGGCACTCCTCAATTAACATTTGAATCAATTGTGTTTAAAGATCTGTTATCAGGATTATATTTCGGAACAATTCTTATTATACTTTTATACAATATGTTTCTTTATTTTACTGTTAGAGATAAAAATTATTTATACTACATTCTATACATTTTCTTTGTTGGGTTAACTCAAGCATGTTTGTATGAATATGCTTACAAATATTTATGGCCAAATTCTTCATGGATGACTATTCATAGTATATTTTTTATACCGTCTTTATCTGGTATTGCAGCGGTTCTGTTCGCTAATAATTTTTTGTTAACAAAAAAATATACTCCTGTCTTCTATAAGTTCTCGTATCTGATTATAGCTATTTATTCAATAGGTATTATTCTGGGCTTTTTTAATGTTTATACTTTAAGTTATAATATTATTGATTTTACCGGTCTTTTATTAGCCCTTTCATTATTATATATTGCCTCTAAAATAGCTTTGAAAGGATACCGTCCTGCAAAATTCTTTTTATTGGCCTGGTCATTTTTTCTCGCTTCTATTATTATATTTGTTATGGCAGGAACAGGAGTTATTCCTAATAACAATTTTACAAACCATATACTGCAAATTGGTTCTGTAATTGAAGTAACCTTGCTTTCGCTTGCTCTTGCAGACCGTATTAATATTCTGAAAAAGGAAAAAGAAGCCTCACAGTTACAAGCTCTGGAAATCTTAAAAGAAAATGAAAGAATTGTACTCGAACAAAATGTTTTATTGGAATCTAAAGTTAAAGAAAGAACTTCCGAGTTGGAAACCACAAATAAAAATTTAAAAGACACTCAATCGCAGCTTGTTAATGCTGAAAAGATGGCATCGCTTGGTCAATTAACCGCAGGTATTGCTCATGAAATAAATAACCCTATTAATTTTGTATTATCCAATATTAAACCTTTAAGAAGCGATGTAGAAGATGTTTTTTCTTTATTAGCAAAATATAATAATATTAAAGATGCTGAGAATATCACTGAAAAGTTAAAAGAAATAAACGACTTTAAAGTTAAGAATGACACAGATTACCTGTTGACCGAAATAAATCAGTTATTAAAAGGTATTGATGAAGGGGCCGTAAGGACTGTAGAAATTGTAAAAGGTTTAAAAACATTTTCACACATTGATGAAACAGATCTGAAATCAACAAACCTTATTGAGGGATTGGATTCAACTCTTATTATACTGAACAGTAGCATAAAAAACAGTAAAATAAAGGTCATTAAAGAGTATGATAATGCAATCCTTAAAATTGATTGTTTGGGTGGACAGATTAATCAGGTATTTATGAATATCATAAATAATGCTGTTCAGGCAATGGCTGAAACAAAAGATACGGAAAAGGAAAATATTCTTACAATAAGAACTACTACTATAAATGATAATGTAATAATAGGAATAAAAGATATTGGTCCCGGAATACCCGATGAGATCAAAACCTAAATATTTGACCCTTTCTTTTCTACTAAAGCTGTTGGTTCCGGAACTGGTTTAGGCTTATCAATTACATATTCTATAATAAAAGACCACAAAGGAAAAATCACAGTTGAGTCGGAAGTTGGCAAGGGTACAGAATTTATTATATCCTTGCCAATATCCCGAATATAGTTCTCCGATTCCGTCTGAAAATATTTTTTTTTCATATTTATTAAGTAGTTTAATTTTATGAATATCACTAAAAAGTTAATAGGGCAAAATTGATGATGCCACCATATTTGTGCTTTTCAAAATCGGCTGATAAGCCGAAATAAAACTTATTTAAATTTAATATACGGGCCCGTTTTATCATTTGATACAGTAAACCTTGAAGTTTTTGTTAAAAGTATAATCAATTCCAATAATCATCGGAGAATAATGGTTTTTTGTCACAT
>JAZKBX010000063.1:0-1849 GCA_040388455.1 Bacteroidota bacterium
TTAGTTGTTAGTTGTTAGTTGTTAGTTGTTAGTTGTTAGTTGTTAGTTGTTAGTTGTTAGATATCATTGGTGAATATTGAGATTGCATATAAATATTGGAATATTAAACAGGTAATGAATAAACATAATAAAATCTTAAATCTCAAATCCCAGTACTCACATTTATTTGTTTTGTCACTTTGCATTACTTTATTTTCACAAATAACTTTTGCTCAATCTTCTTCCTGCCCTAATTTAACTGTTGGCCCTAATGCAAGTTTATGCTCTGGCTGCACTTCTATTTCTGCAACTTTACAGGGAACAAAGGCAACAACTTCCTATAGTGTTAGTTCCGTTGCCTATAGTCCTTTTCCTTATTCTTCCGGCACATCCGTTTTACTGGGGATAGATGATACATGGTCATCTGCTATTACTCTTCCTTTCTGTTTTGAGTTTTATGGTACTTCATACACCCAGCTGTTGATCGGTTCTAATGGTGTGATCACCTTTGATTTAGCTGATGCCGGAGGGTATTGCCCCTGGCCTTTGAGTGCAGGTACTACCATCCCTACCACTACCTTGCCTACCAACAGTATTATGGGTATTTATGAAGATGTTGATCCAACCAATATGGGTGCAATTTATCACCAGGTAGTGGGCACCGCACCTTGCCGTGCTTTTGTTGTTTCATTTAACCAGGTTCCTTACTATGGAGATCCTAATAGTGTAAGCCCCGGTTCTTGCAGTGGTGCTTTATTTGGTACTTATCAAATTGTATTGTATGAAACAACCAATAATATTGATATTAATATTGGTAATAAAGAATCGTGCAGTGGATGGAATGGAGGGTTAGCTATCCAGGGAATACAAAATGCTGCGGGAAATGCTGCAGTTGCTGTAGCCGGAAGAAATAATACTGTTTTTTCTGCCAGCAATGATGCTTATCGTTTTACGCCAACCGGTGCTCCTCAATATACATTTACATGGTACGCTCCCGGAAATGTTGCTATTGGTACTACACCAACCATAAGCGTATGTCCAACCACCACAACTACCTATACTGCAACCATAGTGAATAATACCTGCAATGGTCCTATAACCTTTTCTTCTCCTGTTACGGTAACTGTTACACCTCCGCCATGCAGCGGTGTTTCATGTTCTTTCAGTGGTATTGGCGACACCGTTTGTGCTGGAGGAGCAATTTCACTTACAGCATCCACCGTTACCAATGCAACGTATCAATGGACAGGACCAAACGGTTATACTTCTACCTTTCAAAATCCAACTATAATCAATGGAACATTAGCGCATACAGGTTGGTATATTGTGAAAGATACTATTCCGGGATGTTCCTATACGGATAGTGTTTTTGTTTTGGTTATCCCGCCACCCACAGCCAATGCTGGTCCCGACCAAACAATTTGTAATTCAACATTAACATTAGCAGGTTCAATTGGTGGGGCAGCTACTATGGGAACCTGGACCGGAGGAGCAGGCACATACACCCCAAACAACACAACTTTAAATTGTACCTATACCCTCAGTTCTTTTGAAATAAGTTCCGGCAGCGTAACTTTAACACTAACAACCAATGATCCTCCGGGCTCTTGTACTTCTGCAAATGATCAAATGCAAATTACTTTTAATTCAGCCTCCAGTATTTCTGCTGGTCCTGATCAGACTATCTGTGTTGGTAATTCCGTAACCTTGTCGGGCAGCATTAGTGGCTCCGGAACGGGTTCATGGACTGGAGGTTCAGGATCATACAGTCCGGATAACACAAATGCAACAGCCGTTTATACTCCAAGTATTGCAGAGGCAGCGGCAGGTTCTGTTTCGTTAAGCTTTAGTGCTGCGAGTGGCGGCTCAT
>JAZKBX010000063.1:1859-3420 GCA_040388455.1 Bacteroidota bacterium
TCTGCCGGTCCTGACCAAACTATCTGTGTTGGAAATACTGTAGCCTTGTCGGGCAGTATAAGTTCCGGAACGGGTTCATGGAGCGGTGGTACAGGATCATACACTCCGGATAACACAAATGCTACTGCAGTTTATACTCCAAGTATTGCAGAGGCGGCATCAGGTTCTGTTTCCTTAAGTTTTAGTGCTGACAATACCGGATCTTGTCCTGGAGCAAATGATATAGTGGTAATAACCATTGAGCAGTTGCCCACTGCCAATGCAGGCTCAACGCAATTTATTTGTGCAGGTTTTGGAATTACACTTGCCGGTGCAATAGGCGGCAGCGCAACAAGCGGGACATGGAGCGGAGGCAATGGCACCTATTCACCTGATAACACAACATTAAATGCAGTTTATACAGCAAGCCCCGCTGAATTTGCAGCAGGTACGGTAACATTAACATTAACTACCAATGATCCTGCTGGCTCCTGCTCATTTTCTACTTCCAATGTTAATTTTAAGTTTTATGAAAACCCTGTGGTGAATTTCACAATCGACAACTCCACAGGTTGCCCCATACTATGTTCAAACTTTACTGATGTAACAACTGCTGGTGTTGGTTTTACCCTTGCAAGTTGGAATTGGAATTTTGGAGATGGCGGACCGGGATCTAATATTCAAAATCCATCACACTGTTTTTCAACATCCGGTTATTATGATATTACACTAACTTCCACTTCAAGTAATGGCTGCGTGTCCTCTTTAACTAAATCTAATTTTGTTGAGGTATTTAACATTCCTGTTGCAGCGTTTACCACGACTCCTGATCCGGCAAGTTTACTTGATCCTGCAATTAATTTTAATGATCAATCATCATCTGATGTAAATTATTGGAGTTGGGATTTTGGCGACAGCACTACACTCGCACCCAACATATCTGATCCTGTGCATGGTTACCCTAACCAGGTTCCTGGTACTTATCTTACTACATTAATTGTACACAATAGCGATGGATGCTATGATACTGTCTCACATCAAATTGTGATCGGACCAGCATTTTCTTTTTTCATGCCTACCGCATTTTCTCCAAATGCAAATGGAATTAATGATCAGTTCTTCGGTTCAGGTATTGGAATTACAAAATATGATATGTGGATCTTTGATCGTTGGGGAGATATGATCTTTCATGGAATTGATCTGACTGATAAATGGAATGGAAAGGCCAATAGCGGTAGTGATGATTCTCAAATAGACGTTTATGTCTGGAAAGTTGAACTTACCGATGTGTTTAATAAAAAACACAATTTTATTGGTACAGTTACTTTAGTGAAATAATTCTCTAATCGGTTTTGAATATTTTTCTGATTTCTATTCAACCGAAAGCTTTACATAAAGTACGTTTGCCGCCATCCATAGCTTTCCATCCGCTGGTCGGGATTTTTAATCACGACCCAAGAGCCAGGGATTTGTAATCCCGGCAAAAATTCAGCACAACTTTGCGTCATTTGATGATAATACTTTAAAAACTTGTTCTTTCTAAAAAAATTCACTTAGAGTGCAGGTACAAAACAATTCCATA
>JAZKBX010000064.1:0-10558 GCA_040388455.1 Bacteroidota bacterium
ACGTGTTTTGGTATGAAACCATTCATCAGGATGAATACAGAATTTGGTGATACCAACCACTTCATCGCGCAAGCCAAGATCATATAGCAGTTCGGTTTGCGAAGGTACTAAGGAGATAATTCTTTTCGGAGGGAAAGGAAGCTCAATTTTTCTATTAAGCTGATCGGTGAAGAAAGGCATTGCTTTAAGAATAAAAAATTACCACTAAGACACTGAGTACACAAAGAAACACTAAGTTGTCTTAACCTTAGTGGACTCAGTGCCTTAGTGGTAAAAAAAAACTATTTCGTTAACGCATTTATTATATCGTAACGTGTAATGATATATGTTTTATCTAATTTGAAATCTTTTACCAAAACTGCAGGGTTTTTATCCGTGATCATCGCGGAAAGCGAATCTATTGGTGCCGAAATATCTACAAAAGGAAATGCAGGTTGCATAATCGATTCAATACTTTGATTCTTAATTTCAGGATTACTGATTATTTTTGCATACAATAAACTTTCATTTAAAGAACCAACCACACGCTTATCATGCGTTACCGGGATCTGTGAAATATCCATTTTGCTCATCAATTTTACTGCATTCCCGATAGTGTCGGACATTTCAATAGTGATCAACTGACCGTTGGTATTGGTGTTTACAAAATCTTTCGCAACCAATCCTTTTTTATCGAAGAAACCTTTTTCAAGCATCCATTCATCATTGAACATTTTACCTAAATAACGTGTTCCGTGATCATGAAAAATAACCACCACTACATCACCTTCTTTTAACTCATCTTTTAATTGTAAAAGTCCTGCCATGGCAGATCCTGCTGAGTTACCGGCAAAAATACCTTCTCTTTTTGTGATCTCACGGGTCATAATGGCGGCATCTTTATCCGTCACTTTTTCAAAGCGGTCAATTACATTAAAATCAACATTGGCTGGTAAAAAATCCTCTCCGATACCTTCAGTAATGTAAGGGTAAATTTCATTTTTATCGAAAATACCGGTCTCTTTGTATTTCTTAAAAACAGACCCATAAGTGTCTATTCCCCATATTTTTACATTCGGATTTTTTTCTTTCAGATAGCGGCCTGTACCTGAAATTGTACCTCCGGTACCAACACCTACCACAAGATGAGTGATCTTACCTTCTGTTTGCTCCCATATTTCGGGACCGGTTTGTTCGTAATGCGCTAATGAATTGCTTAAGTTGTCGTATTGGTTTGGTTTCCAGGAGTTTGGAATCTCTTTTTCCAAACGGGAAGAAACAGAATAATAGGAGCGAGGGTCTTCAGGTTCAACATTGGTGGGGCAAACAATTACATCGGCACCAAAAGCACGTAAAGCATCCACTTTTTCTTTTGATTGTTTATCTGTGGTCGTAAAAATACATTTATACCCTTTAATAATGGAAGCAATCGCTAAACCCATACCTGTATTGCCACTTGTTCCTTCTATAATTGTACCACCCGGCTTTAAACGACCGTCTTTTTCGGCAATTTCAATCATCTTCAATGCCATACGGTCTTTTATGGAGTTTCCGGGATTAAATGTTTCTACTTTTGCATATACTGTTGCTTTAACATTTTTTGTAATGTTGTTAATACGCACCAAAGGTGTATTACCAATGGTCTCTAGGATATTATTAGAAGCTTTTCTCATTCGTTTATATATATTCGATTTTTAATAATTGATGTTGAATTTTAAAAATGCAAAAATACAAATTTTAAACGGATACTTTATTTTATTGAAATCACATTTATTTCAACTCGCCTGTTAGCGGACGCTTCAGTTTCATTTCTGGTATTTGGATAAAGCTGCTTTTCCCCACCAAATCCAATAAAACTCATGCGTTCTTTTTCAATACCTTGTTTTTGCAGGTAATCATAAACTGTTTTTGCCCTTGAAACAGAAAGTGGATGATGGCCAGATCCATTAATATGGCCTTCAATTCGAATTATCATTCTTTTATTTTTTTTCATCAATTTATAAAGAGCCTCTATTGATGTGTAACTGGAAGGTAATAATGTAGCCTCCCCACCAAAAAAGTTAATGCTGCTCATGTTGTACTTCATACCCTTTTTTAATTTAAGTAGTATGGTTCTAATATCTGTAAAGGAATTGGTTTGTTTTAATTCTTTTGTATTAATTGTTTTAATTGAAGTAAAACTACTATCAGAAGAAAAAGAAAGAGAATAATTCAGATCTTCCTTCATTTCTGTATTTATGGTGTATTTACCATCGCTTTCAGTATTTACCTGTTTAACAAGATTTCCTTTATTATCTGTGAGTGAAATTTCCGATTTTACAGGTACACTGTCTGCATCAAGTATTACTCCGGAAATGCTAACTTGTTTTATGTAATTAAAATGTATAACATGCCCTTTTCCGTCAGGATATACATTATCCAAAACAAGCACATATTTTTCTCCTTTTAATACCTTAACTGATTTTGAATAAGCAGCGCCAACTCCTTTTCCTACAAATTCACTTTTAGCATCAGACGCTAATCCCGTAATTCCCTTTTTTTGAGAATTTAATCGCGATAAATTCGAACGGACCGGTTTGATCTTATTTTTTTGTATTCCTTTGCAGAAGCTGGTATCAGTGTATTTATATAATAAAAAATCATAATCATTGGTGGTATCTTGTGGTGTAATTTCAAAAACAAATTCCCCATCAAAATTAATACTCAACAGGTACCAGGCGGTATTATGCTCAGCTTCAAAAGCCGATTTATCTCCCTTGCTTTTTGATGTTATTTCCTGAATGGAACCAAAACCGATGGATGGTTTTGTTAAGCCATATTGTGTTGCTTTGGTAGTATTTATCTTGACAGCATCCTTGCAATCACAAGCTGTATTGGCTGTTCCTGTGGGCAAAGGTTTTATTACATTTTTTTCGACATTATTTTTTTGAGCAAATGTTGAAATCGAAAACACTAAAATAATTATGGTGGATAAAATAGTTCGGATGTTCATGGTAATGAAGGTTGTTTGATAGCATAATGCAATGATCATTGAAAAGATACAGATTTTTTTCTTTTAATTCTAATTGTTATGTTAAAATAGGTTAAGCTACTTATAGTCAATCAAACTAGTTCATTCATGCTACATTACGTAGATGAAACTCTTATATCAAAAAGATATTTTTGTATACAAAAAAACAGGACTTTGCGTCATTTAATAAAATAACTGAACTGATTATTTTTGAACGGTGGGCTTTTTTTACCGCAGAGTTTGCAGAGATTTTGCGCAGAGTGCCGCAGCGTGAATATTCATTGTGTTTCTCCGGGGCACTCTGCGGTTCAATTCATATTTTTTTCTCAGCGAGCTCTGCGGTTAATTTTTTTGCGTAACATGAGTTATTAAAATTTAGGACAAGGGAGCATCATGCCATATTTTTTCTTTTTGGGAGGTTTACATAACTGGTAGTAAATAGTCAATTCGTGCGCTCCGTTAGATATTAGAAATAATTTTGAAATGGTGATATCATAGCTGTAACCAATATTTATTTGTTTTGTTTGGAATCCAATGATAACGGCAACTGCATCATTGTTTTGATATCCGGTTTTATACATTTTTAAGCCAGGGATCCCCCTGTACCAAAAACCAAAATTGAATCCGTTTTGGGAATAATAGAGTCCGATATCAAGTTGGTCAAATTCTTTTTGACCACGATAGTTAAAAGCCATTGTAGCGGATTTTTTTTGAAATTCTTCTCTTTCTTCCTCGTTATTGATCATGAATTTTGCTCCTCCATGTATTGAATATTTTATGGGCAATTTAACACTTTCTACACCCCTTAATGATTCATTGGGTCTGTTCAGGTGAAATGCAGAAACACCTGCCCAGTATTTTGCTGTGTATGCTAATACTCCGGCTCCAACATCAAAAAACAGTTTGGTTTGGGTAGGAGTTTCAATTGAGCCAACATTTCCTCCTCTTGCAAGCTGATCGCCAAATAATAAATTATTAAAATTAATGCTTTTTAAAGTAAATCCGGGCTGGGCGCCAAATCGTAATGTGAATTTTCTGCTCAACCTGGCTTCGTAGGCAATTGAAGGGTTTATTAATGTGGTTTTTAATTGACCTGTTCCTGCAATATCACTTCCAAACAATATTCCTACTCCAAGATTCTGGTCATGTAAATAATGGTCGGCTGAGGCTAAAAAAGTACTATAGGTTTTAGATATTCCAGGCCATTGATTTCTATAGGTTGCTGAAAGCCTTGAACAACGGCTTGCACCTGTAAAAGCCGGATTAAGATACAATGGAGAAGAATAAAACTGTGTAAAATGGATATCCTGCGCAAAAGCCTCTCCGCCTGCCCCTCTCCAAAGGAAAGACGAGCAAAAGAATAATACACATACAAAACCTTTCCCTAACCTTTGCAATTGGATTTGGAAAAAGTAGTTGTAAATTTTATTTTTTATCCTTTTCATTTGTCCTTTAAAATTTTTCTTTTCTCTGATTTCCCGTCCTGCCATATACCAATCCATTTAAGAGGCTAAAGAGCAGGTATGGTACTATCTCAGAAGAGTAACATCACCACTCTTATTAAATATTTTCCCATTATTTAATTTAATATATGCTTTCCAAACATAAACATCGAGCTGGCATAAAACCCCTCTGTAATAACCATCCCAGCCCTTTTTAATATCCAGAGACTCAAAAATCTGTTCGCCCCAGCGATTAAAAATTTCTAATTTAAACTCATCTACACCGGTTGTGTAAGGGAAAAATATATCATTATCAAGGGTATTCATATCGTAAGTTCCTCCGGGGCCGCCAACAGGATTAGGAGTAAATACATTAGGGAAAATAACATCGGCATTTGTTGTTATGGTGGAGTATGCAGTATCAGCACATCCATAGGGAGATGTAGCTATAAATTGAACCTGGAAAATCCCAACTGAATTGTAAAGATGCTGAGGATTTTCGGCAAAAGAAGTACCTCCATCACCAAAGCTCCAGTTGAAAAGTGTTGCATTGGTTGATTGATTGGTACATACTAATAGATCGTAAGGAATATCAAGAAGCGTTGAATTAACTGAAAATGCTGCAATAGGATACGGATAAGCATTAATGATAAATGGCGCAGACGTGTTATTGCTCGTACAACCATTGGTGGTTGTTACAGTCAGCGTAACAGTAAATGTGCCGGGCAATGTATAATTATGAGTAGGGTCGGGTAACGAAGAGCTTGTTCCATCACCAAAATTCCAATACCAGGCAGAAATTGGATCATTAATATTCCCGGTAATTGAATTATCGAAAAATTGAATTGTTTTTGGAACACATGTTGAATCAGTATCAGATGTTAATGATAGTGTTGGTGGTGGATTAAAAAGTATTGAAACTGAATCGGTAACGGATGCACCGCAATTATTGGAAACTGTTACAATATATGTTGTAGGTTGAGCTGGAGTAACAAGGTAACCTCCGGGGCCTGCACCTAAATTATTGTTCCATGAATAGGTTAATTGACCTGTTGCGCCTGTAGTTTCAACATAAACAACAGAGCTTTGGCCCGGACAGATCGGAGAAAATCCAATTGCCTGAACGTTTGCAGGACCGAGAATATATGGTACCACCGAAACAGTATCAGGTGTTCCTGCGCATCCGTTTTGGTCGGTTGCAATAACCGTATACGATGTGCTGGTACTCGGAGTGGTGGTTAAAGAACCTGAATTTACAGTATTTACCGGCAACCATGAATAATAATAATTTCCGGCTCCTCCGGATGCACTTGCTGTGACTGTTCCTGATTGTCCAAGACATATTGAATCATTAGGACTGGCAACTGTTATAACCTGTGTTGGATGTGTTATTAAAACAGTATTGGTTTTGATACAACCCTGACCATCAGTGATGGTAACAGTATATGTAATACCGGAACCGGTTCCTGAACTTAAATTTGTAGCAGTACTTGTGATCTGATCAGGAGTAGTTGACCAGAAATAACTGTATGGCAATGTTCCTCCGGTTGCAATAGCTGTGGCACTCCCGTCAGAACCATTATAGCAAGTTGTATTAACTGAAGAACCAACGGATGCAGAAAGTAATGCGGGTTGTGTAATATTTATAGAAATGGATGCAGGGCAATTTTGTTGATCTGTTACGGTAACACTATAAGTTCCGGCTGTAAGATTGTTCACTGTTGGTGAACTTGATACAACTGGAAACCAGGAATAATTATATGTTGGCGTCCCTCCGGCACTGGCAATTGTAATTGATCCATTATTTCCACCATAACAGGAAACATTACTTTGAGCGGAGGCAGAAATTATTAATGCAGTAGGTTGATTTATTGTACCCGTTGCTGAGGCTGTGCATCCCAACGCATCTGTCACATTTGCAGTATATGTTCCAGCAGTTAGTGATGATGCTGATAAATTATTTCCTCCATAAGGTGACCATGAAGTATAAAATGGAGCAGTTCCTTGTGATATATTAATGGTTACCGTACCATTATTTCCTCCATAACATGAAACATCCGTAACAGATGAAACAGCAACACTTGGGCCCGGGATGTTAGTTAAATTGATCAAAAACGATTGTATACAATTTTTTGAATCAGTTACCTGCAATGTATATGAACCCGGTCCCACATTGCTTAAAGTGGAGTTTGTGGATGATCCCGGAATCCATAAATAGGAGTAGGGACCAATTCCTCCTCCTATTTGAGAAGAAATAGAGCCATTAGATAAACCACAGGAAGGGTTGGAAGACAATAGAGTTCCGGAAATTTGACTTGGTTGTGAAACAGCCAGGAGTATGTTGGTTGCGCAGCCATTTCCGTCCGTAACTAAAACAAAATAATTTCCTGCCGTAAGGCCGGTTGCAATTTGCCCTGTTCCGCCCGAAGGTGACCATTGATAGGAATATGTTCCTGTACCACCAACAGGATTTATTGTCGCGCTTCCATCAGCCCCCCCAAAACAATTAGTTGCAACAGGCGTACTTGTGGCAGATAAAGCCTGTGAAGGTTGTGAAATAGTTTGAGAGGTTGAGGTAGTGCAACCTTTTGAATCTGTTATATTTACAGTATATGTCCCTACGGCCAAACCTGTTCCGGTTGATCCATTTCCACCACCTGGCAACCAATTATAATTATAAAAAGGCATACCTCCGCTAACATTCACTGTGGCTGTTCCGTTATTTCCATTAAAACAACTAACATTGGTAAACGATGAAATTGAAGCCAGAAGTACAGTTGGCTGACCGATCGTAAAAGTTTGGCTTTCGATGCAACTATTGGCATCTGTTACCTGCAGGGTATAGGTAGTTGCTGAAAGGGTGCTTATTGTTGACCCCATTGTCCCCATTGGTAGCCATTGATATGAAAAAGTACCGGTGCCCCCTGTTGCACTTGCAGTTGCAGTTCCGTTACTTCCACCAAAACAACCCACATTGGCAGTTGATAAAGTTACAGAGATCGCTGAAGGCTCTGTAATTGCGGGGCTCGTAGTTGCTAATGACTGACAGCCAATTGCATCAATAACAGTAACAGTATATGTGCCCGCAGTTAAGCCATTTGCAGTTGCGTTAGTGCCACCTGAAGGTGCCCAGCTATATGTAAAAGGACCACTTCCGCTTGAAACGCCAACTGTGGCTGAGCCGTCTGAACCACCATTACAACTTACATTTGAAGAAGAAAAAATACTTACAGATGGACCTGTATTATCATTCACATTTATATATTTTGAAGCTGTGCAGTTATTTGCATCGCTTACAAATACTAAATACGTTCCGGACATTAAACCTGTTGCCGTACTATTGGTTCCTCCGCTTGGGGACCATAAGTAGGTGTATGTACCTATGCCTCCTGCAACAGATACAGAAGCTTGCCCGTTTGGTAAACTGCAACTGGAGTTAACGGTTGATGGAGTTAAAACCATTTGAGAAGGCTGACTTACAATTACCGAATTTGTAACAATACAACCTTTAGAGTCTGTTACTGTTATTGTATAATTTCCTCCCGGAATATTTAAAACATTTTGTCCGTTATAATTTCCAGGCATCCAGTTATAGCTATAAGGTCCGGATCCGCCCGAAGCAGAAGAAGAAACCGAGCCATTGCTTCCGCCATTGCAACTCGCAGGAGTTGAGGATACTGAAACAGCAAGAGGGAAAAAAGGTTGTGTTATCGTTACGTTATTTTGAACCTGGCAGCCATAGTTATCAGTTACTGTAACGCTGTATGTCCCTGCAAGTAAATTGCTAATGCTTGCGGAATTAAGTGATCCCGGCATCCATGAATAGGTGTAATTGGGATTACCTCCCGTAGCACTGGCAGTAATGCCGCCATTATTACCGGAAAAGCAAGTCACATTTACCTGATTTATAAAGCTAACAGTTAAAGGTGTTGGTTGGTTGATCGTTACAATAGAGGTTGCAATACAACTATTAAGGTCTGTTGTTGTTAACGTGTAAGTACCACTTGATAAATTTGATGCGGTACCGGATGTTTGACCTCCAGGCTGCCATAAATAAGTATAACCAGGTGTTCCACCAGCCGCAAATGCAGTAGCAGATCCGTTATTGAGATAATCGCATGTTTCGTCAATACTTGATATGCTTGAAGATAGTAAAGTAGGCTGAGTAATTGATGTAGTTGACGAAGTAATACAACCGTTATCATCTGTTAATGTTAATGTATAGCTGCCGGCTTGTAAACTAATGATATTGGGAGTTGTGGCTCCTATAGGGTTCCAGCTGTATGAATAAGGTGAAGTACCACCTGAAATGGAGCTGGTAACCGACCCGTTGTTTCCATTAAAACACGAAACATTTGTAGATGTAAAAGAGATCGCTAATGCCAAAGGTTGTATAATAGTATTTGTAGATGAGATCTGACATCCTTCGGCATCCGTTATAGTTACCGTATAGCTTCCGGCAGGTTGACCAATGATCGATGATGTAGTTTGGTTGCCTGGCTGCCATAAATAGGTGTAGGGACTTGTACCGCCCATTGGAGTTATTGCTATAGAACCATTGCTACCTCCTGCACATGAAACATTTGTAACTAATGAGTTATTGGTAAGTGGCAAAGGTTGAGTGATAGTAACTGAAGTTTGATAGCTGCATCCTACCCCATCCTGAATGGCTACCGAATAGGTGCCTTGAGCTAAATTAATTGCTGTTGCTGATGATTGAGCAGGAACAGTATTCCAAAAATAAGTAAATGGATTCGGGCCACCGGTAATAGCAATAGCTGCAGATCCATCATTTCCTCCAAAACAACTAACATTTGTAATTACTGTTGAAACAGAAGCATTAAAATTTGAAAAATTGATTACCACTGAATCTATATCAGGAAGACATGTTCCATTTCCTGTGGTAGTTAAATATAAATTTACAAAACCATTTAAAATTTCTGCAGTTGTTGGTGCGTATGTCGCTCCGGAAAGTGTTGTATTATTGGGACTGAAAACTCCGGCACCACCAGCCCATGTCCCACCACTTGCACCTGCCACACTGCCATTAAGTGTAGCAATAGGACTTTCACTGCATACAGTAATGTCTGCACCGGCATTTGCTGTAATTGCCACCGAAAAAGAAGTGACTGTAACTAACGCGGAAGTTGGAGGGCAGTCTGAAGCATCTTTAAGTAAAACCGAATAGGTTCCAACTCCTACATTTATGGTTTGAGAAGTACTTCCCGTATTCCATAAATAAGTATAAGGGGGAGAGCCTCCGCTGCCATTAACAGTAACTGTTGTAGACGTTTGTCCAAAACAAATTGTTGGATTCTGAGGGATGATAGTTGCGATAAGCGTTGTATTAAAAACAACTCTTAAGGTGTCGCAAACAGTTATAGAATTACATAAAGCATCGGGTAACCCGCAAACAACATAATCAATATATGGTGGCGCTCCACCCTGACCTGTAACAGTGGGGTTCAAACATCCTGAAGTACACGATAAATAGCTATTGTATGCTCCTGCAGCACCGGGATATACCGAGGTCCAATTAGCAGAAGCTGCATTAAATCCTACTGCGGTCAGCTGTCCGATACATCCGTCATTTATTGTAACATCAGCCCCTCCAACAGGTTTTGGTATAGAACTGATCTGATATACATTGTCGTTATTGCCTGGTTTGCAAAATGTTAATACATGGGGACCTACGCCATTTAAACAAATCGGTTGGCCAAGTGCTGTTTCGGGGCCACAGTTTATCTGGTAAAAAAGAGCACCACCCGGAACAGCTCCGGCAATAATATTGAAATTTATAGCTTCAGCATCAGGGTCAAGTGTAATAACAAATTTTACGCATTTATCAGGAGCGATTGTTCCGCAACAATTATCTTCTCTGAGAACACTGGGGCTGGTCCATATACTGTCGGGGACTCCTGTAAGGTCTACATTAAATGCCGGAACACCCGGCCCACACTGAGAATATAGGTTAGAGGAAATTATTATTGATAATATTATAAAGAACCGGCAACGCATGATTTTTTTTTTAACGTCTTATTTAAATGGCATTCAAGTTTCAATTGTTTACGGTATTGAAACAAATAAAGTTTCGCTTTTTATTTTTTATTTCTGAAACGGCTATGAA
>JAZKBX010000065.1:0-1745 GCA_040388455.1 Bacteroidota bacterium
TTTATTTTACAAACAAAGAAGTAAATTTAAATTCGTTTCCATCAAACAAGCCTTTGTCACTTAGTTTTAATTCAGGTATTACAAGCAAAGCAAGAAAAGACAAGGTCATGTAAGGAGATTGCAAGGTGCAGCCCCAAGTTTTTATTTTTTTGTCAAGTAATTCATATTTTTCGGCAACAATATATCCATCTTCAGTGCTCATTAATCCGGCTACTGGTAAAGGAAGGATTCCTGTGAATTCTGCATTTACAGCCGAAACACCACCTTTGTGATCGATCAATAAATTAATTGCTGCCACTATATCAGCATCACTTACACCTGTTGCAATAATGTTATGGCTGTCGTGCGCCACGCTGGAAGCCATTGCGCCCTCCTTTAATCCGAAGTTTTTTACAAATGCAACCGCTGGTAGAGCATCGTTATAACGGTTAACCACCACTAATTTTAGTATGTCTTTGGAGGTATCACTGTAAAGTCGACTGTTTTTTGGAGTGATTTCAGTAAGCAGTTGTTTAGTAATTAGCTGACCGTCTTCTACCGTAATAACCCTTATTTTATTGCTATCGGCAACAACTTCAATATCTTTTTCAGAGATTCTATTGCAATTAAAATTATTTACAATATCTGCTTTTACTGAAGGGATAAAACTTTTTCCGTTTTTAGCAACCAACTCTCCATTGATATACGTTTCAAGAATTGTCAGATCAGATAAATTGTCGGCCACAATAAAATCTGCAGGATCATTTATTTGAAGAAGCCCCACTTTCATTCCATAATGTTTAACGGGATTTACACAGGCAGCCTGAAGTACATGCATAGGTGGAATGCCTTTTTTTATGGCACGTTTCACCAATTGATCAATGTGGCCTACTACCAAGTCGTTTGGATGCTTGTCGTCAGAGCAAAGCATCATATTCGGGTAATGATCATGCATCAGATCAATGAGTGCTTCGAAATTTTTTGCTGCGCTTCCTTCACGTATCAATATTTTCATCCCCAATTGTAGCTTTTCCAAGGCCTCTTCAGCGGTAAAACATTCGTGATCGGTAGTAATACCAGCTGAAATATATTTTTTTGCATCTTCTCCACGAAGCCCCGGAGCATGCCCATCCACCACTTTTTTGTATTTATGAGCCAATTGAATTTTTTTCATTACAACTTCATCCTGATGTAAAACTCCAGGAAAATTCATCATTTCCGCGAGGTACACAATTTCAGGCATTTGTAATAATTCATCTATTTCTTTCACACCTATAACCGCACCTGCTGTTTCAAACGTTGTTGCAGGAACACAAGAGGGTGCTCCGAAATAAAATTTAAAAGGTGTTTTTTTTCCATTATCAAGCATGTATTTAACACCATCAATACCCAATACGTTGCCAATTTCATGAGGGTCGGAGATAGTGCCTACGGTGCCGTGAGTGACTGCAAGGCGGGCAAATTCAGAAGGTACAAGCATGGAGCTTTCCACATGCACATGCGAATCAATAAATCCGGGAAGTATATAATTAGTGGAAGCAACATCTTGTTTTAAGATGCTTTTTATGATGCCATTTTCAACGGTGATAATGCCTTTAAAAACGATCTGATTTAATACGTCAACAATATTTCCTTCTATGGTAAATGTCATAATTCAATTTGAAAATTTGATGATTTGAAAATGTGTTAATGTGAAAATGCTTAAAATAAATTTTTAAATCAAATCAATACTCAATTTTATCCGTTTTTTGTTGCCATTCCTGAAA
>JAZKBX010000066.1:0-4616 GCA_040388455.1 Bacteroidota bacterium
GCGTAAAGCCCGCCCCTTTCTCTCCTTTTTCCCTCTTCAGCTGAAGAGGGAAAAGGGAAAAAAGGGGAGAAAGGGGAACGCCCCAATTAACCTATTCTTGGACCAATTTCCTCTTATTTTATTAATCGAGCCCCGGTAAATATCTATTTTATGAGAACAAACCCGTCAGTATCAGTTGGTTTTTCGTAACTTTGTAAAAAAATTATAGGATGGCAAAAGAATTTAAACGTAGCGGTAGTAAAGATTTTAAGGGTAAAAAACCTTTTTCGTCAAAAAAAGAGGGAAGCAGAGGCCCGGGTAAAAAATCTTCTTTCGGCTCCAGCGATGATTCCAAGGAGCCATTTGCTGCTTTTAAGCGTGATAACAACAAAGAGTCAAAAGAAAAAAAATCATACGATTCCTCAAAGGACAAAGATTCAAGGTACGAGAAAAAAACGCCTTATAACCGCTCAGGTGACAACACCCGTCCGGCTAAGGACTTTAAACGAGATAGCGATAAGGAATTTAAGAATGATAAATCCTTCGAAACTAAAAAAGCCAGACCGGCTAAGAATGAGAACAAACCATCGTTCGAACGTTTCCGCGATGATTCACGCCCTTCGGATTTTGGTGGAACAAAAAAGCGCAGTACTTCATCCAGTTTTGATGAAACCCGTAAAAGGGGCGCTTCGGATAAACCCGGTTTTAAGAAAAGACCTGTTGATGGTGATGAAAAACCTTCTTTCAGAGAAAAAGGCACTGATAAATCATTCAGCAAAAAAACGTTTTCGGATAAACCGGAATTTAAGAAAAGACGTGATGATGGGGATGAAAAGCCATCATTCAGAGACAAAGGGGATGATAAACCAAGATCATTCGGTACAAAAACGTTTTCGGATAAACCTGAATTTAAGAAAAGACGCGATGATGGCGATGAAAAGTCATCTTTCAGAGATAAAGGTACTGATGGACCAAAATCGTTCAGCAAAAAACCATTTTCTGATAAACCGGAATTTAAGAAAAGAAGAGCTGATAGCGATGATAAGCCATCCTTCAGTGACAGAGCCAATAAAGCACCAAAATCGTTCGGTAAAAAACCTTTTTCTGAAAAACCAGCTTTTGTCAGAAAAAGTGATGGGGTGAATCCCAACGATATGATTGAAAGCGATTTTGAATATGGTGATGAAAAGCCAAAGTATACCAGCAATAGCGGTAGAGGTTTTAAAAAATCGAAGCCCACTGACAAAAAAACTTTTACCGGTAAAAAATCCGCATCAAAACCACAGCGAGAAGAGGATGATGGCTTAACCCGCCTAAATAAATATCTTTCTAATGCAGGAATTTGTTCCCGCAGAGAAGCTGACGAATTGATAGCATCGGGAGTGGTTCAGGTAAATGGTAAAAACATTACTGAAATGGGGTACCGTGTGAAACCTACTGATATTGTTAAGTATGGCGGTCAAACACTTAAAAAAGAACGTTTGGTTTATTTGATCCTGAACAAACCAAAAGATTATATCACAACTGCTGACGACCCACAGGAACGCAGAACGGTTCTGGAGTTAGTGCAAGGTGCCTGTAAGGAACGCATTTACCCTGTTGGCCGTTTGGATAGAGCTACCACAGGTTTGCTGATGTTTACCAATGATGGCGATCTTACAAAAAAATTAACTCATCCACGTTACGGTATCCGTAAAATATACCATGTGGAGCTTGATAAACCGCTAAAACGTGTTGATATGGACAAAATAGCTGAAGGCATTGAGCTGGAAGACGGTCCTATTAAAGTAGATGAAGTTAGCTATGTAGGTGATAATGCTGATAAAACACAAGTAGGAGTGGAGATACATTCGGGTAAAAACCGCATTGTGCGTAGGATTTTTGAACACATGGGTTACAATGTCCGTAAGTTGGATAGAGTAATGTTTGGTTCTTTAACAAAAAAAGATCTGCCTCGTGGACGCTGGAGAATCTTATCAGATGCTGAAGTTGGCATGTTGAAGATGATCAGTACTGAATAGTTTTAAAAATTATTTATATTTATCCCCTAAAATTATTTTAAACTCTGTGAAACTCATTTATTTCCGTGCTCTCTGTGTTAAAAAAAATCAACACAGAGGCCACAGGGTAACCTGAGAGCTTTCACAGAGTTTCATTTTCTCAAACAATAATCTCCAAAATAAACTTATCCACTTTCCGTTATTGATAAAATCTGCCTTACAGCGCATAAGCCTGTAGCATTTTTTTATAAACTTTGCGTTGTAATAAAATGCCTGGATGAATAACCAAACCATTGTAGACCCCTCCATTCCTTCTAAAAAATCACCAAGGCTATTTCGCATTTTGTGGCGGATCATTATTTTCTTATTTATTTTTTTTGTTGCTGTCGTTGGTGGTGGCTCCGTTGCAGGTTATTACTACCAGGATGAGGTAAAAGAATATGTGATAGAGGAGTTGAATAAGCACCTGAATACTCAACTAATAATTGACGGAAAAGACATTGATTTTACTGTCCTTAAAAGTTTTCCTTATGCCTCACTTGATTTCAAAAATGTGAAAGCACTTGAGGTTATTGAAAACAAAAAGAAAGACACTTTATTTAAAGCCGGCAAAATTTCGCTACAATTCAATCTTGTAGATATTATTAGAAAAAAATATCACGTTAAAAAGATAAAAATTGATGATGTAGTTTTGAAGATCCGCATTGATAAGAACGGGAAGGATAATTATCATTTCTGGAAATCATCCTCAGATACAAGCGTTACTGCCTTTTCGTTTGCCCTGGAAAAGATTGTGTTGACCAATGTACAGCTTTATTATAAAGATCAGAAAGCAAGTCAAAAAATGGATGTGCTGATCAAAAAGAGCACGCTCTCCGGAAAATTTTCAAATTCTAAATATTCGCTTGAAACAGCAAGCGATCTATTTGTGAACCACCTGGAAATGGAAGGCTCCACTTTCTTACGGAAGAAAAAGATCCATGCTGAACTTGCTTTAGATGTTGACAATACAATGCCATCCTATAAAATTAAAGATGGTAAAATTAAAATCGAAAATTTATTATTTGAGGTGTTTGGTAATGTGATCAATGCAGGCAAGGAGCCAATCGTCAACTTTGGTATCAAAGGCAAGGATATGGATATAAGATCGGTTTTATCATTAATTCCAAACAAGTACAAAGGCATAATAAATGACTATGAAAGTACCGGAGAATTTTATTTTGATGCCACAATCAGGGGAAGTATCACAAAGGATAAAACACCTGAAATTAATGCTGATTTTGGAATTAAAAACGCGGATATCACACAAGTGAAAGATAATATTGTTTTGCGTAATGTGAATTTGAAAGGCCGTTATTCCAGCGGAAATAATGGGAATTCAGAAGGTTCACTGTTGGAATTAATTCCTTTTTCTGCAACCATTGACCAGGGTGCTGTTTCAGGTGAACTGTCGTTACACAATTTGAATAATCCTTCTGTTTCCGCTAAAATAAAAGCGGATATCAGTTTAGAAAAACTGCAAGCTTTTGTAAAAATCGATACCATTGAAACGATCTCGGGACAATTAAAGATTGACGCTTCTTTTAAAGGCGAAGGAAAAGAATTTAACACTGTTAATTATCAAAATGTAATTACAAGCGGTGTGTTGTCTGTTTCAGGGGTGAATATAAAATTAAAAAATAACGCGATGATCTTTGCAAATATTAATGGTGATTTTACGTTTGACAATAACGATCTGGCAGTTAATACATTATCCGGAAATGTTTCCAATAGCGATTTTGAATTAAAAGGTGTTTTTAAAAATAGCATTGGTTTTATCCTGAAAGAGAACCAGGACATATCAGTAGAAGCAACACTAAATTCGAAAAATCTTGATCTGAATGAATTGCTTGCTAATAAAGAAGAAGATATACCATCAAAAAGTAAATATAAACTTAAATTTTCGGAACATATAAATGTAAATCTGAATAGTGAAATTCAGCATTTGGTATTCAGAAAATTTGAGGCCACGAATATTAAAGGCGTTGTTAAACTTAAAGATAAAAAAATGAGTGTAGACCCTGTAACGCTTTCTACTATGAACGGAAATGTTACTATAAGCGGTTTGATAGATGGCTGTGATTCTACTAAATTGTTGATCACTTGTTTTTCGGAATTAAGTAAAATAAATATTACTAAAATGTTTGTTGCATTTGAAAATTTCGGACAAACTGCAATTACTGATAAAAATATAAAGGGTGTTACTACCGCTAAGATCCAATTCGCATCAGTATATAGCCCCGAGCTGGAAATCGATATGGACAAGCTTTACGCAGGTATTGATATGACCATTGAGAATGGTGAATTAAACAATGTGGAAACGATGAAAAGTTTGTCGCGTTTTATTGAATTGAAAGAATTGGAAAATTTGCGTTTTGCAACACTCAAAAACCAATTTGAAATAAAAAATAAACTTCTTACCATTCCTAAAATGGAGATAAAATCAAATGCTTTGAACTTCACAACATCCGGTACGCACACATTTAACAATGAGATCGATTACAAAATAAAATTATCATTGAATGAACTCCTGGCTAAAAAAGCGAAGAAAGCAAAAAAAGAAAATGATGAGTTTGGTGAAATTGCAGATGATGGCCT
>JAZKBX010000067.1:0-6233 GCA_040388455.1 Bacteroidota bacterium
GGCTTCCTTTCCAGGTTTCGAACGTTTTGATCAATTTATTTTCCTGTTCGAGCATGGGTGTGGAATAATCTGCAAGCAATAGGTCTTTAAATCGTTTGCTCATAAATTTCTTACCTTCATTACCACCAAACTGATCAACAAATCCATCCGAAAAAATATAAATGCAATCACCTTTGGAAAGAGAAATTTTATGTTTAGTAAATTTCCGTTCTGTTTCTGTTTGATGCCCTCCAATAGAAAACTTGTCCGGTTTGATTTCAAATAATTGGTGTTTTTTTGTCTGAAGTTGTTGCGAGGTTTCATTATCAATTACCAATTCTCCTGTATCCATTTTATTGATGATCCACAGCGGCCTGTGCGCACCGGCATATTCAATTTCAGTATCGCTATTAAAGGAAATAAGAGCAATGTCCATTCCATCTTTAGTTGCGCCTTGATCTTCTTGTTTTAAAGCCTTGCGAACTTCTTTATGTAGGTGATTCAAGATCTCATCAGGTGAGGTAATTCCTTTTTCATTTACGATCTGATTCAGAATATTATTTCCGATCATACTCATCAGTGCCCCTGGAACTCCGTGCCCCGTGCAATCGCAGGATGCTATTAATCTTTTACCAGCCTTTTCTGCATACCAATAAAAATCACCGCTTACAATATCTTTTGGTTTAAATAAAACAAAAGCATCAGGAAATAGCTTATACCGGAGTTCCTTAGGCGCTAAACTAGCATCTTGTATGCGTTTGGAGTAATTTATACTATCCGAAATATCTTTATTTTTCGATTCAATTTCTTCGTAGGCAAATGATAATGCGGTGTTAGCTTTTCTTTTTTGCACATTTCCTCTAAAAAGAACAAACGCAAAAGAGGCAATGAACAATGAAAAAATGAGAAGATATACCTTAAAGTTTTTTTCACGTTGCAATTTTTCATCTGAAAGTGCCTTATCCTTTTCCAAGCCGGCAATCAACAACTCTTTTTTCTCGGATTCGTATTTTGCAGTCATTTCATTTACCTGCTTGTTGTTGCTTTCATTGTTGATACTCTCGGTGAGAACTGATGATAATTTTGCGTATTCAAAGGCTTTGTGGAAATCATTTTGCTTTTCATAAAGGGTTGAAAAATTATCATAAATTATTTTTAAAGTATTATTATCTCTAATTTCTTTTGCATTATGCATTGCTTTTTCGAGAGAATGGAAAGCCTCAATATATCTTTTAGCTTTGGTGTAAAACTCTCCAAGAGAGTTATAAGAGGATGCTAGATATCGTTTATTACCTGATTTTTCACCAATTTCCACCGATTTCTCATTGGTTTCAATAGCAAGCTTAAGATTCCCCATACAATCATAAGCCGTACTCATATTATTATAGATTGCCTCTATACCTTGTTTGTTCCCAGTTTCTCCGAAAATTTTCAATGCATTCTTATAGCTCTTAATTGCCTCGTTATACTTTTTTTGTTCCGTGTAAATAATACCAATATCACAATAATTAAGCCCCGTGTAATTTTTTCTGTTTAATTCACTGTTAATAGAAAGTGCTTTTAAATAATAATTAAGTGCCTCATCATATTTCTTTTGAAAATCATAAATCCAGCCAATGTTACGATAACATCCGGCAATAGCAGCCTTATCCTTAATTTCCTCGAATTGTTTTAATGCTTTGAAATAATGTTCTGATGAGGCACCATAATTCCCTTTGTACCAATAAAGATCGCCAAGATTATTATGTGCTTTCCCAATAAATTTGGGGTAGATTAGTTTTATTGAACGGGTCAAAGCCTCAAGACCATATTCAAATGCTTTATCTGAATTAGTATCTTGAAAATGTTTAGAAAGCATTATCAATGCTGAAATTTTTGCAGTATCGTTTGAAGTGGATTTTACAAAATTTTTGACTGAATCAATTGTCTGATGATTCTGCGCTGACAAATAGAAACATTGCAGCATCACGAGCAATAAAAAAAGATATTTTACACAAAGTTGTTTCTTCATTTATAATTCGTATTCAACGCTAATATTCACTATCTGGTTTACAACACAAGAGAAACTTGTTTTTCGATTGCTTTCCAAAGATAATACATAATAATTTCAAGTTAAAATATTAAACAATGTTTAAATTGTTCATCTTACAAAAATCATTTTTTATTAAGACAAATGATTCTTAAAAAAATTGAATATTTCCCCCTTTATTACTAATAATGAAGAAATTTCTTTGAAGTTTTGATTTTATATATAAATTTGCTATTCTAAACTTTGATTAAAACGTTTTAAAATTAATGATGGCAACAAATCCATACATAGTTCAACAATCCACCAAAACGCCTTTAATCAATTTTGATCCGAATGGAAATTTTGAATTAAAAGGAAAATCCATTCCCGAAAACACAATATTATTTTATAAACCATTATTTGAATGGCTTAACGAGTATGCTCAAAACCCTGCTTCCAAAACAAATCTTAACATTCAATTAGATTATTTTAATACCAGCTCGTCCAAATCTATTGTTGACCTGTTTAAAATGCTGGAACTTATTTCCAAAAGCGGAAAAAGTGAAACAACTATTAACTGGCTTTATAATCAGGAAGATGATGATATGCAGGAAGCTGGAGAAGATTATAAGTCTATAATAAAGATCCCTTTCAATCTTGTTTCTTTTACAAAAAAATAAAACTGTTTCAAAACCCAATCTTATGATAAAAAAAATAATTCTTTTTTCTTGTGTAGTCTTAACGGTCTCATGTAATAACACTGCAACTGATACATCCAATGTTACAGAATCACCAAAGGATACAGTTAATAGTCCAGCAACTCAGCCAGAAAATGAATTGGCCGATTTTAAATTTCATACCCTAATTATAAATATCCCTTCCCCATTCGAAATTATTACGCTTTTGCCAAAAGCGAATATTCCGTTTAAACAAGGATTAGTTAACTCAACTGATAATGTAACTAAGTATACCACCACAACAAAAAAGGGATTGAATTATGGTGTGTATGTTGTTGATCTGGTTTATTTATCTTCGAATGAACATTTTTCTGAAGTAAAAAGTTATTTCAAAACCGCAGGTAGTTTAGCGAAAAGCCTTGGTTGTGCTGAAATTTTCGAAAATATTGCTGGGCCACGATTAGAAAATAATATTGATAAAAAAGATACTATCAATAAAATTATCGATCAGATCTATACTGAAATGGATAATTATTTACGTTCCAACGACCGACTTTTAACGGCAACCCAAATTTTGGTAGGAAGCTGGATCGAGAGTCAGTATTTAACTGTAGCTTTAATTAAAGACGAAACAAAAAACAAAGATAATGAGCTGCTATTTCAAAAAGTTGCGCAAGAAGGATATACCTTGGAAAAGCTAGTGCAATTGTTAAAGGAATTTGAAAAAGAAAAAGATTTCAAACCTTTTATCGAGGATCTAAAAGATTTACAGAACATTTATACAGAGCACAAAGGTGGAGATATTGAAAAAGCGTTACTTACTAAAATTTATGATAAACTTAGCGTAATTCGCGGTAAAGTTGTCAATTAATTTTTTTAGTTCATAAAAGGAAAGCCTTGTAGATAAAAATCTTCAAGGCTTTTTCTTTGCATTAGACTTTATACAAATTAAAATACATTTTAATGTTTACAACGAAATTGAGGGTTAAAATGCTTACACGCAATTTTCTCGACAAGCTCGAAATGAACATGCGCGCAGTTCATTTCGAGCTTGTCGAGAAAGTGCGGTTGATTAGCTTAACGAATTAACTTAAATAAAGTCTATTATAATAAATATTTTCTTCGGGGAAGTTTCTTGAAGCCGCCTATATGCGTTTTTCAATCAGATATTGATTTCTATTAACGGAATTACGAGAAATCAGCTCACCCAAAAATCCGGCAAGAAATAATTGAGTACCAATTATCATGGCTACCAAGGCAAGGTAAAATAAAGGTTTATCAGTTACATCACGGGTAGGAATAACATTAAACGATTTATATACCTTTTCGCTGATCAAATACAAAGAAACAGATCCGCCAAATAAAAATGAAATAGTTCCAAAAAAGCCAAAAACATGCATTGGCCGTTTTCCGAATTTCGAAACAAAAGTGATAGACATTAAATCCAAAAAGCCATTTACAAAACGCTCAAAACCAAATTTTGTTTTACCGTATTTACGCTCGTAGTGCTGCACTTCTTTCTCTTCAATCTTTGTAAAACCGGCCCATTTAGCAATCACAGGGATATAACGGTGCATTTCGCCATAAACTTCAATGTTTTTAACAACATCTTTTTTATACGCTTTTAAACCACAATTAAAATCATGTAAATTATTGATTCCACTGGCTTTTCGGGTTGCCCAATTAAATAATTTTGTGGGTATGGTTTTACTTAAAGGATCGTAACGTTTCTTTTTCCAGCCTGAAACCAGATCAAGCCCGTCAACCATGATCATTTTATATAATTCAGGGATTTCATCAGGAGAATCCTGCAAATCGCCATCCATTGTAATTATTACATCACCCTGGGCAGCTTCAAATGCTATATTTAAAGCAGCTGATTTACCATAATTTCTCCGGAATTTTATTCCTTTAATGTTTTGATTTTTAACCGACAAAGCTTCAATGACCTTCCAGGAATTATCTGTACTTCCATCATCAACTAAAATCACCTCATACGAAAAATTATTACCAACCATCACTTTCTCAATCCATCCGCATAACTCCGGCAAAGATTCTTCTTCGTTTAATAAAGGGATAACAATTGAAATGTTCATAGGAAACAAATATATAAATAATCTATGAATTACGAACATAACGAATCAGGAGAGGGTTACAATCCTCCTGAAACAGAAAGAATTTTAAAATGAGGTAATACTTTGAACTTTTAAATAAATTTTATTACTTTTGTGCCGGGGTAAGTCTTATACGACCAGCTCCCTAAAACCCTCCAGGTACGGAAGTAAGCAAAGGTAATAGGTTGAGCGGTGCGATATGAGTAGCTTACCCCTTCTTTTTTTACTTCCTACGAATTACAAAACTCCCACAAATTACCGGTAAAGACGAATTATGAATGAACTCAACTATATTTGTTGAGTTCCAAATCGTTTTTATACATTTGCAAAACAAATAACAATTATAAACCATTCCCAAAAATCTACCTTTCCGGGAGATTTAAAAGGCTAATTATTTTAGATATGAAATTTTTTATTGACACGGCAAACCTTGCACAAATTAAAGAAGCTCAAGACCTTGGTGTACTTGATGGGGTAACTACTAACCCTTCATTAATGGCCAAAGAAGGTATTAAAGGCGAAAAAAATATTTTAAAACACTATGTTGATATTTGCAAGATAGTAACCGGTGATGTTAGTGCTGAAGTAATTTCCACTGATTTTGCAGGAATGGTAAAAGAAGGTGAACGCCTTGCTAAACTTCACAAAAGAATTGTAGTTAAAGTACCAATGATCAAGGATGGTATTAAAGCTATTAAATATTTTTCTGAAAAAGGGATCAGAACAAACTGCACATTGGTGTTTTCTGCCGGACAAGCTTTATTGGCTGCAAAAGCAGGTGCTACCTACGTTTCTCCATTTGTGGGCCGTTTAGATGATGTTTCAACAGATGGCTTAAGATTGATCGAAGATATCCGTGTGATTTATGATAACTACGGTTATGAAACACAAATTTTAGCAGCATCTGTTCGCCATCCAATGCATATTATTGAATGTGCTACAATTGGCGCTGATGTTGTAACTTGTCCATTAAGTGTGATCCTGTCTTTACTGAAACATCCATTAACGGATATAGGTTTAGCCCAGTTTTTAGCGGATGCAAAGAAATAAAACCTCACCCCTACCCCTCTCCATTTGGAGAGGGGCTTTTAAAACCACAGATCTTTTAACTTTCCAACTTTTAACTTTAAACTGTTTTGTTTCTCCGCATAAACCCCAATAAACCAAATTATGATGAAATTGCAAAAGTTGTAAAATGCTTGCGCGATGGTGGCGTTGTTATCTATCCAACAGATACCGTTTATGGGATAGGGTGTGATATTAATAAACAACGTGCGGTTGAACGTGTATGTAAAATAAAAGGTATAGACCCCGAAAAAGCTAACTTTTCTTTTATTTGTTCTGACCTAAGTCACCTCTCTGATTTCACTAAACCTATAAATACAGCCACGTATAAGGTTATGAAAAAGGCTCTTCCCGGACCTTTTACATTTATACTGGAAGCCAATAACAATG
>JAZKBX010000068.1:0-16529 GCA_040388455.1 Bacteroidota bacterium
CCAGCAAAAGAGTGTGTAATACAGTGTGTAAATATTGCTTCATGTTCTTTTATTAATCATTTATTGCAATCGTACTTCTTGACAGTTCTTTAATGGGTTAATTCCACCCAGCCCTTATAAATTTTTCCACCAGCTTCAATTATATAAAAATAAGTAGCATCAGGCAAAGACACTTCCTTTGTGTTTTTCCCATCCCAAACTACTGCTTCATTATCATAGTTTTTCTTTGTCCAAACCAAATCCCCCCAACGGTTGTAAATGGAAACAATATTTGTTTTAAAATTGGTGATTCCATCTATTTGCCAATTATCATTATGCCCGTCCTGATTTGGCGTGATCCCTTTATAGATCACTAATTGTGCACCGCAATCCACCTGATCTTCGGTGATAGTTACAGTACCGGGAATTGAAAAGTTACCGTCTTTTACAACATAAGAATAGGTTCCGGGAGCAAGATCTTCAAATAAAAACTTAGGTCCAAAAGCGGAGTTTTGCCAACTGTAAGTTACAGTTCCGGAATTATTAATTACCGATAAATTAGCACTTCCATTGCTTGCTCCAATACAAGTGGAGTTAACGCCAACAGCTTCAACACTGAATGCATTATCTTCAGGCTGCTGAAAACCTTGTGTTAACCATTTAACACTGGAAAAAGGAGAAACTGCTGAATCGGATGTTACCATCACTTCTCCAACAGTATAATCAATGGTACCCCAGGGCAAAGTTCCGGAACCACCTGTTGTGCCTAAAACCTGGCGCATTGGAGGAACATTTTGCACTTGTGCTGATGCAGTATGATGCAACCCCAGCATTAAAAGGCAAAGAAACGATAGTTTAAGTATTTTATTTATCATATTCTTTTTAACTTTCCGAAATATATGCATTGTTAAACGGAATCCCACACAAATTTCAGTACTTTTTCCAGAACTTATTATTCTTATTTTATGTTTACTACGAAACTACGAAATTTTGTTTATAATTTTTGTTTCTTTTGATTATTTTTTATTTTTTGTGTCATTGTCCTTTTTTTGAGTTTGGTAAATTTATTGTGGACGCATTTTTTTATAGAATTAAGGATGTTCAATGAACCATACAAGGAAGATTGTTTGAGGGAAAAGTGATTTTTGAAGGTAAAATGTCTATCCCGCCCCCTCTCGTTTAAAGAGGGGGCTTAAAATCAGGGACAATTTTATTAAGAAACAAGATCCTTCCCAAAAGGCATGGATGACACATGAGATTCTACTTTGCGCGGAATTAAAGGACTTTTAGAATGGAAATTTTGTTATAATATATCCTTAAAAACAGATTTTCAATCGAAATTCTGAATTCAATAACCTCTTAAGATTGAAACAATTAAATCCCTTCACTCAATTCCAACCAACGCAAAGATTTTTCGTCAAGCTGAGTAATGATATTGCCAATCTGACCGGTCCATTTTACAATATCATCATGGTTATCAGTACTCGTGTTAAGGTCTTCGGTAATTTTAGCTTTTTGAGCTTCAAGTTTTGCAATGTCTTTTTCTAACTCTTCGAATTCAAATTTTTCTTTAAAACTTAATTTTTTCTTTTGAGTTGAGGTTTTTGTTGCGGTATCAACGGCTAATGAAACAGCCGAAGCTGTTCCGCTGGAGGTAACAGAAGCAGATTGCGCGGTTGCTTGTTGTTGATTTGCTTTGGCATCTTTCCCTATTTTTTTCTCTTCCTGTTCTTTTTTCTCACGATATTCAGTATAATTTCCAGGAAAATCACGAACAACACCTTCGCCTTCAAACACAAACAAGTGATCAACCATCTTATCCATAAAGTAACGATCGTGTGTTACAACAAGCAAGCAGCCCTGAAAACTGGTTAAAAAATCTTCCAATACACTTAGCGTAACAATATCCAGATCGTTGGTTGGCTCATCGAGGATCAAAAAATTAGGATTTGTTATCAAAATGGTCATTAAATATAACCTGCGTCTTTCGCCACCACTAAGCTTGGAAACAAAACCGTACTGTACATCAGGAGGGAACAAAAACTTAGTAAGCAAGCCTGATGCCGAAAGTTTAGAACCGTCTGCCAAAGGAATAAATTCGGCAATATCTTTTACCACATCAATTACACGTTTATCTTCATTAAGCTTTAATCCTTCCTGGGAATAATACCCAAACACAATAGTTTCACCCGTTGAAATGCTTCCGGAATCAGGCATTTCCAAGCCCATAACCATATTCAAAAAAGTAGATTTTCCAACCCCATTTTTACCAATAACACCAATTTTCTCCCCTTTTTTGAAAATGTAAGAAAAATCGTTGATTATTTTTGTGTCGTCAAACGCTTTTTTGATCTTATTGAATTCTAATATTTTTCCACCAATACGGGACATTTGAACACCCAGCACCAATTTTTCTTCTGTTTGTTTGCTGAATGCTTTGTCTTTTACTTCATAAAATGAATCAACTCTGTATTTTGCTTTAGTACCGCGAGCGCGGGGCATTTTACGTACCCATTCCAATTCTCTTTTGTATAAATTTTTTGCTTTATCGATCTCACTGTTTTCCATCATCTCACGTTCAGCCTTTTTCTCAACAAAATATTGAAAGTTCCCCCTGTAATGATGAAGTTTGCCGGCATCAATTTCTACAATTTCGGTACAAACGCTATCTAAAAAATACCGATCGTGAGTAACAAGCAATAAGGTAAGATCTCTGGATACCAAATAATTTTCCAGCCATTCGATCATTTCTACATCTAAATGGTTGGTAGGCTCATCGAGTATCAATAAATGCGGTTCGTCAATCAGTACTTTCGCTAATGCAACACGTTTTTTTTGTCCACCGGAAAGGGTAGATATTTGTTTATCCAGAAAAGCAATTTTCAAGCGTTGCAAAATCTCGTGCACCTTCGCTTCAAAATCCCAGGCTTCTAACTTATCCATCTGTGCGCTGCACAGTTCAAGCTGTTCAGAAGTTTTATCATTATAGTCTTTTTCGAATTCAGTTAAAGCAGTTTCATAATTGCGAACTGCATTCAACATCGGATTGTCGGTATTATAAATAGCTTCAATTACAGTGCTGTTTGCATCAAACAATGGATTTTGATCAAGATAAGTAACTGTGATATCTTTCCGGAAGGTAACCGAACCTCCGTCTGATATCTCTTTGCCTGTGATGATCTTAAGCAGTGTTGATTTTCCAGCACCATTTTTAGCGATCAACGCCATACGTTGCCCCTGGTTAAGTCCAAAGCTAATTTTATCGAATAATACTTTTGATCCGTACGATTTTGAAACGGATTCTACTGATAGATAGTTCAATTTTAAAAAATTTTAAGTAAATGAATTTGGTGTCTGATATACGTTTTTGAAATTTCGAAATTATGTTTTTGGGCGTTCCACTTTCTCCAAAAAGAAAGTGGACGGGCTTTACGCTGCAATCTTTTCTAAAAAGAAAAGGATTTACGCTGCAATCCCTAACGCAACTTTATAGCCTCAAAGGATGTTTGGCACTCCAAACAGTAATTTTTTAATTTAGTCTCCAAAAAAAAATTCATTACCCATAACTAATTAAAGCCTACAAAGGTACCTAAAATAGTGCATAAATACTATATGTTTGATGCTGTTTTACAGAAAAAAGGAGATATTACATTTCAAAATAAATGCGAAAGGAGAAAAACAAAAATTATTCGGGATCCTTTTCTTTTTCTTTTGGAACAAAATTATAAGTGATAGTGGTATTATTGGCAGGTTCATCCTCGGTTTCAGAGGAATCGTAATCTTCACTTACATCAATTTTTTCATTTTCTTCATCATCGCCAAAATCATATACGCGGCTTGCCGGTCCTTCCTTACGGAAATGGTAAGCAGTTGTTAATCCGGCCAAAGCCCCCAATAAATGGGATTCCCACGACATACCGCTTCTCAGTGGTAATATCCCCCAAACGGTACCACCGTAAAGAAAAACAACGAACATGGATAAAGCAAGTAAACGGGTATCTTTTCTAAATACGCCACTAAAAAATAAAAAAGTGACAAAACCATAAATAATTCCACTGGCTCCAATGTGGTAAGCATCACGCCCGATTGCCCAAACCCAAATACCTGTCATTAAATATACCCAGAAAAATATCTGGAATGCAATTGAACGATAAAAATAAAAAATAACAGGCCCCAAGATCAATAATGGGGCTGAATTGGCAATCAAATGGGAGAAATCGGCATGTAATAACGGGGAGGTGATTATTCCGAATAAACCATGGAAAGTACGAGGATATAAACCATACCAGGATAAATTTACGTTCTCAACAGTTTCAAATAATTTTATGCCCCACAGTATTAATAAAAATAAAGCCGGATAAAGAATACTGAAGAATAATTTGGATGTAGTATTGCGCATAGTTTAACGAATTACCGTTACTAATAACGAATCTTTACGAATTTACGAAACTAAATGTTAAAAAACAACAAACTGCTATCCCCAATTAAAAGCCCCCCTTCTCAACTTGACCGGACTGAGGGACATTCAATTCTTATCGGACAATTTCGCAAATCCCTAAAAATCCATTATTGTAGATTCGTAATTCGCAGTCGCAATGTTTGTACCAAAAATAAAGCGTGACATAAAGACATTATTTGATTTTAAAAGTATTTTAATTTATATTTGTTTTTTATCTTATGAAAAAAGCACTAGCATTATTCTTACTTAGCATCTTCCTGTTTAATACAGTTGGCTACTTTATTGCTTTCAAAGTTTTTCAATATCAAATACAAAAGGAAATTAAGGCAGAAATAAAACAACAACTTAGTCCCTCAGACTTAACAACTATTTTTATCGATAAAAACCATTTAGAACAAATTGAATGGGTGAAAGAAGGTAAAGAAATGTACTATAAAGGCGAACTTTATGATGTTGTAAGAAGCACAGAAAACTCCACATCAGTCACCTATCACTGCATAAATGACAAACAGGAAAAATCACTATTCGCAAACCTCCATGAACATATTAACCAATACATTTCCGGCAATAAATCTTTGAAAAACCACACTGCTAAAAAATTAACCAACATTGCTATTAAATTATATTTTTCAAATGAAACTCCTTTCCTGTTTAATGCTCCAACATCAACTACCCGTTTTTTTTCACAGGATTTAATTTACACTTCTATTTGCATTGAAATAAATTCTCCACCACCTGAATTAGCTTAGGTTCTTTTATTCCAAAATCTATTTAAAATCACGATTAAGACTGTTTACCTTAATTGCTCGAGGGGTTTATTTATTATACCCTTTGAACGGTTGTGCGTATCTTTTATTAGCTATAAGTGGCTAAATGAATCGTATTAATATTTACAAAAATCTAAACAAAATCACATGAAAAAATATATAGTGTTTACAATATCCGGTGCATTTGCTTTATGCAATGCCCTGGCTCAAAAAGATACAATTCTTAAATTGCAGGAAGTTGAAATAACTTCTGGTTCAACTAAATCAATTTTATATCAGCCGGCCTCTGTTGCCAAATTAAATGAAGTGGAGCTGAAAAGAGGAACAGGATTATTCCTGGATGACGCTATTAACGGAAATGTACCAGGAGTATTTATGGAACGAAGGACAGTATCAGCCGGACAGCAATTTAACATCAGGGGATACGGAAATGGCGCAAGAGGTACTAATGGTGTAAATAGTAATTTTGACGGACAAGGTTCAAAAATCTATCTGAACAATATTCCTATTACCGATGCAGAAGGAATAACACTGATGGATGATATTGACTTCGGCTCCATTGGAAATGTGGAAATTGTAAAAGGCCCTGCCGGTACATTGTATGGATTAGCAATAGCCGGAGCTGTCAATCTTAAAACAATAACCGCAGACAAAGGGAAAGTATCCATTGGTCAGGACGTTATGATGGGAAGTTATGGACTACAACGCTATACAACGCATCTAAAAATCGGAGGCGACCGTTCTTCATTTTTAGTTAATTATGGTAAGCAAAAATACGATGGATTTATGGTCCACACTGCTTCACATAAAGACTTTGTAAATATTGTTGGAGAATTTACACCTAACGAAAAACAAAAAATAACTACTTACGTAGGGTATAGTAATAGCTATGATGAGAGAAATGGTGAATTGGATTCCGCGCAATATGTAACATTTGATTATTCCGGAAATCCAAATTATATCAAAAACAATGCGCATTCTGAAATAATAAGCTTCAGAACCGGAGTTGGGCATACGTATGCTTTCAATAAACACCTCTCAAATACTACTTCTGTATTCGGTTGCGGACAAAGTCAAAATGTTAGCTCTGCAGGAGGTTGGACCGATAAAGCGCCAATTAATTATGGTATTCGTTCCACATTTGATATGAAGTTTGCTTTAAATGAAAAAGTAAGCTTAAACGGTGTTGCAGGTATTGAGGCACAAGAACAATATGCCCAGGTAATTGGCTATGCAATGATAGCTAATCCTGACCCGACTCAACCCTATAATATCATTGGAGCTTTGAGAAGTAATATTAATTATCGTACCACCACATCTTCGGTATTTACAGAATGGACGTTAGGCTTACCTAAAGATCTTGCAATTACAGCAGGTATAGGATCAAGTTCAATGCTTATTTCTCTGCATGATCGTTTGTATGTGTCAACCAATACAAAATCCTATTTTTACTCAAAAGGTTATGGCAATATGTTCTCGCCCCATGTTGCAATAAACAAAGTATTTAATAAAAATATTTCTGCTTATGCTTCTTATAGCACCGGATATAAGGCACCTGTCAGTTCTTATATTTTTATTCCTACAACCAATCAATTAAATACCGAATTAATGCCTGAAATGGGAACACAATTTGAAATCGGTACAAAAGGTTCGTTAATGAATGACAAATTAACTTACCAGGTAGCTTTATTCAATGCTATATTCTCAAATAAAATGACAACTGTTGCGGTTCCTAATGCAACAAATACTGCTACTTCCTATACTTATCTTACCAATGGGGGTAATCAAAACAATAAAGGTTTAGAAGTATTACTAAAGTATACTGTTTATGAATCTACTACCGGTTTCTTCACAGCTATTAAACCTTTTGCTAATTTCTGCTATTCAAACTTCAAATATGAAGATTTTAAATTCCAGAAACTTAATTCAGCAAAAACAGATATTGTAGAGGTTGATTACAGTGGAAAAGCAGTAGCCGGTGTACCGCCTGTCACTGCAAATGCAGGTATTGATATCATTACTAAAGCGGGTATTTATGCCAATGTAAATTATTCTTACAGAGATGCTATGCCCTATACTTCAGATGGAATAAGCAAAACAACTGCTTTCAGTATAGTTAATGCCAAACTGGGTATCCACAAAAGTTTTCTGAAACATTTTGATATTGATGCCTATATTGGTGCCAATAATATAACAGGTACACAATATTATTACATGGTATTTTTAAACCAATTGCCTGACGCTTATTTACCAGCTCCAAATGAAATTAATTATTTTGGAGGTGTAAATTTAAAATACACTTTTTAATCTCTAACCACTCAATAGTCCCGCAATTTTGCGGGGCTATTTTTTTATATAATTATTATGAAAAAATTATTTTTTTTAACATGTATTTCTTTACTATTCTTCAGCTGCGAGCGCTTTGCCAATGAAGACAACAAGCAGGAAAACAACTTCCTCTGACAATCGCTTGTTATGAAACATTATTTAAAAGTCTTTCATAAAACCATATAAACTTCAGGCAATTTAAATTTTTCCGGATGGGTTATTTTTGTTTTTTATCAGATGTATTTTATTTATATTTGTTTCGGTTCCGCCTTATGAAAAAAGTAATATCTATATTTTTATTTAGCATTTTCCTGTTCAATATGGCAGGTTATTTTATTGCATTCAAATCTGTTCAATATCAAATAAAAAAGGAAATTAAAGCAGAAATTAAAAAAAAAACAAACCTTTATGAACTAACCACTATTGTTATTGACAAGACACAAATCAACAAAATAGATTGGTTGGAAGAAGGAGAAGAGATGTACTACAAAGGCAACCTTTATGATGTTGTAAGACATACTAAAAACGCTACTTCCATTACTTATTATTGCATCAATGACGAGCAGGAGGAAGAATTATTCGCCAATCTTGAAGAACATATTGCTACACACATTGCAGCAAACAAACCAATAAAAAACCAAGCCTCAAAAAAATTATCCAACAATGTTATTAAGCTGTATTTTTCAAATGAGCAATCATTTAAATTTAATCCTTTTATGTTAAATCAACCTCCATTTTATTCTATCAATTTATTCTACAAATCTGCTTTAATAGAAACCGACTCCCCTCCTCCTGAGTTCGTTTAAGTTCCTTTTTTAATTTAACATTCAACTATTTATTTGCTTCCGAATAATAAGCGGAGCTTGCTTTTATAGGCTCCTTTGAATATTTAAGCCAGGATTTTGTTCCTGTTTAATGGTAGTAACAAAAGAAACAATTTAACCGCCCTTCGGCAAACGCTCAGGGTAAACTCCGAAACAAAGAAATTGCAAAGTCCGCAAAGAATTGATAATGCAATTCTGAGCACAGTGTGAATTTTTTAAATATATAACAATGAAAAAAAATATACTCTCTATGGCTATGATGCTTTATGCGTTTATTGCCGGAGCTCAAACATTAACGATTGTAGATAAAACTACCCGGCAAACCATACCGGGTGTAGCTGTTTATTCTAATAATCCACCACACTCCACCTATGCCAATGCTAAAGGACAAATTGATGCATCTATATTTAAAGCTGCTGACAGCGTTTATTTTAAACTGGTAGGTTATGAATCCCCTTCCTATTCATATCAACAACTTGAATCAATGAAATTTAAAATAGAATTGACTGAAACGCGTATTTCACTTGGTGAAGTGGTAGTTTCGTCAAACCGTTGGGAAGAAAAAAAAATTGAAACGCCTAACCGGATTGAAAAGATCAGTAAAAAAGATGTGGCTTTTCAAAACCCTCAAACATCGGCAGATCTTTTGGAAACAAGCGGCTACGTGTACATTCAAAAAAGTCAATTGGCAGGTGGGTCACCTAACCTGAGAGGTTTTTCCACTAACAGAGTAATGTTGGTAGTTGATGGTGTTCGCATGAATAATGCTATTTTCAGGGCTGGCAACTTGCAAAATGTTATTTCAATTGATGCATCAGCTCTTGAAAGCACTGAAGTGCTTTTTGGCCCAGGTGCAGTAATGTACGGCAGTGATGCGATTGGCGGAGTAATGGATTTCCATACTTTACAGCCGAAATTTGCCGATAGTAGTAAAACGCTTGTCACCGGTAGTGCTTTTGGACGCTTTTCATCTGCAAACACTGAAAAAACGGGACATCTGGATTTTAATATCGGATCTAAAAAATGGTCGTTTCTCACCAGTGTCACTTACTCTGATTATGATGATCTACGTGCAGGTTCTGTTGGAAACTCTTATTTTTTGCGCCCCTCGTACGCACAAACATTTGATGGGAAAGATTCTACAGTCGTAAATAACGACCCCTCGTTGCAAGTTGGTTCAGCATTCAGTCAGTTGAATCTGATGCAAAAAATTCGTTTTCAACCCAACAAAGCCTGGAATATTGATTATGCATTTCATTATTCAGCAACATCCGATGCTCCGCGTTACGATCGTTTATACTTAGATGCCAATAATGATGACATGCTTGATAATGCGGAATGGTATTACGGTCCTCAAAAATGGATGATGAACCGTTTGGGTTTTATCAATACAAAAAGCAATAAAATATTCGACCAGTTGCGTTTTGTAGTTGCACTTCAGAACAACGAAGAAAGCCGTCACGACAGGAAATTTAATAATAAACAATTGCGCAGCCAGACAGAAACGGTTGATGCTTATTCTTTCAATTTAGATCTTGATAAAAAATTGAACGAAAAAGCAACTTTATTTTACGGAGCGGAAGTGATTTATAACAAAATTGGTTCCGTTGCTAAAAGGCAACATATTATAACGCAAATCGAAACGCCAACGAATACACGTTATCCTAATGGGTCAACATGGCTAGCGTTTGGTGCTTATGCAAATTTAAAATACAAGATCAATCCAAAAATGATCTTAAATGCAGGCGCGCGTTACACTCATTATACAATTAAAGCTGATTTTGATACCACCTTATTTCCCTTCCCTTTTGTTCATGCCGAAAACAGCAATGGTGCAATGAATGGCAGCCTGGGTATGGTTTACAGTCCGAATACAACGTGGCAAGTATACATCAATGCAGCAACGGGTTTCCGAGCGCCAAACCTGGATGATATGGGCAAAGTTTTTGATTCTCAGCCCGGAACAGTTGTGGTTGCTAATGCTGATCTTAAACCTGAATATGCTTATAATGCAGAAATAGGAACGGCTAAAACATTTGGCCACTTTTTAAAAGTGGATTTTGCAGGTTATTATACCTTGCTTAAAAATGCTTTGGCACGAAGAGCGTTTCAATACAATGGGCAAGACAGCATCGATTATGATGGTCAACTGAGCCAGGTGCTTGCCATTCAGAACATCACGGGCGCTTATGTATATGGTGTCCAGGCTGGCGCTGATATCAGTTTTGGTAAAGGGTTTGGAATGAGCAGCAAAATCAGCTATCAAAAAGGGGAAGAGCAAAGTGAGGATAGCTTAATCTATTATCCAAAGCCACACGTTGCACCGTTATTTGGTAGTACGCATTTAACATACGTCCGCAAAAAACTTAGACTTGATCTGTATGCACAGTATAACAAAAAAATGGAATTCAAAGATCTTCCTTTAATTGACCGGACAGATAATGTGCCCTATGCTAAAGATGCGAATGGACTTCCGTTCACTCCCGCCTGGTACACACTTAATTTCAAAGCGGCTTATTATATTAATCAATATGTTGCATTGAATGCCGGGGTGGAAAACATAACGGATCAACTGTACCGTCCCTATTCATCAGGCATAAGCGCTGCAGGGAGAAATTTTATAGTTTCTCTGAGAGCTCAATTTTAGCTTTAGTAAAGATGTTGGGTATTATGTTTCAAATAGTTCTTTGATTTTTTTTTGAAGAACTGTTAAGATATTTTATTCTTTGGGCGTTCCCTTTCTGAAAAGAAAGGGGCGGGCTTTACGCTTCAATCTTTTCTAAAAAGAAAAGGATTTACGCTGCAATCCCTAACGCAGCATTAGCAATCGAAACTTATTTATTGTTCAAAATCATCATAAAAAAACGTCCCGTCCCGCAGTATTGCGGAACAGGACGTTTTTTTTATTGAATTACGGATAACATTATCTGCCCCTTCCGCCACCACCGCCACTAGCACCACCACCGCCTCCACTGCTTCTTCCACCACCTCCACCACTGGCACCTCCACCAAAACTTCTTCCACCTCCTCCGCCAGAGTGACTTGGAGCAGAATATGATCTTGAACCTGGCGCTGAATATGAGCCTGAGCGAGGAGTAGAATTATTATTTTGACGGACCGAATTATTTTGTCTGCTGGAATTATCTCTGTTCCCTGCAACTCTATTTTCCCTGCTATTATTTCTTGCTGAAGCAGTTCTTTCGTTTACATCACGGTTTTGAGAAGTCGCTCTATTGGTTCTGTTGTTTTGATAGTTTGAATTAGCTATTTCCCTGTTTCCTGATGGATTTTGTTCCCTGCCGGAAACATTCCTTTGAGCAGTTTCAGTATTTACCCTTCTATTTTGATAGGTAGATCTAGATATTTCCCTGTTCCCTGATGAACGGACTCTTTCCTTCCCGGCACCACGATTTTGGGTAATTTCTCTATTCACCCTGGTACTCTGATACGTAGAGTTTGACACCCTGTTTGTTTTGGGGGAACGTCCCTCCTTAGAAGCTAGATCACGTCTGCTATAGGTATTACTATAAGCGCCTCTCGTTTGTCTCTGATTTACAAAGGCAGAGGTTGATCTTCTTTGTCCATAATAATTATGAGCGAAATTATTACGATAAAAACCTGTTCTGCAATAATTACCATAAAAGAAAGGACGCTGATAGCAATTAAAACTATAATACGAATGCCAGAACATTGGGGTCCATGAATTCCAATAACCGGGATAATACCCCCAGCTCCATGGGGAAACATAAGCAATGTATGAAGGAAAAAATAAATAGCTGATTATGTTCCACGATCTAACAGGGTAATATCCATAACCGTACCCATCATAATCCGATACATTGTTAGTAGTGTTATAATAATTATTGGTTACGTTAGTGGTTTTCCCTGCCCCGTTAAAACCGGGATTTGGTGTCCCTCCTTTTGCAATATTTTTTGAAGAAGCTTCTTTGGGCTCAATTATATAATTTTTACCGTATAATAGTTCATCACCTATTATCTGAACCTGAATATCATCATTTTTATCCTTTTCAACCTCAATAACAGCCACATCCTGAGTTTCTTTTTCATTTACGGCAACCTGAAGGACTATCGCGTGAGCTGTTCCTTTCATATTGTCTTTCACGCTGATATAGTCGATCTTATTGTTACCATTCAAATCAAGATTATTGAGCTTCGATTCTTCCGAGTTTAATTTTTTCTCAAATTCTTCGAGCGTTTCGGATTTTTGAAAAAGATCTAAAACACCGTAAAGATTAAGATTATCACCAGGTAAACCCAAAGAATCGGGGGTTTCACTTTGCTGTGAAAAAATGGGGGACCATATCAAACTACCTATCATAGTGGATATGAAAAACAGTGCTTTTTTCATTTGGAGTATATTTTTATGTTAATATCAACTATAAACAAAATTACTTTAATTACTATTATCATAAACCGTTCCAAATTTACTGAAAACTAATAAGTTGACCATATATTTTAGTGCTTATATTTACCAATATACCCTGTTGAATGCAGGAGTGGAAAACATAACGGATCAACTGTATTTTAGATAATTATAAGGTTAGTTAGGGGAGGAATTTTATAGTTTGTATGAGAGCGCAATTTTAATTGTTTAGTAATCTATCATTAACATTTCAGTAATGTCGATTCGGTAATCTTGCATCATAAAATTATATATATATGATGACTAATTATTTAAAAAACAATCCGGCTATAGATGCAGTGATCTATTTAAAGAATGGAACAAGAAAACATGGGGTATTGGTAGATAACAGTTTGCGCAGAAATGATGCTTTTCATTTTATTTGCAATACCAATTTTCATTTATTCCAGGAAACAAATAGCCCTGAGTTCATTGAAATAGTGCCAGGCAAATTGATCGCTTCTATTGATACGAACCTTAAATAGGGTGTTTATTATCTTTTTTTTAAGCTTGGGCAATGTGGATGGAATTTGGTGTACCGCCCCTTCTGCCAATTTCACAATACTATTGAGAGCATTTGAATGCGCACAGTCTTCGACAAGCTCTGACTGACCCCGCACTTGGTCATATTGAGCCTGTCGAATTATGTGAAATGGCTTTTTAAATCAATGATATTGGCTTCTAAGGATGTTCGCAGTTTCTAAGAGAACCCTCTTTGCTTTTTAATGTTTTCATAAGCCTGCAATACTTTTTGAAATTTTTCTTTTGCTGCCTTTTGAACCTCTTCGCCAAGTGCTGCTACTTTGTCAGGGTGAAATTTCACCGCCATTTTACGATAAGCTTTTTTCACTTCTTCATCCGTTGCAGAAGTTTCTATTTCAAGGATCTTGTAATCGCTGGTTGCATCCTTAAAATACATTGCCTTCAATGAATTAAAATCAGCAGCGCTTATACCTAAATAGTTAGCAATGGTATGAATAGTCTGTAACTCCAACTCATGCACATGATCATCGGCTTTTGAAATACCAAAAAGGTAATGAATGATCTGCAATCTTTCAGAATGCGGCATAAACTGCTTGATCTGGGTACAAACCTGGTGCAAAGGAATTTCTTGTTTTAAAATTTCTTTCAGCATTAATAATTGTTGCTGAGCATGATCTTCCCCAAATTGCCGGGCTAAAAACTTTTTTACATAATCCAATTCGCTCTTTAGTATTTTCCCATCGCTTTTCATCACAGCTGCTGACAATACCAATAAACTCGCAGTAAAATCACCTACATGCGGAGCTCCGCCAGAAATATATTTTGTTTTACCATCATCCTTAACAGTAACACTTGCAGCATCAAATGCAGAACCTAAAGCGAAACCTAGAATACCTCCCAAAGGACCGCCAAGGGCCCATCCCAATCCTCCACCTAACCATTTACCAAATTGTACTTTTGCCATAATATTTGAATTTTAGGTCGCAAAGATAATTATATTCGATTAACCAATGGGCTATAGTGAATTTGAGAATGGATAATTCAATTTAGTTATGAGTTAATTCGCTTTGAAAGCCACGCACATACTTCGACAGGCTCAGCATGACATCACGCGGTCGTCAGTCAGAGCCTGTCGGAGACTGTGGGCAGGTTCATTTTGTTAATTAAGGACATTCAATTATAAATTGTAATTTCGTAAATCACAAAAACAAATAAAAACATGAAACCAGACATTTATACTAAAACAATTTTAACAGTAATCGCGGTAGCGCTTGTACTACTGGTTATTCAAAATACCACCATAGTTAATGAAGCAAAAGCCGATAAAACCAACTTTAACAAATTTGCAACGGTTCCTGTAAATAATGATGGTTCTATTAATGTGAAGTTAATAAGCGATCAATTGGATGTAAATTTAAAAAGTATAGGAGGCAGCAGTGTTTATGGAGCATTGCCTATCAATTTAAAAGAAGTAGGAGGCAGTAGCGTTCATGGTGCTTTACCTATAAATTTCAAAGAGGTTAATGGAAGCTCTATCAGCTCGAATGGGCTGCCGGTAAACATTACAGCTGTGAATGGAATAAGTATTTATAGTGCTATTCCTGTTAAGCAACAATAGTTTTATTTAGAAGCATTCTAAATAAAATCCTAACTTTTTTTATCTTTTTTGCAGATTAGCCAAATTAGATTAAAAAACAAGTTGCGACTTGCAAGGCTTTTTTACTAAGTACCCTCTTTAAAAATTTCATTCAAATCAAAATCTCTTAACGTTTTATCAGTAATATTTAGTTCTCTCAAAATTACTTCTAAATGTGCACCTGTTAATACAGTTTTTCCGTTTTCAATTTTGCTGAATGCCGCTTGGGAAATATTTAATTTCACAGCTAATGCCTCTTGAGACACCCCTTTGATTTGGCGAACTGTCCGTATTTTACTACCAACAAACTTTAAATTCATACATATTATATTTATTCTTCAAAGATGAGTTATTATTTATAACCATACAAGTTATAAGTTATAACACAAAAAAACAGGTGTTGCAAATTGTTATCGACTAACATTGCATCGGAAAAATAATATCATAAACAAATCTAACCTAAAACCTTGCTGTGTAAAGGGAACAGTTAAAAAAAATGAAAAAAATTACGCTAATCTCGTCTGCAATTCTGGCTTTACTAGTTGTGTCCTGCCAAAAAGAAAAACTTTGTCCTGAAAGTGACTCAGAGCAAAACAATAATTCATTTACATTAAAAGAAACATTTAATTATTCCCAAACGCTTACAATATTTGATGAAACAGGAAAATACTCAGTTGATTATATTATTAAATCTGACAATAAAGAAATATTTGATAATGAAATAAATAATTTTAAAAACATGAAAATGAAGCTATTATTTGAAAATCAAGTTATGCTTAAAAACCATGTTTCGGATAAAAACAACTTAGAAAAAACTGATTTCAAACGAATAGATTTTTCCAAAACGTCAATTATAAAAATTGATAATGTAAATAAAGGAATTGCAAAAGGATTTGAACTTGTGCCTAATACAACCGATAGAACAAGTTATACTGTCAGTGGCACTAATTCTAGATTTTATATTTTACCTCAATTTGCAAATTGGTACTCAGTATATAATAATTCCAATCAGGTTCGCGCTCAAGATTTTTATTCAAATAACGGCAGTACTTGGACTTATTCATCTGAAGCTATTCTTTCCATTTTCCAATGGCATGACTTTTCTTCCACCAATACTCCATATAGAGCAGTTTTTTTAAAGGCTACGGGACCATTCGGAACTTCATTTAATTGCACAGTTTCAATCTATTAAAAAAAATTGAGTTTGTGTTAAATCTTTAATTTAATAAATATAGAGAAACCTAATTGTTAAAAACAATTAGGTTTTTTTATGTATTGGGTTTTGAGTAGATTATAGATAAATAGGACTATTGGTCTGTAGAAAACAGAAATTTTGAAACAGTCACCAAAAAATCTATTTTTTTTAAGTTCTATCAGCTCCAATGGCCTACCGGTAAACATTACAGCGGTGAATGGAACAAGTGTTTATAGTGCTATTCCTGTTAAGCAACAATAGTCAATTTAGAACTATTCTAAATAAAACCGAACTTTTTTTATCTTTTTTGCAGATTAGAATAAATGTATTAGGTTTGCACCCGTATTAACCCAAAACATATAAAAAAATGAAAAAAGTAGTATTATTTGTTGCAGTTATTTCTGCATTTTCTTTTGCTTCTTGCAAAAAAGACCA
>JAZKBX010000069.1:0-6905 GCA_040388455.1 Bacteroidota bacterium
CCAGCTTTGGAAAAAAGGAGAGAAAAAAGCAATAATCTAAGAAACTTTGAACGGGCTTGAATTTCCCGCGATACACATCAATAGTATAACTCAAATTTTCAAACGTATAAAATGAAATACCAATAGGCAGGATAAGGTTCAAGGGCTTTACTTCACCAATTTTAAAATCGTTTATGATCTCAATAAAGAAATTGGTGTATTTGAAATAGAATAGCAGCCCTAAATTGATAACGATGCTAAAAATAAGTATTCCATTTTTTCGTGCCTTGGTTTTAGCTGAATAGATCCAATTTGCCAAATTAAAATCAATAACAGCCGACAATAAAATGAATCCAAAATAAAATCCGCAGGCTTTATAAAAAAAGTAAAGAGAGAAAATAGTAAAGTAAATAACCCTGCTTAATTTATGCTTGTATAAAAACTGGTATCCTAAAAGAAATATACAAAAGAAAAACAGAAAGAACCCACTATTAAACAATAGCGGGTCCTTCGCATTGTAGGTGAGTTGTTCAATTACTTTATCTATATCGATATTAAAAAAAGTCACGCTTTAATAAATTTCAGTTTGAATTATTTGCTTATGTGTTTAAAATTAAAATTTTAATGATGTTGTTCTGTAAAATCTTTTTTGAACCATGCAATTTCATCTTTCAAATTCAAAAAAGGAGTATCCTTTTGAAGTTGGCTGCAACGTTCCATATAGGCAGTCTTGAATTTTAAATAAGCATCAGTATTACTATTAAAAGGCCGATGTTGTTTTGCTGTAATGATATCTTTTATTTTTTCGAATAGTTCTTTTGTTTTGTCATCAAAAATTGTGTTCATCAGTTTTTCAAAAACGTAGCTGATAGCTTGTTCATTAGGATGAACCAGATCAGAATTATAAAAACGATAATCGCGTAGATCATCTATTACCAGTTCATAGGCAGGAAAATAAAATGAATTATCATTTTGTTTTACCAGTTCATGAACAGCTTCGATCAAACGGGCTTTACTACGGTTATTCTCTACTATTCCCTCGCGTATGTGTCGCACAGGACTTATCGTAAAAATGATTTTTAAATTAGTATTTAAGGCTTTTAATTGCTGGATCAGAATTTTATAATCGGCTACAATTTCATTTACAGTCAACATTTGTTTAGTAAATTCTTTTTGCGGCACTTTATGACAATTCCCAACCAATTCATCTGTATCGTTTCGCTTATATATAAAGGCGGACCCAAAGGTGATGAAAAGCCAATCGGTTTGTTTTATAAAATCATGTTCCGATGAAATGCTGTTGTTAATGGTTGTTAAACAGGTTTGTTTATCTGTATTTGAAAAGCGGCTGTTGTGCTCCCAGCTATTCCAACATTCATTTGCATAAAACAATTCATTTTCACCTATCGTTTTATTGTCGATATATCTGCGCAAAGCAACAGCCATACTGGCAGGATTATACAATACACCGTTCGGATTAATTTTCACATTGAACTTATACAACTGCATTATTTCTCCAATGTTTTCGGTAAAACAAGAACCTACAAATAAAAATTTGTGTGCATAATTAATTTTTTGTTCAAAGGGAGGTATGGTGAAATTGAGATGGAATTTCATTTTTTTTAATTGGTGATTAAGTGAATTAGAGATTTAGTGAATTGGAAATTTGTTGATTTAGTGATTGAGTGATTTTTTTTAATTCTCCAATTCTCCAATTTTCTATTTTTCTATTTCTCTGTTTCTCTATTTTTATATAAATCTCTAATTCTCCAATTCGTTTACTGTTCACATTTACAATACGGTGAAAAAAATATTTTGGTATGTGGTAACAGTGATTGAACCCGGGCTTGTTCGGCATCAGGTATCATTATCACACGCAGGTCAAACAATTTTAAGTTTTTTAAGTTTCTTAGCTCAGTCGGGAATTTGTCAATATCATTGCTCCACAAATCAAAGGTTTTTAATTTTTCGAGTTTACCTATTTCGGTTGGCAGGGAGGTTAGATCATTATTATTGGCTTCGAGATAATACAAATTTGTTAAGTCCCCAATTTGTGTTGGAAATTCCTGTAAACCGCTTCTCGAAATGGCCAGGTATTGTAAGTTTTTTAGCTGTCCTATTTCACCCGGAAGTTCTCCAATATCATTTTTACTTAGATCAAGATATTGCAGATTTATAAATTTAAAAATTTCTGGTGGGAATTTTTTTAACCTTTTTTTTCTAAGCTCTAATTTTATTACTTGTTCGGGATTCTTCATCGCCTCCTCAATACTTGTGAAAGCGGTAAGAGTGTCTAATGATAGGGAATCAAGCAATTGACTCTGTGCATTTGTTTTTTGTAAAAACAAAACAAAGACTACTAAAACAGTAAGAGTTTTAACGATTTTTCTAAATCGATTAGTTGATTTCAAATTGATTTTGTTAATCGTTATTGGTAAATATGTTCTGACTATATATTTCAAAACTCTCGGTAATGTTGCGTTAGGGATTGAAGCGTAAATCCTTTTCTTTTTAGAAAAGATTGAAGCGAAAAGCCCGCCCCTTTTTTTTTCAAAAAAGGGAACGCCCAAATGATTTTTATTTTTTTAATAAATCAGTACTAAAATCTATTTAACAGCAATAAAGTCGGAAACTTCAGTTAATAACCTCGTAGAATTAACTTTATCCTTCACTAATTGCTTTTTTAGTTCCTCTAAGTTACTGAATTTTACTTCATCACGTAGCCGTTCAACAAAATAAATGGTTACTTCCTGACCATAAATTATTTTATCAAAATCAAAAATATTAACCTCAATACTTCTGCCTTTCCCTTCTACAGTTGGGTTATTTCCAATACTTAACATACCACCATAAATTGTACCATCCTGCTTTATTTTTACAGCATATATACCATCGGCAGGTATTAATTTGTATTTGTCTTCTACTACAATATTTGCAGTTGGATAGCCTATTGTTCGGCCAAGCTTTAAACCTTCAATAACTTTACCGCTTAACGAATAAAAATGTCCTAAAAAAGCTGTTGCTGCTTTAACATCTCCTGTTTGTAGTGCTTTTCGGATTTTTGTTGAGCTTATTTCAATATGTTCAATATCCTTTGCAGGGATTTCTTCAACATCAAAACCATATAATGGTCCGTACTCTTTTAAATGTTCAAACGAACCTTCACGGTTACGCCCGAAATGATGATTATAACCAATGATCAGGTGTTTGGTCTTTATTTTATTTACCAAAATATTTCGTACAAATTCCACAGAAGTTAACCTTGAAAACTCTTTGGTAAAAGGATAAATTATTAAATGGTCAACACCATACTTTTCGAGCAATTCGATCTTTTCCTGCTGGGTATTTAGTAATTTTAGTTCATTATCATCCGGGAATAACACCATTCTGGGATGTGGGTAAAATGTAAGCAATACAGTTTCTCCGTCACTTTCCTTTGCGGCCTCTTTTAATCGTGTTATGATTTTTTGATGTCCCAAATGAACCCCATCAAAGGTTCCGGTAGTCACAACCGGGTTTTTCACATCCTTAAAATCTTCAATATTGGTATAAACTTTCATTCTAATAAATATATTCTGGCTTCCTGTTCTATGCCAATTTCATTAAGTAAAGATGCCATCGCAGCAATTCCAGGAGGCTCAATTTGACCAGTGTTGGGTCAGGCTGAGCTTTTCGAACACTTTGGGCAGATGCTTCTGATAAAAATGTTCTAATTCTTAATTTGATGTTATGGAAAAGCAAGTTGTTAATTTCGATAACCACCTATAAATCAATGTTAAAAACGCAAATCCAAACCATAAGATTTTTAAGTGGCTTTACGTGCCGAAATTAATTATAAAAATACTAAAAATCGCTTTTTTAGCTGAATAAAATATACTAATTTCGCATCGGTTTTTAAAAATTAACATTTACATCTATATAAAATGTCAGAACAAACTGGTAAAATCGCACAAATAATTGGTCCTATAGTTGACGTTAGTTTTGAAGGTGGAGCTTCGTTGCCTAATATCCTGGATGCCCTTGAGGTTGTTAAACCTAATGGACAAAAAATTATTTTAGAAACACAAAAACACGTTGGAGAAGATACTGTCCGTACCATCGCGATGGATTCTACTGATGGTTTATACCGTGGAATGACTGTAATAAATACAGGAAAAGGTATTACAATGCCTGTTGGTGATAAAGTAAAAGGCCGTCTGTTTAACGTTGTTGGTGAAGCCATTGACGGTATCGGACAAGTTAGTAACGAAGGTGGTGCTCCGATTCACCGTACTCCTCCTAAATATGAAGATCTTTCTACTTCTACGGAAGTATTGTTTACAGGTATAAAAGTAATTGACCTATTAGAGCCTTATTCAAAAGGTGGTAAGATCGGTTTGTTTGGTGGTGCAGGTGTTGGTAAAACCGTATTGATCATGGAATTGATCAACAATATCGCTAAAGGTTACGAAGGTTTATCTGTATTTGCAGGTGTTGGTGAGCGTACACGTGAAGGAAATGACTTATTGCGCGAGATGATCGAATCTGGCGTTATCCGTTACGGTGAAGCTTTCAAGCATTCAATGGAATCAGGTGGATGGGATTTAACTAAAGTTGATATAGCTGAATTAGCTAAATCTCAGGCAACCTTAGTGTTCGGACAAATGAATGAGCCTCCGGGTGCACGTGCACGTGTTGCTTTATCAGGTTTAACCATGGCTGAATATTTCCGCGATGGTGATGAAAAATCTGGTGGTCGTGATATCTTATTTTTTATTGACAATATCTTCCGTTTCACACAAGCAGGTTCTGAAGTATCCGCATTGTTAGGCCGTATGCCTTCAGCAGTAGGTTACCAACCAACATTGGCAACTGAAATGGGTTTAATGCAAGAGCGTATCACTTCTACAAAACGTGGTTCTATTACATCAGTACAGGCGGTTTATGTTCCTGCAGATGATTTAACAGATCCGGCTCCGGCTACTACGTTTGCCCACTTAGATGCTACTACTGTATTAAATCGTAAAATTGCTGAGCTTGGAATTTACCCGGCTGTGGATCCTTTGGATTCTACTTCCCGTATTTTAAGTGCAGCCGTATTAGGTGATGAACACTACGGAACAGCACAAAAAGTAAAACAGATCTTACAACGTTACAAAGAATTGCAGGATATTATTGCTATTCTTGGTATGGATGAATTATCTGAAGAAGATAAATTAGTTGTACACCGTGCAAGACGCGTTCAACGTTTCTTATCTCAACCATTCTTTGTTGCAGAGCAGTTCACCGGCTTAAAAGGAGTATTTGTTTCTATTGAAGATACCATCAAAGGATTTAACATGATCCTTAATGGTGAAGTGGATCAATATCCTGAAGCAGCATTTAACCTTGTAGGTTCTATTGAAGATGCTATTGAAAAAGGAAAGAAAATTTTATCAGAAGTATAAAAATAATTTGAACATTTGAAAATGTGTTAATTTGAAAATTATATATTTCATTTTAAAATTAGCACATCTTCAAATTATTTTTCTTCATTATCAAATTATTAAATTGACACATTTTCAAATTAATTAATATGTTTTTAGAAATAATAACTCCCGATAAAAAAGTGTACAGTGGTGAAGTAGAAGCTGTAAAGCTGCCTGGTGCTGAAGGTTCTTTTGGTATTTTAAAAGGACATGCTCCTATTATTGCTACATTAAAGAAAGGTACAGTAAAAATTACGGATACTAAAAAACACATTGAAAATATAGAGATCAATGGTGGAGTAGTGGAAGTGCTGAACAATAAAATTATTGTTCTTGCTGAAAATGTTTAATTAAAATTTTAATTTTTGAATCCCGTTCTGTTAATCGCAGGACGGGATTTTTTGTTTAATTTCGGTATATAATTTAAACATCGCAGTATGGAATACGTCCTTATTTGTATCGTTGCATTGATCGGTTCAGGTCTTACATTGTTTTCCGGGTTTGGCCTGGGAACATTACTCGTTCCTGTATTTGCTATTTTCTTTCCAATAGAAATTGCGATTGCTCTTACAGCGATTGTCCACTTTCTTAATAATTTATTTAAACTTACGCTACTCGGCAAACATGCGGATAAAAGTGTTGTACTTCGTTTTGGTATTCCTGCTATTATTTCAGCTTTTATTGGGGCTTATCTATTAACCCTCTTAACGGGTATGCTTCCTTTGTTTCACTACTCAATTTCAGGTAAAACGTTTGAGGTAATGCCTGTAAAGTTGACTATAGCTATTTTGCTAACTATATTTGCCTTATTTGATGTTATTCCAAGGCTAGCAAATTTACAATTCAGCCAGAAGTATTTACCTCTTGGAGGTTTGTTAAGTGGTTTCTTTGGAGGACTTTCAGGTAATCAGGGTGCGTTGCGTACTGCTTTTTTAATAAGGGCAAACTTATCCAAAGAAGCGTTTATTGCCACAGGAGTTGTTATTGCATGTATGATAGATATCTCAAGGTTAACAGTTTATACAAAACAAATTATCGGAATTGGCGATCAATTTAATTATACACTTATAATTGCAGCAACCCTTTCTGCTTTTTTAGGAGCATATATAGGGAACAAGGTGCTGAAAAAAATTACCATTAAAACACTTCAATACATAGTTGCTGGTATGCTCTTTATCTTCGCTGTTCTGTTAGGCGCAGGAATAATATAATAGTTAGTTGGTGCGGTAAATATTAGAGCCTGTTTAAATTTCTGTTAAATGAAATACAGTATGATTATTCCAAAGCCCCCGCACATATTTCGACAAGCTCAATATGATAGCGGGCTGTCAGTCTGAGCCTGTCGAAGACATTGCGTTTGCGATAACAAAAAAATTTTAATAAAATATAAATAGGCTCTTACTGTTTAAGCCGGCTTTTCCCGGCATTCCCAACCACCGAAATAAAAAAAATACAGCCGGATATAGTGTATCTTCGTAT
>JAZKBX010000070.1:0-9218 GCA_040388455.1 Bacteroidota bacterium
TTTTTTCTTTTGACGCTTTTGTATCTACTTCATGTTTAAATTCTGCAATTTCTTCCTCCACCTTTTCCCATACTTGTTCAGAATTTTCCCAATCAAAACCAACGGCACGCGCTTTTTCCTGTATACGTGATGCTTTAATTAAAGCAGGTAGAGAAGTTGGAACTCCACCCAATACTGATTTATTGCCTTCTTTCAGTTTTAATTTTTCCCAATTTTCTTTTACCTGCTGTTCATTTTCCACTTTAACATCACCATAGATATGAGGATGACGGAAAATCAATTTTTCGCAAAGAGAGTTGATCACATCTGTAATATCGAACCCTGACGTAGATGAAGTGGTACCATCTTTGGTTTCAGAAGCAATACGAGCGTAAAAAATAATATGCAAAAGAACATCACCCAGTTCTTTTTTTATATTAACCATGTCTTTTTCAATAATTGCATCAGAAAGTTCATACGTCTCTTCAATCGTTAAATGACGGATACTATCAATCGTTTGTTTTTTATCCCAGGGGCATTTTTCGCGTAATTCGTCCATTATATTCAATATACGTTCAAAAGCTTTTAATTTTTCTTCCATTTTTTTTCTGATTTTAAATTATTCTATGCTCTGGTTCGGCTTTAGGAACAGGCTTTGCCGACCGGGTAACACAGATGTATTGTTTAATATATGAATTCCCCGAGGCTCAGCCTCGGGGTGTGCACAAGCAGTTTGTTGTTGTTAGTTCTTTGCCACAGATTTCACAAATTATCACAAATTTATCTGTGTGAATCTGTGTAATCTGTGGCAAATATTACACTGATACCTAAAGGCTTTGCCTCGAGGTTATTCATTGGCCAATGAATTTGTTTCGAATTTACGAATTATCCGGCCTTTTTAGTTAATTCGTTTAAACCGATTAGTTGAACAATCCTATATTTTTAGCCAAAATTTTTATAATTTTACAAAAGTAGAAATATTTCATTTTCAAATGAGTAAATTAAAGGTGCTGAGTAAAGTAATAAAAATAATGCTTTTGTTGCTGTTGGCTGTTTCGTCAAAAGCACAAAATTTACCTGGTAGTGATTTTTTGATCTCAGGAGAAGGCCATATTGGCTATATCATCAGCCATAGGAATAATATGGGCAACCTCATTAAAGGTCATATTTATGGTGCAGAGTTAAATTATATTTTCCGAACAGACGGCTGTAAAACCTGGCAACAGATCCATAAATACCCTGAATTAGGAGTTTGTTTTTTACATTTATACCTGGCTAATCCTCAACAGCTCGGTAATATGGAAGCTTTGTATCCATACGCGAATTTTCGTTTAAATAAACTAAAACGTAAAGCCAGTTTGAATTTACGATTAGGTGCCGGTTTGGCATATTTAACAAAAGCATTTGATAGAATTGAAAATCACCAAAATGCTGCAATTGGCTCTCACTTAAATGGTTTTGTAAACTTGCGATTAAATACAAATGTAATGCTTTCACAAGCATGGAGGTTGGATGCGGGTGTTGGCTTAACCCATGCATCAAATGCAGCTATGAGTACACCAAATTTAGGATTGAATATTGTTACTGTTAATGTTGGGTTGGCTTATGCCTTTGGCAATAAAAACTGTACCTTTAGAATAGATTCAATTCCGAAAATGGAAAATAAATGGCAGCCTTCTATTATTGGTGTTTTTGGAATTAAAGAATTAGAAAATCCGGGAGGTTCAAAGTACCTTGCTTATGGTTTACAAGCGAATTTATACAGAACATTAAATTATAAAAATAAATTGGGTGCCGGAATTGAAATGGCATATAACAATGCTACCAAAAAAGTTTGGGAAGATGACTCGGTCTATACTTCAACAAGTGCAGATATTGTTCAAGGTGGTGTCAAGGTCTGCTATGCATTTAATATGAATAAACTTTCTTTTCCTTTAGATTTTGGAGTTTATTTATATAAAAAACAAGCATATAATGGAATGTTTTTTCATCGTATCGGATTTAGATATTTGGTTACAAAACATCTCATTGCCAATGTTACTTTGCTTACGCATTGGGGAAAAGCCGATTATTTTGAGTGGGGGCTAGGGTATCAATTTTAGATGGGAAAAGTTGAGGTCGTTGAGAAAGCGCTTTCGTTGTATTTTAAATATTGTATTTAGAAATTCTCAGTAAATTATTAAAAATGAAAAATTGGAATTGCATTAAACTCATCATACCACTTTTGCTGATTGCTCTTTTTTCTGCCTGTAAAAAAGAAAACCGCTGCGATTGTATTAAACGAACAGGATCTATTATAACTGAAACTCGCGAAATAAATGGATTTGACAAAATTTTTCTTGAGGACAATGTAAATGTTTTTATTACTCAGGACACTTTTTTTGAAGTGAAAGTAGAAGCCGGTGAAAATATTGCTCCGCTTATTAAAACCGAAGTTACTGACGGTACTTTATTTATTAGAAATAAGAATCGCTGTAACTGGACGCGCAGTTATGATAAACCTTTGAATGTTTACATTAAAATGCCCGTTATTAAATACATTACATCCGATGGAACCGCTGATATTAAAAGCCTGAACACCATCACAACAGATATATTTGATGTGCAAACAAAAAATTCGGGGAATATAGAATTAACAGTAAATAACTCTAAAGTACTATCTCACATGCATGGCTCTGGTGATCTTACTCTACGCGGTGCTACTATTGAACATGCCTGTGATATTGGTGGTACTTCATTTTTAAATTGTAAAGATTTACAAACTGCTAATACATACGTGCATACCTTTACCACGGGTTTATGTTATGTTTCTACTTCCAATTTAACTTGTTTAATTGATAATGTTGGTGACGTATATTGTTATGGAAGTCCGGTAACAGTGCAGGAAATTAAAAAAGGAGCGGGACAGCTATATTTGAAATGAAAGAAAAATTAAATTCCATTAGAATACATTTTTTATTAAGATTGCTGGTTTTTTGGCTCTTGCTTTTTGCTCTTTTTAGAGTTGTATTTATTATTTACCATCATACAAAGATCCCTGATGGCCAACACTCTGAGACCGGCCTGGGTTTTTTATATGCATTGCCTCTGGATATTTCCGCAGCATGTGCCGCAGTTACTATTCCTTTTCTGCTTTGGGTATTTCAGCAGTTTTATAAACACCGGTTTATTCATCATCTCAACCTTATTTTTAATACAACTTGTATTGTAGTAGTAACAATTATAAGTATCGCTAATTTAAAAATGTATGGCGAATGGGGAACTCCTTTGAGTGCCAGGGCATTTAATTATTTAATGTATCCGAAAGAGGTTCTTTCATTTATTTCTTTATGGTCAGTAATACTTTTATTGGCGGTTTGTGGTGTTTTTATTTATATCGGATTAAAACTTTATAAGGGGATGATCACTAATTTTTCATATCCGATTGAAAATATAAAAATCAAAATCGGTATGATAATTATTCTGCCAGGCCTGTTGCTGCTTGGTTATAGGGGCGGATTTCAACTTGCACCCATAAATGAAAGTAGTGCTTATTACTCTACTTTGCAGATCAATAATCACATTGCCACTAATAATATGTGGTTTTTAGTACATAGTTTTGTGGAGGCAAGCGACAGCAAAAATCCTTATATTTTTATGGATGCTGAAAAGGCAAAAAGTATAACGGCTGATTTGTTTGCAACTACACCCGGTAAACCGATGGCGGTATCGAAAACCCGGAAGCCCAATATCGTATTTATAGTTCTTGAAAGCTGGACCGCAGATATTATTAAAGCATTAGGTGGTGAAGAAAATGTTACTCCGCATTTTGATAAATTAAGTAAAGAAGGATTGTTGTTCACTCAAATGTATGGCAGTGGATTCAGGACTGAACAAGGTTTGGTTTCTATATTAAGTGGCTTTCCGGCTCAGCCAAACAATTCAATTATCACTAATCCAAGTAAGGCGGAGCAGCTGCCTTCACTGAATATTGAATTAGGTAAGAAAGGCTATCAATCCTCTTTTTATTATGGTGGAGAGGTGGAATTTGCAAATATGAAATCTTATCTTTTAAATACTCATTTCGAAAAAATAATAGATAAAAATAATTTCGAAAAAAGCCAGTTGAATAGTAAATGGGGAGCGCACGATGAATTCGTTTTTATGAAACAACTCGATGGACTGAAGAGTGAAAAAAAACCTTTCTTTTCTATTGTTTTAACATTGAGCACACACGAACCATTTGAAGTAACCATGCAAACTCCATTTAATGGTGGAGAAGAGCAGGAACGTTTTAAGAAGGCCGCATATTATACTGATTATTGTTTGTATAATTATTTTAATGAAGCTAAAAAGCAATCCTGGTACGAAAACACCTTATTTGTTTTGGTTGCAGACCATGGTCATCGTTTACCAAAGAACAGAAATATGGATTTTCCTGAAGGCAGAAGAATTACTGCCATGATAACAGGTGGTGCGCTTGTGGATAACCTACGTGGGAAAACATTTGAAAAAATAACCAATCAAAATGATCTGCCAGCGATCATTTTAGGAGCATTAAATTTACCGCATACTAATTTTGCCTGGAGCAGAAATGTATTCAATGATGGTGTAAAAGAATTTGCATATTATTCCAACGAAAATTCTTTAGGGTGGATCGCACCGCAACAAAATATGGTGTATTCTTTTAATTCAAAAAAAGTGGAGGAGCTACAACCAAAATCACAAACAAATTTAAACGATACTGTTTTAACTCAGGCAAAAGCATATTTGCAAACCTTGTACGAACAATACCTAACCTATTAAAAATGTTTAACAAAAATATTTTCTTTTTATTACTCCTTTCCTTCTCTTTTTTATTGTTTACTTCAATTGGTTTTGCCCAGAAGGAAAAAAAATCCGGATTGTGGAAAGCGCTTAATACTCCTGCCGAAGTTGACACTACAGCTGAGGATTATTACGAGAATAATTCTATCCGTTATGAAAATTATATTTATAAATCAAGCATTAAAACGGTTCAGTTGCATGATGAAAGTTTTGAATTGTCGCAACCGATCCTTAATCTGGGATCAGAAGAAAAGCTAAAATTAAGCTTTGATGATGTAGATGCTGATTTAAAGAACTATTCATACACCATTATTCATTGTAATACCAATTGGGAACCATCCGGTTTAACGGCTGCTGAATATATTGATGGCTTTCAGGATGCTACAATTAACGAGTATCGCTATTCATTTAATACGCTTCAACGGTACACACATTACAATGCTGTTTTTCCAAATAGTACGATGAAAATTACAAAATCAGGAAATTATATTTTAAAAGTTTTTTTGGATGGAAATCCTGAAAATATAGCTATTACAAGGCGTTTCTATGTCTATCAAAATAAAATAATGATCGAGGCCAAAGTTATTCCTGCAAGCATTATGTCAGACAGGAATTTTAAGCAGGAAATAGATTTCACTATAAATCATACCGGTTATTCAATTACAAATCCCTATGTTGATTTGAATGTGGTGATAACTCAAAATAACCGCCCGGATAATTCTAAAACTACTTTGAAACCCTTGTTTATAAAGGATGCAGAGCTTGTTTATGATTTTGATGAAGATAATGTTTTTACAGGTGGCAATGAATTCAGATACTTTGATATTAAAAGTATCCGATACCATTCTGAACGGATCTCCAATGTGAAAATTGATTCGACAGGAAACCATGTAACCTTATTATCAGATGAAAAGCGAACCTTTAAACGTTATAATACTTATTCAGATATTAATGGTAAATATTTGGTAAAAGTACAGGAAGGAAACGATAGTGAAGTGGAAGCTGATTATTGTTATGTAAATTTTTTTCTACAATATGATGCCGTTTTGACAGATGGCAACTTATATGTATTTGGTGAATTTAATGCCTGGAAGTGCAATAAAGAAAATTTAATGCATTACAACGACAAACGTTTTGGTTACGAATGTACTTTGTATTTGAAACAAGGATATTATAATTATGAATATGCCTTTTTAAAAGACGGTGCAACAGCCGCTGATAATACATTAATTGAAGGCATGCATTACGAAACTGAAAACGATTATACTATTTACGTTTACCACCGTCAGCAGGGAACTTTTTACGACCAGTTAATTGGAGTGAAACGTACAAATTCAATGAAGTAATAATAGCATTTTTAGCCCTGAAATTGGGAAATTTCAATCCCGCGATCTTTAATTGCAACCTTTTTATTCCCGTTCGCATCTTCATTAAAAATCAGAGTAAAATAGGTGCCTGATTTTGCTCAGGAACAAAAAAGTTGTTCATATCCTTGTGTTAAAAATTTTTGGCTTGATACTTGTTTAATTGAAAAGGGAATGTTTAATATTGCATGAATGAGATAATCTCACCTACTAATAAAATAAATTGTTATGGGAACACAGTCCACACAAGTAACGCATGGAATAAAAATAAGTGTTGAAACTAAATTTCACACCGAACATTCGAATGCAGAAAACCGTCATTACCTTTTTTTGTATATTATAACTATTGAAAATAAAAGTGATTTCGCGGTTAAATTAGTTTCACGGCATTGGGATATTTTCGATTCCAGCAGTGAATTAAGCAAAGTTGATGGAGAAGGAGTAGTAGGAGAGCAGCCTATGTTAGAACCGGGGGAGGTATTTGAATACGAATCTGCTTGCAGTCTTACAACAGATATTGGTAAAATGAGTGGTACTTATTTAATGGAGCGTAAAATTGATAAGGCTCGTTTTTATGTTACTATTCCGGAATTCGAATTGGTAGTTCCGCAACGTTTAAATTAGTTTGAATCTTCCTGACTTCTTTTTAGAGGTCAGGAGGCAATTCTTCTTTAGTTTCACCACTGATCAATCCAAATAAACAGCTTCTTTCCCTTTTTTATTTATTTCCACCGTAATGTGCTCCTGCAATGTGGTGGATAGCGACAATCCAACAAAATCGGCTTTAATTGGGTAACGATTATGTCCACGGTCCACTAAAACAACAGTTGTAAGTCGTTTAACTGAAGTTGTTAAAAAGGGCTTTGCGCCAAAAATTAAGGTCCTTCCCGAATCCAAAACATCATCCACTAAAATAATTACTTTATTTTGCAGTTCTTTATCGGTTAAGGCTAATTTGATTTCAGTTGAAAGAGGATTTTTTTTATCAATTACAATTTCAATCAATTTGGTTTTGATAGGTGAAATTTTTTGCAATACATCTACAATATGTTTGGCTAAAACAAAGCCATTACTGGCAATGCCTGCAACAATGATTTCTTTTTCATCATAGTTGTTTTCGTATATTTCATAAGCAATACGATTTATTTTTTGCTGAATTTGTTTGCTGTTTAATATTAAGGTCTTATTCATGGCTTTATTTTTTTGTCATAGTATTATTATGAATATTTTTTGTTGGATCATAGCTAACAAACAAATTTATCCAAATAGCTCTTGAGTTTCGGAAAACGATAGGGAAAAGTAATAAAATAACAGTTATGATAGCAATAATATTTGGTGCAATGTCCCATCCATAGAAACGAAAGACAATTAAATGAACGATTACCACAATTGCCGTAGTAGTTGCATGACTAACCATCATCGCCCCCCAATAAAATCCTGATTCGCGCTTAAAATCCTCTCCACAAACAGGACATTTGTCCGGCATTTTGTCAAACATCTTAAGATTATATGGATTCTTGGTAAGAAATAGATCCCCTTCCTGACAGCGGGGACATTTCAATCGGGCAATACTATAAAGTTTTGTTCCTTTTTTTATTGGGTTAATTAATTTCAGGAAATTCATGGATGCTCTGTTGTATTCATTGAAGCTCTAATTATAATCATAAAAAATGTTTACACAAGAGAATTAGGTATATTTCTTTTTTCTTCTTGTTCTGTGGTAAATTGTTTTAAGCAAATAATAGATAATTAAAGCAGATAAAACTCCTGTGAAAAAATCAGTGGCAGGAACCATAATTGCGGTGTATATCATCATTAAAAATTCAAATTGACCTTCTTTTTTTACCTCTTTGATCTCTGATGGTTTAATCATATTACTCGCCACCCAAACTAAGATCCCTCCTATACAAGCCATTGGTATAAGCTCTAAATATTGTGCCAGGTAGTATGCCAAAATAAGTTTTAGAACAGCTTTAAAATATCCAGCCAAAGGTGTTTTGGCACCGGCTTTAATACTTGTTGCTGTGCGTGCCAAAGCTCCGGTACAAGGGAAACCATTAACTAATGGAATTACAATTTGCACCCAACCCTGGCCCCATAATTCTTTATCGGGATTGAACGGTGTCCCTTTGTTTTCTGCCATTTTATCTGCCATTGTAGAACAAAGCAAGCTTTCGATTCCGGAAACAAACACAATAGCAATAACAAAATAAATAATGTCCCCAATTAATCCGGCACTCATTGCAGGCAAAGTAGGACCTGTAAATACAAAGAAATTATTTGGGATGCTGCCATATATATCTTTTACCAGGATAATACTTTTACCTGCAAAAACAGTAGAAGTTAATAATGTGGCCACAGCAATAGCAATTAAGGGGGCCGGAATTAAAATGGAAATACGTATTAAAATTTTGGTAATTCCAAATGTTAACAAACCTATTAATACCGACCACCAATTAATTATATGAAGGTTAGAAATGGAAAGATAAATTTTATGAAAGATGCCCGAATGTATATCTACATTAGGCCCTAAGAAATCCTTGAAACTTCGAATTCCTAAAATATCTCCAAAATTTGAAAAGGCAATTACAACTGCAATACCAAAGGTAAAGCCTATAACAATTGAATTTGGGATCAACTTTACGTATTTGCCAATACCTAAAATTCCTGATAGTAATAATATTACTCCGGCAATAATTGAAACAAAAACCAATAATCCTTGCGCTTGGGCTGCAGTCCCGCCACTAGCAACACCGTATTTGTAATATAAAGCTGCAATAATGGGGATCAAAGCTGCTGTTGGACCATATACCTGATATTTGGATCCTCCAAAAGTTCTACCGACAGCGCAGGCCAATGCACCTGCTATAATACCTTGTTCAGGTCGCATTCCCATTGCAATAGCAAAACCCATTGCTAAAGGTATAGCAGTTAAGGCAACCACAAGGCCGGCACTGAAATCAGAATAAAGGTAGGTTTTCCAATTTTTTTTGTTCAAATCTTCCCAACGGCTATCGAAGAAAGTGAAAAATAATTTAAGACGACCTGTTGCCGTTTTTGCTAATATTG
>JAZKBX010000071.1:0-29483 GCA_040388455.1 Bacteroidota bacterium
CCGCTAAGACCTTGTTTTTCTTTTTAAAGCCAATTATAGCTAATGGAATTGAAATTAATACTGCAACGATCTTGATGATCAACAAAGTTTTTATTTCCGGTATTTGTGTAAGCAAATAAATACCTGTTACTAAAAACAAAGTAGAAACAATCATTTCAGGGACTTTAACCACTTTTGTAAATTTAGCTAAGCCTTCATTTTTATTTGATAAAAGCAAAACTGTTTTAATAAGGTAGATCAATAAAAATAAGATTACCGATAATAAATGTGTGTGACGTATTCCTGTTTCCATTTTTTTAATTTTTTTGTCCGCTCAAAAGTAACAAAAATCTGCCGATTTTCTGAGGGTTCTAATTTAGTGGAAAATCATTTTTAAATATTAAATTTGTTACCAATCATTTTTGCAAGATTTTAATTACCTTACATGAAAAAAATATTTTTATTTCTTTTTGCTCTTGCCTTCTGTAATGCTGTAAGCGCCCAGCAAACGTTTCCTGTTAACGGTATTTCAAATCAAAATCATATTGTTTATGCATTTACAAATGCTAAAATTTTTGTAGATCATGAAGTAATTGTTGAAAAGGGTACCTTATTAATTAAGGATGGATTGATAATTTCTGTTGCTGAAAAAACAGAAATACCAAAGGGAGCTGTGGTTTATGATTTAAAAGGGAAATCCATTTATCCTGCTTTGATCGATGCGTATACCAGTTACGGGATGCCTGAACTCAGAACCGGTAACCGGGGATTGTATCCTCAAATGGAGAGTAATACGAAAGGTGCTTATGGCTGGAATCAAGCAATTAAAGCGGAGGTTGAAGCAAACAAGATTTTCAGCAATGATAACAGATCCGCTGAAGAGATGCGTAAAATGGGCTTTGGTGCAGTACTTGCCTTTCAAAAAGATGGTATCGTGCGTGGTTCAGCCGCTGTGGTTGCTTTGGGAGATGGGCGTGAAAATGAATTGATGATCAACGATAAAGCGGCAGCAATGTATTCATTTGACAAAGGAACCTCAACGCAGGATTATCCTTCTTCTTTAATGGGGTCAATTGCTTTATTGCGTCAGACTTATTTAGATGCTGAGTGGTATAAAAAAGATAAAACAAAAAAAGAATACAACATTTCGTTAGATGCATTTAACAATTTGCAAACACTTTCACAGATAATTGAAACTACTGATAAGTTGAGCGCTTTGCGTGCTGATAAAATTGGAGACGAATTCAAAATAAAATACATCATCAAAGGATCCGGAAATGAATATCAGCGGTTAGATGATCTAAAAGCAACAAATTGTAAATTCATTGTTCCGCTTAATTTCCCTGCTGCTTATGATGTTGAAGATGCTTATGATGCTGTAAATGTTTCTTTAACTGAATTAAAGCATTGGGAAATGGCCCCTCTTAACCCTTTTGCATTGGAAAAATATTTTATTCAATTTGCAATCACCACAGCCGATCTGAAAGATAAAAAAGATTTCTGGAAAAACCTTCGGAAGGCCATATTTTATGGCTTATCGGAAAAGCAAGCCTTGAAATCATTAACAGTTACCCCTGCTGAATTATTGAATGTATCTGATAAGATCGGAAGACTAAAAAACGGAATGATAGCGAATTTTATTATTACATCCGGAAATTTATTTGATGAAAAAACCATCATCTACGAAAACTGGATTCAAGGTATTCCTTATAAAATAAATGATTACAATAGCATTGATATTAGAGGGGATTATGATTTATCTTATGATAAAAAAAATTTTTATAAATTAAAAGTTGAAGGGGACTTAGATAAATTAAAAGGGACCGTTTTAATGGATACAGTTAAGATACCTGTGAATATAGCTGTTTCTGGCAATTCTGTTTCAATCTCTTTTAATTCTACCAAAGAAGCCTACAGTCCAAATGGGATAATTGGAACAATTCGCTTGAGCGGAAATATAAATATTGAGCCGCTGAAAATGAATGGGAAGGGTCAAACGGTCGATGGTGATTGGATTGACTGGAGTGCTACCTTCAAAACCGGGTTCATACCTGAACTGAAAAAAGATTCATCTAAAAAAGAAGCATTAAAATTCGGGGAAGTCATTTATCCCTTTTGTGCGTATGGGAAAAAATTGGAGGACCGTGATCGATTTAATAAGATAATATATGATTTTAAAAACCGCTATGAGGCTATTTTAATTAAGAATGTTACCGTTTGGACCAATGAATCAGAAGGTGTTTTAAAAGGTCAGGATGTATATATTACTGAAGGTCGTATTGTTCGTATTTCTGATGATATCAATGCAACCAAACTGGCATTTGCAAAAGTAATTGATGGTACAGGTAAACATCTTACTGCTGGCATTATTGATGAACATTCCCACATTGCAATTTCCAACGGGGTTAATGAAGGAGCACAAGCATCGAGCGCGGAGGTTCGGATAGGTGATGTTGTAAATTCAGAAGATATTAATATTTATCGTCAGTTGGCTGGTGGGGTAACCTCTGCTCAATTGCTTCATGGCTCTGCAAATCCTATTGGTGGCCAATCTGCTCTTATTAAATTACGTTGGGGTAAATCACCTGAAGAAATGAAATTTGCAAAAGCAGATGGCTTCATCAAATTTGCGTTAGGTGAAAATGTTAAGCAAAGCAACTGGGGAGATTTCAATACCATCCGCTTCCCGCAATCCCGCATGGGTGTGGAACAAGTATATTACGATTGTTTTATACGTGCCAAGGAATATGATGCAAAACAAAAAGCGTTTGGTTTATTGTCAGACAAAGCAAAAAACGCTTCTGCTCCGTTCCGTAAAGACCTGGAATTAGAAGCATTGACAGAAATTTTAAATAAAAAACGGTTTATCACTTGTCATTCTTATGTACAGTCCGAAATTAATATGTTGATGCATGTCGCGGATTCAATGGGTTTTAAAGTAAATACGTTCACGCATATTTTAGAAGGATATAAGGTTGCCGATAAAATGAAAACACATGGAGCCGGTGCCTCTACCTTCAGTGATTGGTGGGCATATAAAATGGAAGTACAGGATGCGATACCTTACAATGCCGCTTTGCTAGCACAAATGGGCATTACCACTGCTATCAATTCTGATGATGCGGAAATGGGACGCAGATTAAACCAGGAGGCCGCAAAATCTGTTAAATACGGAGGAATGACTGAAGAAGAAGCCTTGAAAATGGTAACACTTAATCCCGCAAAATTATTACATATCGATAATAAAGTTGGAAGTATTAAAGTTGGTAAAGATGCAGATCTTGTTTTATGGTCTGATAATCCCTTATCTATTTATGCAAAAGCAGAAAAAACAATTATTGACGGCCTTATTTATTTTGATAAAGATGAGGATATCAAATTACGTGATGGTATTCAGAAGGAGCGCGCACGTATCATCCAGAGGATGATCGATGACAAAAAAGGTGGTGCGCCAACTCAAAAACCGGTTATGAAAAAACAGAAATTGTATGGTTGCGACTCAATGGAATTAGATTATATGCAGACAGAGTAAATTAAAAATGGTACGCAGATTTTTATGATTGAATATGATGAAAAATGATTTGATATTTTTATGATAGCTGATAATTTTAAACATTCGGAAATTACTGGTAAAATATTAAAAGCCTTTTTTAATGTCTATAATGCAATTGGATATGGTTTTTACGAAAAGGTTTATGAAAATGCACTTTCAATCGAATTAAAAAAGTTAAATCTGAAGTGTGAGAACCAAAGACCTGTTAATGTTTATTATGAAGGTAACATTGTTGGTGCATATTTTGCGGATATTATTGTAGAGGATAAAGTAATAGTTGAATTAAAGGCAGTTGATTTAATAATTGAAGAACATGAAATACAGGTAGTAAATTATTTAAGAGCAACAGAGATGGAGGTTGGATTGCTACTTAATTTTGGCACGGATCCTCAATATAAAAGAAAAGTATTATCAAATGAATTTAAAAAACATCTTAGATCATAATCAAACCATTAATTAACAATCAAAATCATCCTACATCATAATTTACCATAAAAATCAGCGTACCAAAAGTACACAGCAAATGAAAAAAATATTTTTTATCCTCACAATTTTTTTATCCATCACAGCAAATGCCCAACTAAAAAGCATTCTGTTAATGAATGGTATTGCACATTTAGGAACCGATAGCATAATTCAAAATTCAGTTATCGGAATAAAAAACGGAAAAATTGTATTAGTTGGCGATGCAAGAACTGCAAAAATTGACAAAACAGTCTATAATGAAATTATTAATATACCTGAAAAACATATTTATCCCGGAATTATTGCACCAAATTCCACTTTAGGCTTAACAGAAATGGAGGCCGTGCGTGCTTCAAATGATTTTAGAGAGGTTGGAACATTATTACCCAATGTACGTTCATTGATCGCTTATAATACAGATTCTAAGATCATTCCTACCATTCGAAGCAATGGAATTTTATTAGCACAAATAACACCTCGTGGTGGTTTGATATCAGGTACTTCAAGCATACTGATGTTAGATGGTTGGAATTGGGAAGATGCAGCATACAAAATCGATGATGGATTGCACATCAATTGGCCACGAATTCAAACCCGTAAATTTTTGGATGAAGACAATATTTATCCGGGCCCTTATGAGAAAAATAAGGAGTATACCAAACAAACAAACGAATTGAAGAAATTATTTGCAGATGCAAAAGCATATAATGAATCTGAACTAAAAGAAGAAAAAAATCTCCGTTTTGAAGCAATGAAAGAGGTTTTTAATGGAAAACAAACAATTTATATTCATACCGATAATGTAAAAGAAATTATTGAAGCTGTTAATTTTGCAAAACAATATGGCTTAAAACAAGCTGCTATTGTTGGAGGAAAAGACAGCTGGATGGTAACAGATCTATTAAAAAAAAATAATATTTCAGTTATTGTTGCCCGTGTTCATGATCTGCCGGAACATCCCGAAGATGATACAGATTTACCGTTTAAACTTCCTTATTTATTGCAAAAAGCCGGAGTATTATTTTGTTTGAATAACGAAGGTAGTATGGAAGCTATGGGTACACGAAATTTGCCTTTTATGGCTGGAACAGCAGCTGCTTACGGATTAACAAAAGAACAAGCCTTGAAAGCAATTACCTTAAATACCGCTAAAATATTAGGAATTGATAAAACAACCGGAAGTATTGCGGTAGGCAAAGATGCTAATTTATTTATTTCAACCGGTGATGCCCTGGATATGCGAACCAATAATGTGGAAAAGGCCTATTTGAAAGGCATTAGCATTGACCTGGATAATGATCAAAAAAAACTTTACGAAAAGTATAAAAATAAGTATGGGCTTAAATAATTGATAAGCCTTTTAGCTTCCAATACCATAAGTTTAAATTGAAAATAGTATTTTTATAATGTTCGCAAATTTTTTTATTTCCGGAATTTTAGATATTTTTGAGAAAAGATTCCGAAATGAGTAAAGAATAGAAAAAGGAATTATTAATATTTAAAAGAAAAATATTTGAAACCAACTGATATCAATGACCCGGAATATTTCCATAAAGTGGTCGATTGCCAGCATGCTTGTCCTGCACATACCCCTGTTCCTGAATATATAAGACTTATTGCGGAACAAAAATATACAGAAGCTTATATGATCAACTGGGATTCTAACGTATTCCCCGGTGTACTTGGTCGTACCTGCGACCGCCCTTGTGAGCCTGCATGTCGTAGAGGGCGTGTTGATGAAGAGCCAGTGGCTATTTGTCGTCTTAAACGTGTTGCAGCGGATAATAAAGGGGATGTAAAAAAACACATGCCTCAAGCTCCTTTCCCATCTAATGGTAAAAAGGTAGCTTTAGTTGGTGCAGGTCCTGCTTCCCTTACTGTAGCGCGCGATCTTGCAACTATCGGCTACGAGCTTCATTTATATGATGAGCATAAATCAGGCGGAGGCTTTATGAGAAGCCAGATTCCTGCCTTTCGTCTTCCTGAAACTGTTCTTAACGAAGAAGTAAATTATATTCTGGATCTTGGAATTCATACTCATTTTAATACCTATGTATCCAGTCTTAAAGAAATATTAAGTAAAGACTACGATGCTGTATTCATTGGTACCGGTGCTCCTAAAGGCCGGGATTTGCCTGATTTGGCAGGCAGAAACGAAGGTGCAGCAAATATTCACCTGGGAATTAACTGGTTGGGAAGTGTAGCTTTCGAACATACAAAACAAATTGGAAAAAAGGTAATTGTACTCGGTGGCGGAAATACAGCAATGGATTGTTGCCGTACTGCGCGCAGATTAGGTGGAGAAGAAGTGAAAGTTGTTGTACGCAGTCCGTTCAAAGAAATGAAAGCATCTCCCTGGGAAAAAGAAGATGCTGCTCATGAAGATATTCCTATCATTGATAATCATGTTCCAAAATCTTTTGTTGTTGAAAATGGCAAATTGAAAGGGATGATGTTTGAAAAAGTAAAAGCTGTTTATGATGACAAAGGGAAAAGACAATTAGTGTCTGAAGGTGGCCCTGATGTTTTCATTGAAGCCGATGATGTTCTTATTGCAGTTGGCCAGGAGAATAGTTTTCCTTGGATAGAACGTGACCTAGGTATCGAATTCGATAAATGGGGTATGCCTGTTGTTGATGCAGTTACCTTTGCATCTACAAATAAAAAAGTGTTTTTTGGTGGTGATGCTTCATTCGGACCGAAAAATGTAATTACCGCAGTAGCTCAAGGTCACCAGGGCGCAATTTCTATTGACCTGATGTGTACTGATCAGGATTTGAATGTTCGTCCTTCACCCTATGTAAATCTGGTAAGTCAGAAAATGGGCATTCACGAATGGGCCTTCGACAGTGAGGTTGTGAATGATGATAGGCATGTTGTTCCTCAGGCCGATAAAAAACAGACGCTTACAAATATTAAGAAAGAAGTAGAACTTGGATTTGATCATATCACCGGTTTCAAAGAAGCTGAACGCTGCCTTAACTGTGATGTTCAAACAGTTTTTACCACTGATAAATGTATTGAGTGTGATGCTTGTGTTGATATTTGTCCGGTTGCATGTATCACTTTTACTGATAATGCAGAGGAAAGCGATCTGCGTTCAATGTTAAAAATACCGGCTACAAATCTGAGTCAGGATATTTATGTGTCAAGTGTACTACCCACCAACAGGATAATGGCGAAGGATGAAAATGTTTGTCTTCACTGTGGATTGTGTGCAGAGAGATGCCCTACATCAGCATGGGATATGACTAAATTCTTTTATAACGTTACTAAAGCAGGAAAAAAAGCATGTCATTAATTGATAATAAAGTAAACGATTTTGTAGTACGATTTGCAAATGTAAATGGAACAGGTTCTGCGAGTGCCAATTTTCTTTTTACAAAAGCAATATTCAGGATGGGAATACCTGTTACACCAAAAAATATTTTCCCTTCTAATATCCAGGGATTGCCTACGTGGTATGAAGTACGGATAAGTGAGAAAGGCTATTTGGGCCGCAGAGAAGGGATAGACCTTGTTGTTTCTGTGAATCCTCAGAGTATGTTAAATGATGTTGCCAGCGTAAGGCCGGGTGGATATTTTTTATACGACAGCTCAAAAAAACTGCATGATCAGTATATTCGTGAAGATATTAATTACATTGGCATTCCGCTGATGTTAATGTGCAACGAAGCATATACCGATCCAAGGCAACGACAACTATTTAAAAATATAATTTACGTAGGAGCTCTTGCAGCACTCTTTGAAATTGAGTTTGCTGTACTTGAAGAACTTCTTGGAGAGCAATTTAAAGGAAAAGAAAAGTTAATTCCGGCTAACGTAAAAGCATTGAAATTAGGTGTTGATTATATCCACGCTAATTTTAAATACCCTTTAGATATCCGTGTGGAAAGACGTGACCTGATTGGTGATTCAATTATGATAGATGGTAATTCAGCATGTGGATTAGGTGCCGTTTATGCTGGTGCAACAGTTGCGGCTTGGTATCCTATTACCCCATCTACATCGGTGGTTGAAGCATTCAGTGCGTATGCAGGAGAGTTTCGTGTAGATAAAATAACAGGTAAAAAAAATGTAGCGATTGTTCAGGCAGAAGATGAATTAGCTGCTATTGGAATGGTGATCGGTGCTAATTGGAATGGTGCCCGTTCATTTACTGCAACAAGTGGTCCCGGACTTTCGTTAATGAATGAGTTTCTTGGTTTGGCTTATTTTGCTGAGATTCCGACAGTATTGATCGATGTTCAACGTACAGGCCCATCAACCGGAATGCCAACCAGAACACAACAATCCGACATTCTTGAAGCAGCTTATGCTTCTCATGGCGATACCAAACATGTATTACTTTTTCCTTCAACACCAAAAGAATGTTTTGAACTTACAGTGGATGCCTTTGATCTTGCAGAACAATTGCAAACACCCGTGATCATGCTTACAGATCTTGACTTGGGAATGAACGATCACGTTTCTCCTCCTTTTGTATGGGACGATAAACGGGAATATAACAGGGGGAAAGTGCTTGATGCAGCAGCTCTTGATAAAATTGTAAAATTCGGACGATATTTAGATGTGGATAATGATGGTATAACATACCGTACCTACCCTGGAACGCATCCTTCCAAAGGTTCGTTTTTTACCCGTGGTACTTCCCGTGACGAATATGCAACCTATACCGAAGATGGAGCAGCCTATCAACGCAATGTTGACAGGTTAATTAAAAAGTGGAATACTGCAAAAAAATTAGTGCCGGCACCACAATTGTATCAGGATAAAAGTCAATTTGCAAATGGAATTCTTTTCTTCGGAACATCTCAGTATGCTGCTGAAGAAGCGATAGATCTATTGAATCAAAAACAAATTTTTGTTGATGCAATTCGTATCAAATCTTTTCCGTTTAATGAAACAGTACAGGATTTTATCAATTCACACGAAAAGGTATTTGTTATTGAACAAAACCGTGATGCGCAAATGAAAAGCCTATTGCTTATTGAGTTAGGAGCTGATCCTCAAAAAATGATCTCCGTTCTTAATTACGATGGTATGCCTATCACAGCCGATAATATTTTCAAGCAGATCACCAAAAATTTATCATTTTCGCCAGAATTAAAAATTAAAAATTAGGCATAGAATTAAAATATAAAGTATGACATATATCCGTCCGAAATTCCGCCATCCTGAACTTATAAAAAATAAACTGGGTTACACTGTTGATTATTATGAAGGAGCCCTTTCTACACTCTGTGCAGGATGCGGACATGATTCAATAAGTGCAGGAATTATACAAGCTTGTTATGAAATGAATATTGAGCCGCATAAACTGGCGAAACTTTCAGGGATAGGTTGTTCCTCAAAAACTCCTGCTTATGTCCTTAGCAATTCACATGGATTTAATTCGGTTCATGGAAGGATGCCTTCCGTTGCAACAGGCGCAAATCTTGCAAACAACGACCTTATTTATTTAGGTGTTTCCGGAGATGGAGATACTGCATCTATTGGGATGGGGCAATTTGTTCATGTTATCAGACGTAACCTGAATATGCTATATATTGTAATGAACAATGGTTGTTACGGACTTACAAAAGGACAAGATTCTGCAACTGCGGATCAGGGTTCCAAGAATAAATCAGGTAACATTAATTTATTTGAATCCATTGATCTCGCAAGTTTATCTATTGAACTGGGTGCTACTTTTGTTGCACAAAGTTTTTCAGGGGATAAAACACAATTAGTGCCGCTTATCAAAGCTGCATTGAATCATCCTGGTTTTGCTTTTATCAATGTAATTTCACCTTGTGTTACTTTTAATAATAATGTAGGATCAACTAAATCTTACGATTATGTTCGTCAGCATGTTGAAGCAACAGCTACAGTAGATTTTGTTCCTGAAATGACAGAGATTACCACCACGTATGAGGAAGGGACTACGAAACAAGTGAAAATGCATGATGGGTCATATATCTCTTTAAATAAACTTGCCCAGGATTGGGATCCTTTAGATAGGTTATCCGCAATGAATGCGGTACAAAATGCACGTGCAAAAGGGGAAATATTAACCGGCTTATTATATGTGAACCCTGATTGCAGCGACCTTCATGAAATGCTTCAAACAAGTGACAGGCCTTTAAATACACTAACTAAATCAGATCTTTGTCCGGGATCAGAAATGTTAAAAGAAATTAATGCTGATTTGAGATAGTTGCGCGTAACTACACAGCCACTATTTAGCCTATCTTGGCACAGATTGCACAAATTTTCGCAAATTACCCCCGCACATACGGGATTAATTGTGTTAATGTTGATTCGTTGCTTTAACTCAACTTTTATAATTTAAAATTCAACATTTCCATAAGTGCATCCCTTCTCAAAAAAAATAACAAACTGGTATCAGCAAAACAAGCGTGATCTTCCTTGGCGTAATACTAAAGATCCTTATTTTATTTGGCTTTCGGAGATCATTTTACAACAAACAAGGGTAGATCAGGGAATGGCTTATTACCTGAAATTTGCCAAAGAATTTCCAACAGTTAAACATTTAGCCAAAGCAGAAAATGAAAAGGTAATGAAGTTATGGCAAGGTCTGGGTTACTACTCCCGCGCACGAAACTTGCATACTACCGCTAAAATTATTACTGATAAATATAAAGGTAAATTTCCGGATCAATACAATGATATTCTTTTATTGAAAGGTGTTGGTGAATATACCGCTGCTGCTATCGCATCCTTTGCATTTAATCAACCACATGCAGTAGTTGATGGGAATGTATATCGGGTATTGTCGCGTGTATTTGGCATTGAAACGCCTATTGATAGTTCACAAGGGAAAAAGGAATTTTATTCTTTAGCGAACGAATTGATTGATAAAAAAAATCCGGCAACGCATAATCAGGCTATTATGGAGTTTGGTGCGATCCAATGTAAACCCGTCTCGCCCGATTGCTCCATTTGCTCATTAAATACAATGTGTTTTGCTTATTCTAAGAAACGTATTTCTGAATTGCCTGTTAAAGAAAAGAAAATAAAAGTTCGAGATCGTTATTTTAATTATATTGTATTGAATCACAAAACAAGCACAGCAATTAATAAGCGGACTGAAAAAGATATCTGGACCAACCTATATGATTTTCCTCTGATTGAAACCGGTAAAGAATTAAATGAAGAGCAGTTTTTAAGATCTCAGGAATGGAAAAATTTTATTGCCACTACTAAATACACAGTTAAATCAGTATCCGCCAGCTATAAACATGTTTTAAGCCATCAGAAAATTTATGCGCGTTTTTGGGAGATTGATTGTAAGGAGTCTTTTAATAAATTACTTTCCAAAACCTGTATTACAATTAAAAAACAGGATATTCATAAATATGCTGTCCCTCGATTAATTGAGAATTATATAGAAAAAAGCGAATAAAGGAATAAATTTTTGCAGAAGAAATTTCCCTCATTTAGGATTTTAGTCAACAGCGTTTTTGGAATTCGAAAAACGCTTGATTATTTGCTTTTTTTTCGTTATTATTGTAATTGAATTCAGCTTCTCATATGTCTAACAATCAAAACGTAACAGTATTTCTTTCTATTTGCTCCGAGGGGCAATCTGAGTTACGAAATGAGCTTTCATCTGTTTTGCAGAGAGCAGGAATGACTGTTGTGACCGATCAGAAGTATTTTACCACGGGTAATCTTCCTTCTATAGCTGAACAACTATCAAGCTCTAACTGTTCCATTCACATTCTTTTTCCTGAATACCAACCTTTAACTGACGCAGGGGTTTCAGTTTCAAAATTTCAATTTCAGGAAGCTAAAAAATATCTTCTTCTGAATCCGGACTTCAAAATTTTTGTTTGGCAACCCCCTTCAACTGATCTTTTGAATATCGAATCTCTTCAAATGGATTTTATAAACGAAGTAAAAAATAATATTTCCAAGAGTATGGTGTATAGTAATGTAATATCAGCAATTCAGCTTGCAGATGACATACGCTCATTAATGGAGAAAAAAGAACTGGTTTCATTTGATTTGAATTCTACGGATATTTTTCTGATTTCAAACCAACTGGACGAAATTGAAGCCAATGACATTATAGATATGTTAAGTGACATTGTGCCGGTTGAGAAGCTAAATATTATCCAGGATAGTGATACTGATTATTCTGAACTGTGCAAACAGCAAATATCAAAAAGTAAATTAGCTGTAATTTATTTTAAAGAATCTGCAGATTGGGCATTGCCATTTGCACAGCAGGTTTGGAAAAAAATTGGTGGAGCCACTTCACATACCCCAATACTTTTGATAGGAGATATTGATCCGCATACGAATACGAATAAAAAATTCGCTGCTCCGAAAGTTATTTCACTTATTGTTGCAGGAGAGCTTATTCCCCTTGAGATAAAGATACAGTATGATAAAGTTGTTTTAAAACCTGCTTCATAAAAAAATGCAGGAAGAAAAAATTTGTCCATATCCCGGCCTCAGGCCTTTCAACGAAGAAGAGTCTATCTTTTTTCGTGGTAGAGAGGAACATATTGAAAAAATTACTTCTCAACTTCAGGAGAAAAAATTTGTAATGCTTACCGGTGCCTCTGGTGATGGCAAATCGTCTATTGTATATGCCGGGGTAATACCGAATGCCCGTGCCGGATTTTTTAAAGCAAAATTTAATAACTGGCTAATTGCAGATTTCCGTCCGGAACGTTCGCCATTAAAAAATATGGCAATTACATTAGCCGAAAAATTGGGATACTCTGATATTTCATATGTTGAAAAGGAATTAAGTTTCGGATTTTCCTCCTTAATCAATTTATACAAAAAATCCCCTTTTTATCTGGATTACAATGGTCAGATATGGAATAGCGCTGATGAAACAGAACGGAAAAAATTAAAAAGAAAAGCGGCTAATCTTTTTATTCTTGTTGACCAATTCGAAGAGTTTTTTACTAATTCAGAAAACTACAATAACGGTAAAGCATCTGTTAATGCTCAAGCGGTGATCAACCTTTTGCTCGAAACAGCAAAAATTGCCCTTGCAGAAGATCTGCCGATATATATCATTTGTACCATGCGTTCGGATTATGTGGGACAATGTGCGGTATTTAGGGGTTTGCCCGAATATATTGGTTTTAGTCAGTTTTTTGTTCCCCGCCTTAAAAGAAAAGAGGTTCACCAGGTAATTGAAGAGCCTGCTACCCTTAGCGGAAATAGAATTTCCAACCGGTTGATCGAAACATTGATAAACGAATGTGATGGCCTTGATCAGCTTCCAATTTTGCAGCATGCTTTGAATAGTATCTGGAAATGCCATGTACAGGATGGAGCATTGGAAATGGATATTATTCACTATGCAAAAGTTGGAGGTATTGATGCAAAATTGATTCCCGAGGATCGAAAAGCCATGTTTTCTTCTTGGTATAATGATCAACCTGAATTCAAACAAAATTTTTTAGAAGGAGGCTCTCTTGCCAATGTACTTAATGCTCATGCCCGGGAGCTTTTTGAATCATCTGTTGATTATTGCCGCAAACACATTGGAAGAGATGGTTCGACTTCGCTCACCACAAGCATTTCAAGAGAGGATGCCCAAAGAATATTAAAGAAAATTTTCACTTGCCTTACTAAAATAAATGATAGTCGTGCCGTAAGAAACCGTGCAACCATACTGGAAATAAAACAAATAATTGGCGAAAAAGTTGATAATAAACTTATCGAAGGATTAGTAAATATATTTAGGGAACCCGGCAATACATTGCTGAAACCATATATTTTGTCCTCCTTCACCAGTTCAAATGAATTACATGATGAGGATATCCTCGATATTACACATGAATCTTTAATTAGAAACTGGACAGAACTTGCAGAATGGACAAAACAAGATCATGAAAATGTTTCTGTAATAAATGACTTAAAAAAACAAGTGGAGAGGTGGGAAGAGCAAGAGCGCTCAAAAGACTATTTACTTACAATAGGTTCATTGACATATTTCAAAAATTGGTATAAAACTTTAAATCCCAATCCATACTTAATTGCAAAGTACGACACAAGTAATTTATCCCCAGCACAAAAACTCGAAGTAGCATCACAATTTATCCGTCCTGCAGCAGATTATATTAAGATAAGTGAGAAAACCATAAAACGAAAGCGCAGGGCCGCATTAGTAATTGCGTCAGCTATAATTTTGATTTTGATCGGATTTACTTCTTTTGCATTTAAGGAACGAAACAAAGCCCTCAATCAACAAGAAATAGCTAATCAGAAAACAGAAGAGGCAAAGATTTCCGAAAATTTAGCAAATAAAGCTAAAAATAATGCCCTTAATCAAATGTCAAAGGCGGAGATGAGCGAGAAGTTTTCGATGAAAGCAAAAAAGCTGGCTGAATCATCAAAGCAAGAAGCAGTTTATGCGAAGGGAGTAGCCGAAAAAGCTGAAAAGGAGGCTCGTCAAAATTTGATACAAGCAAAACAAAATGCTGACATTGCAAAAACAGAAACCGAACGTGCTACATTGGCACTTACTGAATCTGAAAAAGCTAAACAGGAAGCAATTATTTCAAAAAATAAGGCTGAAAAAGCTGAAAAGGAAGCTTCCCGAATAAGTAATATATCGTTAGCTCAAAGCATTGCATTAAAATCTGTTTTGTTTTCTAATGATCCTCAACTTCAAACTTTATTGGCATTTCAAGCTTATAAGTTTACATTAGATAATGGTGGCGAAGGGCAAGACCCTGTTATTTACGGTGCTGTTCGTAATGCATATAATAATTTGAATAAGCAGGCTTCTGTTCCAAAGATCGTTTCATTATTAGAACAAAGAACAATGCTAATGGCAGATAATAATACCTTGTTATCGGCTGATAAAGGAGGGAATATTTATAAATGGGATCTCAAATCTGAGAAGCAAATAGAACAAGGAAAATTAAAATATCCAAGTCCATTTGAAATTATAACATTTACCGATTGGCCCAATATTATAATGAGCGGACATGAAAATGGTACTGTTTGTATTTGGGATATTACCGATTATAAAAAACCTGTTCTTGTTAAGGAATTAATAAAAAGCCATAAGGGACCTTTACGCGTTATTGCATACAATGGCTCGAAAGGAATGTTTGCTACTTCAGGGAAAGATAGCATCATTGTTGTTTGGAAATATTCTGCAGATGGAACGGAATTATTAAAAAAAATAAAAACAAATTCCCCTATACAGGACTTAGTTGTTTTACCTGAAGGGAAAGAACTTGCAGTTTCGTTAGCAAATGGCGATTTATTGACTATTGATATTGCTACTGAAAAAACAAATCTGGTATTTAAAAGTGAAAAGTCTAAGCCTGTTCACCTGAAATTTAATAGTAGAAAAAGCATTTTGGCTGTTGGTTATTCAGATGGGAAAATAAGACTTTATGATACTGAAAAAGTGTTACGTGCAGAAAATTTGATTTCTACAATTTCAGAAAACAATACGACTGTTGAAAAAATTACATTCAACGGTTCCAGCAGTATGCTTGCAGTAGCCTTTGCCGACAAATCAATAAAAATATTTAACTTAGCAAAAAAAGTACAGAAACCCTTAGAGATAAAGGATATAAAATCGAAAACCCGTTATCTTTTATTCGATAATGAAAGCAAATTATATGTGTGTGGGGCCGATCATTTTATCAGGAAAATTGAACCGTCAACTGAAAAATTATCATCTGTTTTTTGTGATTTGCTTAAAAGAAATTTGACGTCAACTGAATGGTCCCAGAATATTAGTGAAACCATTCCTTACGAAAAAACCTGTAAAAATAAATAATGAAAAATTGGATTTATATAATCGGATTAATTTTATGCTGCCAAAAATTGGTAGCTCAAAATCCTTGCGATAATATTATTGAAGAGGCCACAGATCTTTATAATTCAGGGCGTTACGAAGATTGTATTAGCATGCTTGAAAATGGCTTAAATACGTGTTCTTTATCCAAAAATAAAAAGGAAAGTGCCTATGTTTTACTTATCAACTCTAACATAGAAAAAGACAGTTTGCCCGCAGTTGATAAATACTTCAGGCTCTTATTGAAAAACAATCCTTCCTTTAAAATTAAAGAGTACACAGGCCTTGATGATTTTTCAAGAAAATTTAATGATTATTATGTTTATCCAAAACTATCATTTGGTATCAGACCTTATTATTGCATTCCTAATATTGTGATTAACGGAACATATCAGGTGATGTCAAATATCAAAAATGATGCTGAATTTACCACCAAGAAATTTTCTAATACTAATATTGTTTTGGAATTTAGGGCGATCGAAAAAATTTCTTTTTTTGCAGATGCCGGTTATTTTTCAATTAACTTCAATAGACAATTAGAAGTAAAAGATAGTCTCTGGAAAATGAATAGCAGTGAAGAGTTAAGATATTTTCAGTTAGATTTTGGTAATAAATTTTATTTTTTAAAATCACAAAAAAAATTAAATTTTTATTTAATGGGAGGCTTCAGTAATCTTTATCTAAAGAAAAGTATTTTGAATATTGAACAAGAAAAAAAGATAGTGGATAATCTTTATGGTAATGTCGATACTTATGTGGAAGATTATGAGAAAAATTTCTCTTCGAAAGGTTTACGGAATTCTTATGTTGTTTCTATCCTTTTAGGAACAGGTGCTATGTATAGGATTAATAATTTTGGTGTAGGTTTTGATTTAAGGACTTATATTTCTGTTAATACCCTGAATGATAGAACCCATCGTTTTAAAGCAGATCGTTTGATAAAAGAATACAGTTATATTGATAGTGATATCAGGTTGGCAAAATCAGATTTCTCTCTTGTTTTTACATATTTATTGTATAAAGTTAAAAAAAAGCAGATTAAAGATTAAGGATCATTTTTCAATTTTTTGCACTAACAAAACTTTGAAAAGCATATAAAAACTAAATATAATTAAAACAGAATGCGATTTTTAAATTCAAAATTAGTCCGCTCCGTATATTTTATAATTTTGATTATAGGAGTTTATTCTTGCATCAAAGACCCGACAATCAAGATTGTTGAAATAAAAGGCCCTACAGCTGTCTGTTATGGTGAACTTGATGTGGATTACTCTGTAGAAGCGAATTCAGATGCGGATTATATTTTATGGACAGTTCCTGAGCAAGCTCAAATCACTTCTGGACAGGGTACGAATGAAATTAAGGTTAATTTCGGAAGAAAAGCAGGTAAAGTAGGCGTTACTTATTATAAAAATGGTGAAGCCATAAGTAATCAATTTTTTATAGAAGTGAAATTTGGTGCTTTAAATCAATGGTGTAGAGAATTAGATTTTGGTGGTGGTATTAGAACATCCGGTGTAGGTTTTTCAATTGGTAACAAAGGATATATTGGAACTGGTATAGGGTACTCTTCCGGATTAGTTTATTATGAAGATTTTTGGGAATTCGATCCCGAGCTAAGCACATGGACACAAAAAGCAGATTTGGGTGGAAATGGTGTTAACATGAATTTGGGGCTTCAAAGAGTAAATGCTGTGGGTTTTTCAATTGGAAATAAAGGATATATTGGGACGGGACACAAATCAGGAGGGACTACTCCTGATCAGTATCTCAAAGATTTTTGGGAATATACCCCTGCTTCAAATTCGTGGTTGAGAAAAGCTGATTGTAGCGATACTACCCGACATTATGCAGTGGGTTTTTCAATTGGGAATAAAGGATATATAGGTTCAGGACAACCTGCAACTAATGGTTTGCAAGCTGATTTTTGGGAATACGACCCTGCAACCGATGTTTGGACCAGAAAAGCAGATATTGTTCCCCGCCATAGTGGAGTGGGTTTTTCTATTGGAAATAAAGGATATTTTGGCACAGGAATTGGCATAAGTCAAGCAAAACATAATGATTTTTATGAATTTGACCCTTCTGATGCAAGCCTTGGACTTGATAGCAATGGCAACCCTCTTGGTAAGTGGACCATAAAAGAAACCGTTCCAGGTTTGGAGCGTTATGGTTCGGTCGCATTTTCAATCGAAAATAAAGGGTATATAGGTGCAGGATTTAATGCACAAATTTATTTTAATGATTTTTATGAATATGACCCTATTCTTGATCAATGGGATACAATTCCCAAGTTGGATGGTGGAAAACGCGAATATGCTGTTGGTTTTTCAATTGGGAATAAAGGATATGTAGGGACGGGAGATTGGACTGATAATACCTTGATTTCTTATCAGGATTTTTGGGTATTTACCAAATAAAGAATAACACATATTTACAATCGACTTTTGGAATGCAGGCGTTAAAAAAAAATATGAAAAGAAGAGTTTTTACATTCATCATAATATTTTCATGGATTTCAATAAGTAAAGCTCAACCCAATGGAGGATTTGAAGATTGGACAAATGAATTTTCATATGAAGTTCCCAATGGCTGGCAAACTCTTAATTTTATGTCTCTCCTTACTCCCCCAAACCCTGTTTCTGCCTTTAAAGCCATTGGGGTTGACAAGCGCTCCGGTAATTTTGCATTAAAATTAAAAACAGTATACTTTAATAACATTCCACAACAGATTGAAATTGATGATTCCGTTGGTGGCACATATACAGGTAAGATAACTTATTCTCCACCCTCAGATATCCAGGGCTTCAGTTATTCTGGCCGGCCTGAAAAATTGGAATTCTGGTTTAAATATTATCCTGTTGGAAACGATGTAGGTAAAGCATCCTTCCTTTTGCAAAAATGGAATGGTTCCGGTCATGATACTATTGCCTTTGCATCAATGCCCATTGCCGAAGCAACTTCATATACATTGTTTCAATTGACACCAACTTATTATTCAACAGAAATCCCTGATACAGCATCAATTGGTTTTAGTTCCAGTATGAATACAAGTACTGCAAGATTAGGCACTACATTATATATAGATGATTTAACATTTTCTGGATGGGTAGGTGTGGATGAACAACATAGTTTAACTGGAAAAGTTAAGATATTTCCAAATCCCGCCACAGATAATGTGAATATCTGTACCTCGATAAAAGAGGCAAACGAAATAAAAGTATTCGATTCATTCGGTAAATTGGAGGGAATCTATAAAATTCAAGACGATAACATAAATATAAATACTTGTTTATTCTCATCAGGAATTTATTTATATGATATAAACGACAAAAAAGAGAACATACTTTTTAAAGGTAAATTCACGGTGGTCAAATAGAGATATTGAAAATTGATATTGTTATTCTGATTAACAAATTTTTAATTTTATCTATTTGTATCAGATTTATTTTAAACATAAAAAAGTACAATTATTATTTTACAACTATGTCACTGACTGATACATTCCTAATCCTGATTTCCCAATGTCGACCACTGGGATACAACGTCCGATTTTGATTGGAAAACGCGAATATGCTATTGGTTTTTCAATTGGGAATAAAGGATATGTAGGGACGGGGGATTGGTCTGATAATACTTTGATTTTTTATCAGGATTTTTGGGTATTTACCAAATAAAGAATAACATATTTACAATCGACTTTAGAAATGCAGGCGTTAAAAAAAAATATGAAAAGAAGAATTTTTACATTCATCATAATGTTTTTATGGATTTCAATAAGTAAAGCTCAACCCAATGGCGGGTTTGAAGATTGGACAAATGAATTTTCATATGAAAATCCCGATCATTGGCAAACATTTAATTTTCTTTCACTATTGTCTCCTCCCAACCCTCTTTCCGCTTTTAAGGCAGTAGGTATAGATAAACATTCTGGGAATTACGCATTAAAAATAAAAACAGTGTTCCTTAATAACAAACCATCCCAGATTGTAATAGGTGATTCTGCAGGTGCTATATTTACTGGAAAGATAAATTATTCTCCCCCTTCAAGGACATACGGTTTTCCTTACACGGGGCGACCGGAAAATCTGGAATTCTGGTTTAAATATGCACCCATTGGTACTGATGCCGCTGGAGCGGGTATCATGCTGCTAAAATGGAACGGATCGGGCCATGATACAATTGCAACTGGCGCGGTTGGGCTTTTAGCAACTTCTACATATACGCTATCTCAAGCTCCTCTTCAATACAATACAACAGGACTTCCTGATACAGCAATAATTATTTTCACAGCCAGTAATGATTCTGTTTTAGCAAGGGTGGGCAGCACTCTGTTTATAGATGATGTTCTATTTACAGGATGGGTGGGTGTAGATGAACAAAAATTAAATTCGGACAATGTGAAAATATTTCCAAATCCGGCCACTGATAATGTTACAATCCTTGTTGAGATAAAAGATGCTGACAATGTCAGGATATTTGATGCCTCTGGTAAGTCAGCCGGTATTTACAAAATTCAAAATTACGCAACGAATGTGAATACCTCATTATTCGCGGCAGGAATCTATTGCTTTGAAATTCGTAATAAAAAAAATAAAATTATTACAACTGGAAAATTTAATGTAACTAAATAAAGATAGTATCTCTGCAGGGAATTATTTTTGTTTTACTAAATGGCTAACTTCGCAAATTTTTAATTTATCTTATCGTATTGATATAAAGAGTTAGAAAAAATATAATTTTTATTATACAATTATACTAATGGTAAATACCTCCATTTTAATTCTGTTTTTTATTATTATCATTCTCGTTTCCCTGTTTTGCATTTATTATTTCTTAAATCGTTCATTTATTAAAAAAAGCGCAGTACTTGAAGCAAAAAAATCAGAACTGGAAAATTCTTTTAATGAATTAAGATCAGCAAGCGTTTCTCAATCGGAAGAAAAGGAAAAATTCGAAGCTGAAAAAAAGAAAACGCAGGAAAAAAATAAAAAAATATGGCAAATGAGCGAAACTGTTTATATCGAAAAAAAGAAGGTGGATGAGCAGGTTCAATTATTACAGACTGAAAAAGAAAAATTAGAAGAAGAAAAGAAAAAAGTTGATGAAAAAGTCAAAAAGCTGTGGAGTCAGAGTATGGCAATTCATGCAGAAAAAGAAAAAATCAATGAAATAAAAGTGGAAATTGAATTACAACACCGAGAGGTAATTGACAGTGTTAATTATGCAAAGCGGATACAGGAAGCCATTTTACCTTCCCTGCATGAAATTTCAGTTTGTTTTCCTCAGTCTTTTGTTCTTTTTAAGCCAAAAAATATTGTAAGTGGTGATTTTTATTGGTTTTCTCAAATAAACGAAAAAATAATCATTGCATCCATAGATTGCACAGGACATGGTGTTCCTGGTGCTTTTATGAGTGTTATCGGAAGTACTCTTCTAAATCAAATTGTTAATGAAAAAGGAATTACTGACCCTGCCGAAATATTGGATCTATTGGATAAAGGCGTAAATCATTCTTTGCATCAAACACAAACAGGATCTCAATCGCGTGATGGAATGGATGCCGCTATTTGTTGTTTTGAATTCACATCACCTGTTGGAAAGGAAAAACGTATCATGTGTGAAGTAGAAGGAGACTTGAAGTTACATTTTGCCGGTGCCAACCGACCACTTTATTATATAAAAAATAATATTCTGGAAGAAACCAAAGCAGATAAATTTTCAATCGGAGGGCATGATTACAATAATCTCAAAACATTTACGACTCATACTTTTCTTCTTGAAAAAAATGATTCTCTGTATATATCTACCGATGGTTTTGCTGATCAGTTTGGTCAGAACAATAAAAAACTCAAAACCAAGAAGTTCAAAGAAATTCTTCTTTCCATCCAGGATAGATCAATGCCGGAACAAAAAAAATTCCTCGATACTTTTATTGAAAACTGGAGAGAAAATCTGGAACAGACTGATGATATACAAATGATTGGGATCCGGGTTTAACGAACTCGAAATAATCCAAATGGTTTTAAATAAAAAAAAGGTTTCAAGTTCATTGTATCACAATGAACTTGAAACCTTTTTTTATATTGGATATTAATTTGAGAAAAAAACTTCAGGGATTTATAACGTGGTTACAAATTAACATAAAACAAAGGCTTATCTCCAATGTATTGGCCTGTTTCATCCAGTTTTTTAAAAAGAAGATCAATACGGGTAACCTGCTTTTCTAATTTGAATTTTTCTTTATCAAACATCCATTTTTCTCGCATACGTATCATTGAAAGATCATTCGCATTTATTTTTTTAATCTCTTCGTTTTCTGTAGTAACAATATTGTTTTTATCTACCATTGCTTTTACCTCATCAATAGTGAATACTGAATCCGTAAAAAGATTATACGCTTGTTTTTTACCACTAAGGACTGCGTCAACAAGAGTATTAAATATTTTGTCTTTATCCATGTTTTTATTTACCGAATTCCAATAGTCTTCTTCCCAGCTTTCGGGCTTTATCAAAATTGTTTTTGACTCAACTAACTCAGCCCATACATCTTTTGTTGAATCGCTTGATTCAACCACTTTGTTTTCGACAGTTTTAATTTCTTGAGTGCATCGTGTAAAAAGGCATACAAGAGAAAGGGCAAAGAAAGAAAAAGTTATTTTTTTCATAGTTTAAGAATTTATGTATTCAACAAATATAACAAGAATTGGTAAAAATGTAATAGTTATAAATTTTTTAAAAAACAGTTGACTATTAAATTTCATTTCGTTATTATTGTATATAAAATACGGGGTCCCGTTTAATCCAAATCCCCAAATCATCCGAATAGGGATTTCGTAAGTAGAAATCGGGTGGTGATCAATTTGATTTAAACTAAGAATGTCAGAAGAAAAAATATGTCCTTATCCCGGTCTTCGTCCTTTTAACGAGGAAGAGTCCATTTTTTTTAAGGGGCGGGAAGAACATATTGACAAAATAATTTCCCAATTACAAGAGAAAAGATTTTTGATGGTAACCGGTGCTTCCGGTGATGGAAAATCCTCGCTTATTTATGCCGGATTAATTCCACGTTCCAGGGCAGGTTTTTTTAAGGCTCGCTTTAATAACTGGATAATTGCAGATTTCAGGCCGGAGAGGGCTCCTTTATCAAATTTAGCGATTTCACTTAATAATCATTTGGATTTTTCTGATGTCGATAAATTAGAGGAAGATCTCAGCTATGGCTTTTCGTCATTGGTTAAAATTTATAAAGAATCGAAACACTATTTAAATCAGGATGCAGATAATTTTATCAATGCTGATAGTGATACCAAACAAAATTTAATAAATCAAAGTTCAAATCTGTTGATTTTAATTGATCAATTTGAAGAGCTTTTCACAAACGCTGAAAATTTTAATAAAGGAAAGCCTTCTCTTCAGGCTATTACACTTCTCAATCTGATCATTGAAACAACAAAAATAGCAGAAAAAGAAAATCTTCCTATTTACATTGTGTGCACCATGCGTTCCGATTATATTGGTGATTGTGCTGCCTTTAAGGGACTTCCCGAACATATTGTTTACAGTCAGTTTTTTGTACCAAGGTTAAAAAGGCAGGAAATACATCGTGCAATCTTAGAACCTGCGAATTTATCTGGTAATAAAATAAACAATCGTTTAATTGAAAGATTAATAAATGAACTTGGTGATGGTTTAGATCAACTCCCTATTTTACAGCATGCTCTCAATCGTATTTGGAAATCTCATATCGATGATGGAGCAGCAGAAATGGATATTATTCATTACGCTAAAGTTGGAGGCCTTGATGGAGGCTTGCTTCCTGATGATCAAAAAGCATTATTTGTTGATTGGTATAATAAGCAGCCTTTATTTAAATTAAAGATTCTTGAAGGAGCATCTTTAACCAATGTGTTAAATGCTCATGCACGTGAGCTCTTTGAAACATCCGTTGATTATTGTCGCAATCATATTAAAGAAGAAATTTCAAAGGAATATGCCCATGAAATTTTACGAAAGATATTTACCTGTCTCACTAAAATAAACGATGGCCGTGCTGTAAGAAACCGTGCCTCTGTATTGGAAATAAAACAGATTATTGGAAATACTATTGATACTAAATTAATTGAAGGGTTAATAAATTTATACAGAGAACCCGGCAATACGTTGCTTAAACCATTTATTGGTAAGGAAAAAAAAGATTCTTTTTTAAATGACAATGATATTCTTGATATCACCCACGAGTCGTTAATAAGGAACTGGACAGAGCTTACCGAATGGACAAAGCAGGATCAGGAAAATGTGCTTGTATTGAATGATTTTAAAAAACAAGTAGAAAGGTGGGAACAACAAAATCGTTCAAAGGATTATTTGCTTACTATCGGTTCATTGAGTTATTTCAAGAACTGGAATGAAAGTGTTACCCCTAATCCATATTTGATCGCGAAGTACGATTCAAGTAATTTAGCTCCCAAACAAAAAGTTGAAGAAGCAGCACTACTTATTTCTTCAGCAAATGATTACCTGCAAATAAGTGAATCAACCATTAAACGTAAACGGAAGGCTGTAATGATAATTACATCCATTATAGTTATGGTTCTTTTAGGATTTACTTCCTGGGCATTCATAGAACGGAATAAAGCGGTAAATCAGCAGGGGATAGCAAATCAAAAGACCTTGGAGGCAAAGACATCTGAAAAGTTTGCACTTAATTCTGAGAAGAATGCCTTGAAAGCCAAAAATGACGCTATTTTTCTAAAAGTGAAGGCTGAAATGAGCGAAAAGTTTGCACTGAAAGCAAAACAACAAGCCGAGCTATCTAAACAGGAAGCTCTTTCTGCAAAGGGGATTGCGGAAATTGAAAAACAAAATGCTCAACAACAAACAGATGTTGCAAAAAGAGAAAAAAATAATGCTGAGCAGGAAAAAGCAAAATCAGAGCAGGAAAAAATAAAAGCAGAAAAAGCCGAATTAAAATCCCGAAAACTGAAGCTACTTTCTATTGCGCAGAATTTGGCCTTAAAATCATCTCTTTATAAAAATAATAAAAATCTGATGGGCCAGCTTGCTGTGCAAGCATTTATGTTTAACAAAAACAATGGCGGTTCATCCGAAGATCCTGTAATTTACGAAGGCGTGCGGAATGCTTATTCAGTTTTGGATAGTGGTAGGCATAACACCATTCAAGGTCCCGAAATGGATATAAGAGCAATGGCAGAAGTTCAGAATAATTTGATTTCAGTTGGGGTGGATGGTAAAATATATATAATTGATTATAATAAGGGAACTAGTAAATTTCTTTCTGAAATCAAATACATAAGCCCAATAAATTGTTTGTCTTTTAGTTCTTCCGGAAATTATCTTGCAACAGGCCATGATAATTTTACTGTTTGTATTTGGAATGTTAAAGATATATTGGAAAATAAGAATGGTAAAACGATCAGTTTTAAAGAATTAAAAGCCCATAAGGGTGCCGTTCGCACAATTTCATTCAGTCCTGACGATAATCAATTGGCAACCGCAGGGAAGGACAGCGCAATTGTTTTTTGGGATATTAAGGAACAGCAACCTGTTCCGGAAAAAACAGTTAAAGCATCCGCTGCAATTAAATCTCTTGTTTATTTGAATAGCGGCAGCGAATTGGTATCCGCTCAGGAAGACGGGAAAATTTTAGTTTGGGATATTAAAAAAGGAGAGGGAAATGTTTTGTTCAGAAGCAAAACATTCAAACCATTATGTATGGCATTGAATAACTCAAAAAACAACCTCATTGTTGGATTTTCTGATGGTACCTTGATGTCATTTGATTTGAATTATACACAAATAGATAAAATGAAACACTGGGAGTTCAAAGCTCATTCTGCAGCAGTTGAATATGTTAAATTCAGCAGTGATTTTTCCATGGTAGCTTCCGCTGCATCAGATAAAACAATTAAATTTTATAATTTCCAATCCTACTTTGAAAATTATAATTCTATAGGTAGTTCTACTGAATTGAAAAATTACAACTCCAAAGTAAAAAGCATTATATTTACTTCTGATAATAAAATTATTACCGGATGTGCTGATAAAACCATTAGAGTTTTGGAAATATCAAGCGAAAAATTTGTCAACAAAATTTGTTCCTTATTAAAAGTGAACATGTCGGAATCCGACTGGAAATTAATAGTTGGAGAAGATATTCCTTACGAAAAAACATGTAAAAGTTTATAGTTAGAACAATCAGATTAATTACTTTACAATTACACAATGAATCGTGTTTTTATTTTATTCTTATTTTTCTTCTTACACTTTAGCTTTAAAATGAAGGCTCAGAATAACTGTGACCAAAATTTAAAACAGGCTGAAGAACTATACAATAATGGTGATTACGACAATTGTATTAAACTTCTTGAAAAATCGCTTAAAGAATGTAATTTCTCCAAAAAAAAGAAGGAAAATGCCTTTGAATTGCTTGCAAAATCCTCTCTTGATCAGGATAATTTACTACAAGCCGAAACCTATGTGCGAAGTTTGTTAAAAAGTAATCCCTATTATGAATTGAAAGAAACGTCTACCCATGAAGATTTTGATCTTTTGGTGAAAAAGTTTGATGTTCTTCCGTTGTTTTCAATTGGGCTTCGAAATGCAGGTGTGCAGCCGAAATTTGAAATTTCGAAAACATATTCCATTCTTGAAAAGGTTGATTACAATGCCCCTTACAAAACAAATAAAACAATTCTTTTATATTACGGGTATGTCGAATATGAATTCAGAAAAAACATTTCTATCAATGTCGATATCGTTAATTTCAGTATTCAATACAATAGAAGTTTTTCGAAAAATTCGGATTGGACAATGCTTTATAATGAAAAATTATCTTTTATTGAAGTCCCTTTATATGTGAAAAAATATTTTCTTTTAGGAAAAAATATTGTGCCTTATGCGTCTCTTGGTGCCGGGTATTTAAGAATCAGGGAGGCCAACGCAACTTCGCAGATCGCTTATACCAATGAGGCCCTTTTTACTAAAGAAGATATAAACTACTCCTCTGTAGGGAACATTGATGTTTTGAATATGAGAAATAAAAATAATTTTGAATGGCTCGCTGGAGCAGGTATTGGTTTTAAATTTAAGAACCTCGGTATATTTATAGATGCAAGGTATTGCGGTGGGTTGAATAGTTTAACAAATTCTTCAAAACGATTTAATAATACAACTCTTACAAATAATTATTTTTATATTGATAACTCAGTAAAATTAAATAAGTATGAGCTTGGAATCTCTATTTCTTATACAATAAAAAATTTAATTAGAAAGGTCAGATAATGCTGAAAAGTAATCCAAATTATTCACTTCAACACCAAAGAGAAAGCAAGGAAACTCCGATCCAAAGGACTAACATTTGGCATTTCGGAAAGCAACCTTTCTTGCTTGGTTTTTTTAAGAATGGCTTTTTCTTTATTTTTTTTATTGCGTTTTTTATTTCCTGCAAAAAAGAAAAACCTCCTTCCACTCCGGGAGTTATTACCGGTCCCAAGAATCTATGTCCGGGAGAAACAGGAGTTGTCTTTTCTATAGATCCTGTAGAAGTTTCTACTTATTATTTATGGACAGTTCCGGATGATGCCCAAATAACTTCAGGACAAGGAACTACTTCTATTGTAATAACTTTCGGTAAAAAGTCAGGTTCAATATGTGTTAGATCCAATAATAATAAAGAAGTTAGCGATGCTTCATGCATGGAAGTGGCACAAGGCGGGGTTTCAGATACCTGGTGCAGACAAATGGATTTTAGTGCAGGAGCAAGAACAGAGGGCGTAGGTTTTTCCATTGGTAACAAAGGGTATGTAGGAACCGGAGTGGATATTATTGCTGGTCAGCATCGTGATTTTTGGGAGTTTGATCCTGCCTTAAATCAGTGGACACAAAAGGCCGATTTCGGTGGAGTTGCAAGGTTTGATGCTGTTGGCTTTTCGATAGGGAACAAGGGATATATTGGAACAGGATATATTGGAACGGCTTATCTTAAAGATTTCTGGGAATACGATCCTATGTCAAACTTGTGGTTACAAAAGGCGGATTGTGGAGATACACCTCGGGGATTTGCTTTTAGTTTTTCAATTGGGAACAAAGGATACATTGGGTCAGGAAGTGACGATTTTTTTTCTACACGTACCGATTTTTTAGAATATGATCCTGACTTGGACCAATGGACTCAAAAAGCCGCGGTTGTGCCTCGGAATGTCGGTGCAGGGTTCTCAATTGGAAATAAAGGATATCTTGGAGTTGGCACAGATGGAAGCACCAGCTACAATGATTTTTGGGAATTCGATCCCACTGATACAAGTGATGGATTTGATATAAACAATGATCCATTAGGAAAATGGAATCAAAAAGCTTCCTTTCCGGGTGCCCAACGGTATGGCTCAGTCGGTTTTTCAATCGGCAATAAAGGCTATATTGGTACTGGGTATGATGGAAACTTAAATTATAACGATTTTTTTGAATTTGATCCGCTTTCAAATACCTGGGTTCAGAAGGCTGATTTTGCTGGGGAAGTTCGTGGATATGGTGTAGGTTTTTCAATTGGAGGGAATGGTTATATTGGAATAGGAAATAATGCAAATGGCGCACTTGGCAATTTTTGGGTATATGGTCAATAAAAAATACACAATTTGCTAAAAAAACAATGAATTATATTAATTTTCGATACTTATCCGAATACTATTCGAAAATAAAAATTCCGTTAAAAAAACGACACATGAAAAAATTGATGATCATATCCGTGATTTTGATTTTTGCTCCTGCATTTCAGGCAAAAGCCCAACCCAATGGAGGTTTTGAAAACTGGAGTACTGTATATTCTATTCTGGAACCCGATAATTGGCAAACTCTTAATTTCGTTTCTCTTACCCCCCCTAATCCACTTTCTGCTTTTAGAGTAACTGGTTTTGATAAACATTCCGGTAATTATGCACTAAAGCTAAAGACAGTATATTTTGAGAATAATCAATTTCCATCCGTGATCGGGGATAGTGCTGGTGTTGTTTATACTGGTAAAATAACAATTTCACCTTTTGCATATAAATATGGATTTCCGTACACAGGACGGCCAGAAAAATTGGAATTCTGGTCTAAATACACCCCCGTTGGAGGCGATACTGCCGGTGCACTTATAATATTGAAAAGATGGAATGGAATAATTAGTGATACGATTGCTATCGGTGGTGTGAATATAAATGCAACCACTGGATATGCCCCTTTTTATGCCAATCTTGTTTACTATTCAAATGAACTTCCTGATTCGGCAGTGATTGGTTTTGCTGCAAGCAAAACACCACTATTGGCAAGATTAAACAGTACATTGTATGTGGATGATGTAATATTTACAGGTTGGGTAGGTATTAACCAATATGATAAAATTGCAGACTTAGTAAAAATATTTCCAAATCCAGCAAGCGATAATATCAACATTCGTACTTCGATTGAAGCAGCAGATAAAATACAAGTAGTGAATGCATCAGGAAAAATAACAGGGGTTTATAAGATCCAGAATTGCGAAGTGAATATAAATACCGGTTTATACGCAGATGGTTTATATATATATGAGATACGTGACAATAAAAACAGAATGCTTTGTAAAGGTAAATTTAATATAGTCCGGTAAAAAAACACTACCTTAGAGTTTGGAATAAATTTATTCCTGTTGAA
>JAZKBX010000071.1:29583-43641 GCA_040388455.1 Bacteroidota bacterium
TTCCTGTTGAAATAAAATATAGGAATTAAATAAATAATGAAAAAGTTAATATTCACATTCGGAGTTTTTACTTTCACAATTTTAAGTGGTAAGTCTCAACCCAATGGTGGTTTTGAAAACTGGAGTACGGTATCTACTTTTCAGGAACCTGATAATTGGCAAACGCTTAATTTTTTATCTTTCGCCACTTCAAATCCTCTTTCAGCATTTAAGGCATCTGGTATTGATAAGCATTCTGGAAATTATGCATTAAAATTAAAAACAGTATCCTTTAATAGCAACCCTTTTTCTGGCCAGATAGGCGATTCAAGTGGTACAATTTTTACTGGAAAAATAACTACATCACCTTTGGCGTTTAAATATGGGTTTGCATACACTGGACGACCCGAAAAGTTAGAATTCTGGTCGAAATATATTCCTGTTGGAGATGATACGGCTGGAGTAGCGGTGGTATTGACAAAATGGAACGGGATAAATGATGATACTATCGCTGTTTGTTTAGTTAGTATTAGCCCATCTCAAGGGTATATTCCTAATCAGGTTAATCTGTTTTATTTTTCCACAGAGCAGCCGGATTCAGCCGTTATTGGTTTTGCTTCCAGTAGATCACCATTAACAGCCCGGCTGAATAGCACACTCTATATTGATGATGTTGAATTTACGGGTTGGGTGGGTATAAACAAAAATACAAAAAATGATAATCATGTGAAAATATTTCCTAATCCCGTTAAGGATCATTTAACGATTTTGGCTCAAATTAATGAGGCAACTAATGTAAAGGTGTTTGATGCTTTAGGGAAATCGGTTGGCATTTATAAAATAGAAAATTTTAGTGCTGATATTAACAGTAGTTCATTCGCAGAGGGTATATATTTATATGAAATCATTGATAAAAAAGATGAAGTTCTTTCAAAAGGTAAATTTAATGTAGTCCGGTAAAAAAACACTACCTTAGAGTTTGGAATAAATTTATTCCTGTTGAAATAAAATATAGGAATTAAATAAATAATGAAAAAGTTAATATTCATAATCGGAATTTTTGCTTTCACAATTTTTGGTGGTAAGTCTCAACCCAATGGTGGTTTTGAAAACTGGAGTACCATATTGAATAGTCAGTCCCCAGACGGTTGGCAAACGCTCAACTTCCTGGCGTTTTTTACACCTCCCAATCCTATTTCTTCTTTTAAAGTTTCAGGTGTGGATAAACATTCAGGGAATTATGCTTTAAAAATTAAAACAATATTTGTTAATAACAACCCAGCTCCTGGAGGGATTGATGACACAGTTGGTTTAGCTTTTACAGGAAAAATAAATCTTTCTCCACCTTCATATAAATATGGTTTTCCTTATGTTGGCAGACCTGAAAAACTGGAGTTTTGGTCCAAATACATACCTGTTGGTAATGATACCGGTGGAGTACGTATTTTTTTACGGAAATGGAATGGTACAGGCAATGATACTATTGCTTTTGGCGAGATGATCTTAACTACTAACATTGCATATTCATTGTTTAAGGTTGATCTTACATACAATTCATCAGAGATGCCTGATTCGGCCTCTATTGTTTTTGGTTCGAGCGAAGATGCTGATAATGCAAGAGTTGGAAGTGCACTTTATATTGATGATGTCGCATTCACTGGCTGGGTGGGGATTAATCAATATGATCTTTATGCCGACAAAGTTCAGTTATTTCCAAATCCTGCAAAAGATGAGCTGAATATTCTTGCTCAGATTGATGATGCAAGTGACGTGAAAGTAATAGATGCTTTAGGCAAATTTATTGGTATTTATAAGATCCAAAACAATAAAGTATTGATAAACACAAGTAGGCTTACTGCCGGAATTTATTTTTATGATATTTGCGATAAAAATGATAAAACGCTTACTAAAGGGAAATTTAATATAATCAGGTAATGTTTTTTAAAAATTAGTGATTAAATCCTCACAAGCCTCCCTTAAATCAAATTTTTTGCACGAAAGGTAATTGCATCAATAAAAATGAACATTTTTACAGCGATTACGTATATAGTATTTATTGGTGTTATTGCTTTTGATGTTTCAGAATCTTTGAATTTTTTTAAAAAAGAGTAATAAAAAATTTAAATTCCCAAATCACTTTATTAATAAAACTGTTTCGGGTTTAAAAATTGACGATGAAAAAATTAGTGATTATTTTAATATTATTTGCTTCCGGTATTTTATTCAGCACTGCCCAACCTAATGGCGGTTTTGAAAATTGGACAACCGAAGCCTCTTATGAAATTCCGGATGGCTGGGCAACACTTAACTTCTTGTCGCTTTTATCTCCTCCTAATCCTGTTTCTGTTTTTAAAGCCATAGGTATAGATAAACATTCTGGAAATTACGCAATGAAAGTAGTAACCATTGGTGTAACTAATAATCCTAATCCCGGTTTAATTGGAGATACTGCCGGTGGCGTTTTTACAGGAAGAATAACTCTTTCTCCTTTTTCTTATGGATATGGTTTTCCATATACCGGACGCCCTGAAAAATTAGAATTCTGGGCTAAATCTAATCCTGTTGGCAGTGACAGTGCTTCAGCACTCGTAGCCTTGTTTAATAATAACGGAACAATACGCGATACTGTTGCGCTTGGCAAAATGGTCATTCCACCAACATCGGAATATCAATTATTTCACATGGATCTTACCTATTATTCGACAGGTATTCCCGATACAGCATCGATCGCATTTGGTGCCAGCAAATATAAATCCCATGCAGAAATTGGAAGTACATTATTTATAGATGATGTAGCATTTACAGGATGGGTAGGCGTGGAAGAAAAAAATATATACACTAATAAAGTGAAAGTTTTTCCAAATCCAGCACATGGAAATTTGACAATTACTACAGAAATTGAAGAAGCCCAAAATCTAAAAATAAGTGATGTTTCAGGTAAAATGGTTGGACGGTTCAAAATTCAGAATTACATTACAAGCATAAATACTTCTTTATATACCGAGGGACTCTATTTCTATGAAATAGTTGACAAAAAAGAAAAAGTATTAACTAAGGGCAAATTTGGTGTTGTTAAATAGCCTTTATACAAGTTGAAATGTTAAATAAAATTTCACTTTTTATAAAAAAGCATTCTAGTCACAAAAAAATAAATTAGGTTTTAAATATCCAGAGGAGTAAGTTTTATATGAAAAAAACAGTATCAACTTTAGTGGCTTTATTTTCTTTAATTATAACCGCTATTGCTCAGCCCAATGGAGATTTTGAAATTTGGACACCTGAATTCACTTTTGAAAGTCCAAACAACTGGCAAACTTTTAATTTCCTGTCAATTTTAAGTCCTCCTAATCCTCTGTCTGCTTTTAAGGCGATTGGTATCGATAAACATTCAGGAAATTACGCTTTGAAGTTAAAATCAGTTTTTATTAATAATAATCCAATGCCAGGTAATATACCTGATACTTTAGGTTGTGCTTTTAAAGGGAAAATAGAACTTTCTCCCGTATCATTTAAAGCCGGTTTCCCTTATACCGGACGCCCCGAAAAGTTGGAGTTCTATTCTAAATATTCACCTGTTGGCAATGATAGCGGTTTAGCGCGTGTTACACTGAGGAAATGGGATGGAGCAATCTATGATACTATCGGGAAAGGAGAACTAACAATTTCATCTACGCCTTTTTATTCATTATTCGAGCTTAATATTACCTATTATTCAATCGAACAGCCGGACTCAGCCATCATTGCTTTTTTTTCAAGCAAAGATTCCACTACTGCGCGAGTTGGAAGCACACTGTTTTTAGATGATGTGATTTTTAAGGGATGGGTTGGGATTGATGAACAGACTTCCTTCTCTGAGAAGGTTCAAGTATTCCCTAATCCGGCAAAGGATAATGTAACTATCATTACAGAAATTGAAGAAGCCGGAACTATCCGGGTAATTGATGTTTCAGGCAAGATCATTGGATGGTTCAAAATTCAGAATCACAAAGCAAGTATAAATACCAGTTCATTTGCAGAAAGTATCTATTTCTATGAAATACTTGACAAAAAAGAACAGGTCCTTACTAAAGGGAAATTTAGTATTGTTAAATAAAAATATATAATTGTTTGAAAATTAATTTAATTCTTTACCCCCTTTTTTTCGGATAAATAGAAAAATAACCGGCTTTTTTGTTAGCCAAAAAGAAAATACAGCACATGAAAAAAGCAGTGATCACACTCGTGTTTTTGACTTCGTTGATTCTAAATGCTGTTTCTCAACTCAACGGTGGTTTTGAAAACTGGGTTACTGAATTTAATTACCAGACTCCTGATAATTGGCAAACTTTGAATTTCTTATCTATTTTTACTCCTCCTAATCCTATTTCTGCATTTAAAGCAACTGGTGTGGATAAACATTCTGGGAACTCCGCATTGAAGTTAAAAACGATATTCGTCAATAATAATCCTGTACCGGGAGCAATAAATGATACTATTGGTTATGTTTTTACAGGAAAAATCAATATTTCTCCTCCTTCCCTGAAACTTGGAGTTTCTTATGTAGGGCGACCCGAAAAGGTGGAATTTTGGGCTAAATACCTTCCTGTTGGCATGGACCTTGCCGGGGTGTCTGTGATTTTGCAAAAATGGAATGGAACAGCTACCGATACTATTGCCCGCACTGATATTATAATTGATTCAACAATAATATATACTTTATTCCAAGCCGATCTTATTTATCAATCCTCAGAATTGCCCGATACCCTTATTATCGGTTTCTCACCCAGTTATAAAAAATCGAAAGCACGGGTAGGCAGCACATTGTATTTAGATGATGTAGCGTTAACAGGTTGGGTGGGCATTGAAGAGAAGAATATTTACAGTGATAAAGTTAAACTGTTCCCAAATCCGGCAACAGATGAAATAAATATAAAGGCGGAGATTGATGAAGCCGATAATATTCAACTGATAGAAGTTTCGGGTAAATTGATAGGGAACTATAAAATTCAAAATTACAATGCGAATATTAGTACTGCTTTATTTGCCGAAGGCATTTATTTTTATGAAATTCGTGATAGAAACAACAAGCCCCTTACCAAAGGGAAATTTAATGTTGTTAAATAAAAAATTTAAATTGTTTGAAAAATATTTAATTTTTTAGTCAAAGTTTTTTTCGGATAAATAGAAAAAATAAATACAACTTTCCGAAAGCAAAAGAGAAAATACAGCATATGAAAAAAGCAGTGATCACACTTGTGTTTTTGATTTCATTATTTCTAAATGCTGTTTCTCAACCAAACGGTGGTTTTGAAAATTGGAGTACTGAATTTAATTACCAGGCTCCTGATGGTTGGCAAACGTTGAACTTTATATCTGTTTTTCTTGCACCTAATTCTCTTTCAGCATTTAAAGCAACAGGGGTAGATAAACACTCTGGGAATTACGCGCTCAAGTTAAAAACGATATTCATTAACAACAACCCTCTTCCGGATTTAGTTAATGATACAATTGGTTATGTTTTTACAGGAAAAGTAAATGTTTCTCCTCCTTCTTTAAAGTTCGGAATACCTTATGAAGGACGTCCCGAAAAGTTAGAGTTATGGGCTAAATATTTTCCCGTTGGTATAGATCTTGCCGGAGTATCTGTTGCATTGCAAAAATGGAACGGCACAAGTACCGATACGATCGCTTATGGTGATATTATTATTGATTCAACACTAATATATACTTTATTCCAGATCGACATTGTTTACCGATCAACTGAATTGCCAGATACTATGATCATAGGTTTTGCATCAAGTTATAAAAAATCGAAAGCACGGGTAGGCAGCACATTGTATTTAGATGATGTTGCATTAACAGGTTGGGTGGGTATTGAAGAGAAGAACATTTACAGGGATAAAGTTCAACTATTTCCAAATCCGGCAACAGATGCAATAAGCATAAATGCTGAGATTGATGAAGCGGATAATATTCAACTGATGGATGTTTCGGGTAAGTTGATAGGGAACTATAAAATTCAAAATTACAATGTGAATATTAGTACTGCTTTATTTGCAGAAGGCATTTATTTTTATGAAATTCGTGATAATAAAAACAAACCCCTTACTAAAGGGAAATTCAATGTGGTTAAATAAAGAATTAGAGAATTATTGATATAGAGAGTTAGAGAAGTGGAGAATTAGAGAATAACGAATTTAGAGAATTAGAAAATATAAGGATTTTAAAATTGCAAAATTATAACAAATCTCGAATTCTCTAAATCAATAAATCTCCACTTCAAAAATAAATCTCTTATTCAACAAATCTAAAAATAGAAGTATGGATACAGCGAACATAAATAAAGTTTTTTTAAGTTTAAACAGATCTGAACAAAGTAAGAACCAAAAAAGGTTACTTAAAACGTTGCAGCGCGCTGGATTTTTGTTTTCCTCCTCACTTGAAGATTCGCTTGAATCAGCTATTGAAAGTGGTAAGAAGCGAGAAAATGATCTGAAAAATGTTGAACTGGAAATACAAAATTCATTCTGCTCGATCCATTTTATTGAAAAAACACAATTTGAATATCGTGATGGAATTTCTGTGAGCGAGCATCATTTTAATGAAGCCCGCAAAAAGATCGAAAAGGACGAAAGGTATAAAACGTTTATTTGGATGCCCGGTAAGTTTGATGATTCTGATGCCGATAAAAGACAGCTGGATTTTATTAACAGGTTGCAGCATCATTTATCAAACAATATGATTTTATCACGGGTGCCTTCAGCTATCCAGTTTGTAGAAGATGTTCGCCTTATTCTGGAGCAACAGGCAAAAAAAGTTTTCGATACAGAACCTGCCGATGTTTTTTTGATTGTTAATCAAACGGATGAGAAAGATGCTGATCGGATACAAATGATGCTTTCAGGCATTTTAAAATTAGTTAAACTGGTAATAGTGCAGAATTCAGATATTGACTATGAAGAATATGCAGCACAACAAATGGAGGTTAGCAAACTTTCGGTTATTTATTATAAAAACGCATCAGACTGGGCACTTCCCTTTGCACAGCAAATATGGAAAAAAGTTGGAGGGGCTTCGGCAAAATCTCCGATTCTTTTTATTAGTGATGCGGATGCCATTGGTGGTGAAACAAAAAGTTTTATAGCTCCCAAAGTTTCATGTTTTAATCTTCCTTGCGAACTGATCCCTTTGGAGATCAAAGTGCATTTTGATTCTTTAAATGATAAGAAATAAGCAATGGGCAATTTATCAATTTTACAGTAGGCAATAAAAAAACAATTTAACAAACTTAGATTCGTAAATTCCTAAAGATTCTTAGTTCATAGGGTAACAGATTCGTAATTCGTAATTCATAGTATATGGAACAGCTTAGTTCGGAACAATTAATAATAGAAAAACAAAAACTTGATCTTTTAAAGCTGGAGCTTGAAGAAAAGAACAAGCAAATGTGGGCAATGTCTGAAACTGTATATAAAGAAAAAAAGAAAATGGAGGAGCAATTAAAAGAAATCCTTCTTGAAAAATCAGGGCTCGAAACTCAAAAAAAACAAAACGAAGAAAATGTGAAAATGCTTTGGGAACAAAGCACTGCTATACACCATGAAAAGGATCGTATCGATAAATTAAAAACGCAGGTTGAATACCGTCACAAAGAAATAATAGACAGCGTGCATTACGCAAAAAAGATTCAACAGGCCATACTTCCTTCTCAGGAATTAATCAACTCATTTCTTCCGGATTCATTTATCTTTTTTAAACCCAAAAATATTGTAAGCGGGGACTTTTACTGGGCACATCAGGTGGACGAAAATCAGGTGTTATTTGCTGCTGTTGATTGCACCGGGCACGGTGTTCCAGGTGCATTTATGAGTATTATGGGTTACCACCTGTTAGAGCGGGTGGTAATGGAACATAAACTGGTTGAGCCTGCTCTTATTTTAAATGAATTAAGTAAATCGGTTGTAAAATCCCTAAAGCAAACTAATGAGTTGGGGTCCGTTAAAGATGGTATGGACATAGCCTTATGTAAGGTGGATTTTAAAAATTATGAATTAGAATATGCCGGAGCACACAATTCATTTTATCTGATCAGGAATGGAGTGCTCACCGAAACAAAGGCCGACCGTAAATCTATTGGGATTTCTTTATCTAAATCCGAACATTTTTTTAACCATAAAATAAAATTAGAAAAGGGCGACTGCCTATATGTTTTTTCTGATGGGTATGTGGATCAGAAGGGTGGGCCGGACAACAACAAGTTTTTTTATCAGCCATTTAAGCAACTCTTAATAGATATTCACCAACTGGAAATGAGGGAGCAAAAACAAAAATTAGAAAAAGTAATTTCCGAATGGAAAGGAGATAAAGAACAAATTGATGATATGTTGGTAATAGGAGTGCGGGTGCCTTAGAATTATGTTGAATGATTTATTTTATTTATAATTCAACATTTAACATTCAAAACAAATCTCATTTTACAGTTGAATAAATTCAAACGGGATATTCACTAATCTGGCAAATTCTTCTCCCGATTCCTTCATGTCTTCATCTTTGGCTTTGTAATACCATAAAATCTTAATTCCCGGGCGATTGGCATAGTGGCCATGAAGTATTCTCAAAATTTCAAGGATATATTTTGCAGAAACTGTATTAAAGTACAATAAATTAAATTCAAATTTTATTTGCGTAGGATCTGGAACTGTTTTTTTTAGTTTATTTGTTTTTAAATATTCTTCCAGCCACTCCAGTACAATTCCATATAGTTTTCCAGCATCCTCAGGTCGTGATTCCCCGGAAATTTCAAATTTCAACAATTCAGGATTGAATATGATTTGAGGAGAAAATTCTGTGCCTTTTATAATTAATGCTTTCATCTAAAGATAAAAATTTTATACGAATATAGGAATATTATTGTAATTATTCAATGGGCGGATTTAGGACTGGAATTCATTCAAAAGCAGCATTTTTTATGTACGTGTTTTTCGCTGGCCGGGATTTGAAAACCTCGCTAGTGGGGATTTGTAATCCGGACTAACAAACCTGCTGGTCGGGATTTGTAATCCGGACTCATAATTAATTCTTTACAATGCCCATTGGAGTTTTTTGTCTATCCTTTTCCTTTTCATCTAAAACGGCAGCAAAAGGTCGGCTTTCGATCTTACTTTCTAACCAGGAGAGAATATCAAATGTATTTAGTATTATTTTTTCAGAAGACCCTCTTGAAAAAGCGATCAGGTAGTTCTCTAAATTAGTAAACAGCAATTTATTACGAAGTTTGATAAACATTTTTCGCTCTTCATCTGCTGAATATCCTTTAATAAGGCGTTTTATATTCAGCAGTACCAGCAACTCATATTTATGAGCATCTTTTTCTTTTTCAAATAAACGTTGAGCAGACCGGATCAGGTATTCAAGCAGATCATAATCTTTCATTTCATAATGAAGAATTATATTTACAACCATTCCAAAGTTGCGAATATCCTGCCTGATCTCTGTTCGCTTGTCGTTTAATATCTTATTCAGCCATTTTATAGATTGCTGATATTGTTCTAATACGAAATAACCATAAAACACATTAAAATAAAAAAGAAGTTTCAGGTCACTCGTGATCAGGTTATCATGTTTTTGCAGGCCATCTTCCAGAAATGGAATAAGAGTGATACAATGCTGGTATTTACCTGTGTAAAAAGATAAGTTCCATTCATGAATAAAGGTATATGCAAATGCCCTGGATTGAAAATGAAGTGTTTTAGATTGAACAGATTTTAGTTTTTTTAATGCTGTTTCAAATTCATCAAAATTTCTCAACTCTTTCAATATGGCAAGCAAATGGTTTAGAGCAAGTAAATAGGCCTGTGGGTTTTTTGTGATCTGTTCTGGATGTGACTCAATTAGGTCAACCAGCTTATTACAATAAGGATAGGCACTTTTATAATCTTCCTTTACTGAAAAATATTTACTGAATACATGAAAAAACGAATATTTGGTACTGTAAGAAATTGCATTTTTTTCATTGTTCAGTAGAGGATGCTCTATGATACTTTCCAGTTCAGACGTATCTTCTTCTCCTTTTGCAGTGCCTTTTGTTTTAATAAATATTTTAAGTCTGTCCGACAGGTATTTATATTGTCGTGCATTTTGATAATCCAGTAGTAATTGCTCTTCTTCCTTCGCACCCTTCGTGAGCACCTTTTTTGCGGCTTCCATATCCTGAAGCGCAAAAGCAATTTTATTTTCAAGTACAACCACCTCTAATACATATATCTGTCTTTCATACCGATAGGCCTTCTCCTTTAATTTAATTAAAATTTTTGATGCTTGTTTATACAAGCCCTTGCCGAAAAGAATTTCACCACTACTAAGTAATTCCCGAAGTTGGATATTGGTTGAATCTACAGTATGGTATTCATTCAGGCTTTTTAAGACAAGGTTGTAGAGGTAGTTTTTTGCAACATGAATTTGCAGGACAAATTTTTCGAGCTGAAACTTCTTTTTTAAAGCCGCCTCATCGTATTCACTTTGTTTATCTATTGCATCAAATAACTTTAAATAGTTGTTCTCTTCACCTACAATATGCCTTTGCGCATAAAGTTTGAAATGCCTTTTTTCGGAAGGATTCAGCGATCTGATAAGGTCAAACAAGTGATCGGAAGGTCGCATGATTCTAAATGAATGTTATATCTGATTGGTAATGCCAACGCTTTTGGAAAAATGAATTCAAATTTTACAGAAGCTTTTATCTACTAAAAGATAAAAATAATCAAAAAAAATAAATTCTGCCTCTTGAAATCAAGATTTTAAGTTGTCATGTTTTTCTTGGCGAAACGGGGGAGTCTTTGAAAGGGTAGTTAATACTGATATTTTTGATGAAAGTAGCTGTTTTTTACCCCTGATTTTGAGTGCCAGACTCCTACAGTTATAAAAACTTTGGTTTGTTGTGGCTTCTGTCAGGATGTACATTTGGAGCATAAAATTTTTACTTATACGGTAATTGCAGAATAAAGTTCTATAAATCAGCAAAAAATAAAATATTTTTTTAATTTCCATTTTTAACAAAAGAAAATCATGAAAAAAACATTACTACTACTATTAGCTTTTCCCTTCATCGCTTTTGCTCAGCAACAAAATACAGGCATTTCTTTATTGCAGCAACCTGCTACCGGCCTTAAATTCGAAGAACCAAATTATACAGCTTATTTTCAGGAAGCATACGATCAAAATCCAAACATCCCACGTGGAGTGCTTGAGGCTGTGGCTTATGGAAATACCCATATTTTTCACATTGTTCATAATGCCGGAGGAAATGAAAATTGCATGGGGCTTCCTTTAGCTTATGGAGTAATGGGTTTGACCCTTGACGGGAAAAATTATTTTAACAATAACCTTGTTACCGTTTCTGACCTTTCAGGCATCTCAACAAGTTTGATAATTAATAACCCTGAAAAAAATATCCTGGCTTATGCAAGTGCATTTAATATAGTAATGAACTCAATTGCAAGTCAAAAGCCGGCAGGAACAAAAAATAGCGACATTATTTTCAGCACGCTTGTAGCGCTTAGTGAACTTCCATCTGATACAGAAGGACAGATTTTTGCACTTAACACTCAGCTTTATTCTTATTTCACATTTTTAAATGCTCCTGAATTTCAGGAAAAATACAATTTCCCGAATCCCGATTTCGATCTGCAAACACTTTTTGGTGAGGACAATTATATAGTATTGAGTTCCACGAAGGTTACGGTTTCGGAAGAGGAAATTTCTGACAACCAGGGGAACGTATATAAATCAATAGGAAACAACGCACCTTCAGTTCAGTCTGCTGATTATGCACCAGCCATCTGGACCGCAGCTGCTTCCTGCAATTATAGTACTCGCGGACAAGCAATCACAGGGGTTGTAATACATGATGTGGAAGGTAGCTACGCCAGTTGTATCTCCTGGTTCCAGAATTGCAATGCTAATGTTTCAGCTCATTATGTGGTACGTTCTTCTGACGGGCAAATTACCCAGATGGTGTTGGAATCAAAAAAAGCATGGCACGTTGGAAACTCTAATCCATTTACAATTGGTATTGAACACGAAGGTTATAATACGCAAACAGGTTGGTATACCCCAGCCATGTACCAAAGTTCAGCTAACCTTGTGAAAGATATTTGCATCAGTGGTTATGGGATAAATCCTACCACCTGTTGGAGCGGTGTATCTTGTAATGGATCTTGTGTATTACCTTTAACTGTTAAAATCAAAGGGCATCAGCATTATCCAAGCCAAACGCATAATGATCCCGGAGTGAATTGGAATTGGGGTACTTACTACAACCTTATCAATGGATCTACCACTTGTGCCACACCTACAGGACTTACTGCTACAGCAATAACTTTAAATAGTGCTACACTTAACTGGGCATCAGTTTCAACTGCAACCAGCTATAATATTCAATATAAATTAGCATCAGGATCAACCTGGACTACTGTTACCTCAGCTACCACTTCCACCTCAATAAGCGGCTTAAACGCTTCTACTACCTATCAATTTAAAGTACAGGCTGTTTGTTCTTCAACGGGAGGTTATTCTCCGGTAGCATCTTTTGCAACACCTGCTACTGTTCTTACTAATGATAATTGTGTAAATGCGGAGGCTATTTACCCAAACACCACTTGTGTTCCATCATCTGGTGATGTTGCCGGAGCCACTGCAAGTGGACTTGGTAAAGCAAGTTGTGATGCATTTGGAGGAACCCCAAAACTTTTTGATGTATGGTATAAATTTCAGGCTACTGCTACATCGCACACTATAAAAGTAACTCCTTCTGCAAGTTTTGATGCAGTTGTTGCTTTACATACAACATGCACAGGTGGCCAAATTGGCTGTTCTGATAATGGTGGGGGAAATGGAGCAGGAGAAACAATAATATCAAACGTACTTACAATAGGTGCTACTTATTATATCCGCGTTTATAGTTATGGGTCTTCAATTCCGGCTACTACTTCATTTGATATTTGTGTAATTGGATCTAATGTACCTTCCTGCGGAACTCCGGTTGGGCTTTCAGCAACTGTAATTACTGTTAGCGGTGCAACACTTAACTGGTCTGCGATATCCGGAGCAACAAGCTATAACGTTCAATATAAACAATCATCATCATCAACCTGGACAACTTTTTCGACATCTACTAATTCTCATACAATAACAGGATTAACAATTTCAACTGCTTATGACTTTAAAGTACAGGCTGTTTGTTCATCAACGGGATCCTATTCCTCGGTTTCAACTTTTACAACTGCAGCATCTACTTCATATAATCCTACAATCACTATAGGAACAGCAACAACTCCTTATTCGGCTCACCCTTTTGGTACAGTGTATATGGATGAACGTGTTCAATACATCTTCAAAAAATCAGAGCTTACAGCGGCAGGTTGGAACGTCTCTTCACCTTATTTAAAATCAATTGCTTTTTATGTCTCTTCGGTTTCACCTCAGGCAATGTCGAGTTTTAAAATTACTATGGCACACACTACAGGAGCTGCATTTACAACTACTTCTTTTCTTTCAGGGACAAACAACACCACAGTTTATACAGGAACGGTAAACGTTGTGCAGGGGTGGAACACATTCACTTTCAGCACTCCGTTCACATATAACGGTACAAGCAATTTATTGATGTCCATCTGCTGGGACAATAACAGTTTTACTGTGAATTCACCGGTTCTTGCAAACAGTTATTCTTCTTTTGTGGCCTTGTATTATAGAACTGATTTAGCTAACAGTGGAGTTTGCGCTAAAACAACCGGCACCCAAAGTTATTACCGCCCTAACGCTCAATTGGAATTCTCTTCCACTTTATCAGTCACTCCACCTTCGTCTTTGGCTGCTCAGGATAGCCAGGACCTGAGAAGTTTAGAAATATCTTCAACAGTGAATGAGCCGGTATTTGAGATTTTTCCTAACCCTTTGGATGGAGGTGTGATCTATGGTAAGCTTACAGAAACAGAAAATAAAGAGATCACTATAAAAATAGTTGATCTGCTGGGCCGTGAATTGTTATCAAAACAGGTAACTGTGGAAGAAGGGAATTTCTCCTTGACTTTTGATAACGAA
>JAZKBX010000072.1:0-4819 GCA_040388455.1 Bacteroidota bacterium
AAATACTTTAGCAATATTAATTTAAAGCAGTTTTGCGTTCTCTGTTTTTTTTTCGATCTCATACCCAACATCGGGCTTCAGGTCCTTTCCTTGAGCAGCAGCCACGGCCAATTCATCACAACGATTATTTTCCTTGTTGGTATGGTGACCTTTCACCCAAATAAACTTTACTTTATGTTTTCTGTAAACATTTAAAAAACGTACCCACAGATCGGAATTTTTTTTCTCCTTAAAATTTTTTTTCTCCCAACCAAAAACCCATTTTTTTTCAACAGAATCCACCACATATTTCGAATCAGAATAGACCGTAACGGCAGTGTCTTCTTTTTTTAAAGCTTCCAACGCTGCGATAACACCCAATAACTCCATTCGATTATTGGTAGTTAAACGAAAGCCCTCCGAAAGTTCTTTTCGTAAAGTACCGAATATCAAAATTGCACCGTAACCACCCGGGCCGGGATTTCCACGAGATGCGCCATCACTGTAAATTGTAATCATAAGTTTAAAAAAAATTTACATTAGCATTTTAGATAAAAGATGTTTTAATCTTCTGTCTATTTTAATGTTAACATTACGTATCGGATGTTTTGTTTTTAGAGGCTGCAACCCTAATTTTTGGAGCCAGGAATCTATTTGAAAAAGAGGTTCGGTAGTTGTTTTTTGCAGTGCACTAATTTTTCTCCGAATAATGACGAAAAGTACCCCAAGGCTTTTATTTCGTTATTTAATTGTGCCTCCGGTTGAATTTGGAGCAAGGAAAAAATCTTTTTCGAAATGTTTTGATTCCGTTAAGCCAAGTGTAATAACAGTTCCCGCATCACCTGCGAAATTGGGCATTTGTGCTTTCATATAAAGTTCAACGCCTTCTTTAAGATTATAAAAATAGGTTCCTGCTGCATCTGTAGTTATAGCAAATGGTTCCCAGTCACTACGGATATCTTTAAAGGTAATGGTAGCATTGGGTATCACTTCATTGGTTTCGGAATTATAAACCGTACCACGAACATCATATACGTTTTGCTCTTTTGCAACAGAATAAATTTTATAGCAAGAGCCGCTTGTGCATGATTTGCATTCTTTACGATCAGTGGTAACAAAGCCGTTTTGCTGACTTGCATCCAGCACAAAATAAGTATCATCATTACTTGAATTAACCGGTTGCCCTAAATTTTTTGGTAAAGACCAAACTGAATCACTTGAATTGAATGAAGATTTCAAAACATCAAGCCCTCCAAATCCGGGATGCCCATCAGAGCTGAAATACATGGTAGATGTACCTATATGATAAAAAGGGCTTGTTTCATCCTCTGCTGTATTGAAAAGCGGTCCCATATTAATTGGTTCTCCGTAAGTTCTGCCATCTTCGTCAATAGCCTCGTACCAGATATCCATTTTTCCAGACCCTCCCGGGCGGTTGGAAGAATAATAAATAATAGAACCATCCGGTGAAACTGAAGGATCCATGCTTTTATAACCGTCAAGATTTACCTTGTCGTTCATTTTTTGTGCAATTAACCACTCTCCATTAAAAAATCTTGAAAAGTAGATAGCGCATTCATTTTTATTTGTAGTGGACCATCTTGTAAAAAAGAATCTGGTACCATCAGCTGTTAAAAATCCGGAGCCTTCGTTTTGACCAGTGTTTATGGGGCCTGGCACTATTTTTAAGTTTGTCCAAACGTTTTCTATTTTGCTGAGCGTGTAAATATCACTTGTATATTTTGCTTTTTGTTTTTTAGGATCAGCAACTGTATCTCTTGCAGAGCCAAAGTGTATCGTATTTTCATCACCATAATAATTAACAGCAAAACTGGAAGTACCGCTATTAAAAACGGAGTCGCGTTCAGTAACTGTAACGCCCTTTTGCAAACTGTTTGGGTCAATTGCTAAATAGCAACCCGTAATTTTAAGCTTGGCCAGCTTAATCATATTTGTATCTTTTTTTTCTGTTGCAGTGCTTAATGTAGTTTCAAACTGAAGGTTTGCAGCAGGATATTTTTTGTTTTTCATCAATGCATCACCATAATAATAGCTTTCAAAAGGATACTCTTTTGAGCTGTTTTTCACTGATAACTGATACCACGTCTCCGCATTTTGGTAATCATGATTCAAACGATAAGATTCGGCAATTTGATGAACCACATACTGGTCGTTCGTGCTTGCAACCTCAACTGTTTTAACAGAGTCTGTTTCTCCTGAAATACTGTCTTTTGTTTTGTTTTGTGGAGCGATCGCAATTGTTATATTAAAGATCTTAAACCCTGCTGATGCTGTGTCCTGCTTTTTTTTAGGAACATAAGGTTTTACCGCATAAGGGTGAGTAATATCGAAAGGGGTGCTCTTATCAATAACTTTTATATAAAAGCTGGCTGCGTTCGTATAATCGCCATTCTTAAATGCAGCATCAGCATACTTCAACCATTCCCTTTTGGTTTGAGCAAAAGCGGCAGTAGAAAATGCAAATAAAATTAATAATGCGGCAATACGTTTCATACAAAACAAATTAAACAATTTGACAATTTAACAGTAAGCAATGTAACAAAAACAGTTTCGTAAATTCGTAATAATTAGTTAATTGCAACTATAATCTCGGGCAATTTGCCAAAGGATTCGGTTTGCTCTTACGGGTAATATATGTTAATGATATTTCAAAACCACCTCTTGAACCAGATGCTGTTTTTAATGATGACGTGTTGATATCATAACTTATGCGGGCAATATATTTGCCTTTTTTTATTCCAGCCTCAAGAATGGCTGCATCTTTGCTACGATAGGTTGGCCCGAATATCAAATACGTGTCTGCATCTTTCAAAAAGTAATGAAGTAAAAGTGATGCGGTAAATGATTGGTTGTTGTTTTGTTGCATGTACACAAACTTGGGCAACAACTGAACTTTTTCGTTCACATTTATTTTTGTTCCTCCATGAAAATAAGTTCTGATAGGTAGCTTATTTGTTCCTCCTAAAAATGCTTCAGTTGGCTCTGTAAGGTGGAATACAGAAAATCCAATGAAGGGATTTAATCGGGAACTCTCTTTTGCATAATAATACAAAAAGCCGGCATTTATATCAGGTATTAAAAAACTTGAGTTACTGAATGTTTCCCCACTTGCAAGGCCGGCATCAAAACTGCCACCATTTGCACCAATATACTGATTACCAAAAGTTAACGAAGCAATGTCAACACTTTTCTGAAGGATGCCACCCTGCGCCCCTAAAGCTAAATGATGATTATTCTCTTTGTCAAATACAACATCATACCCAACTGATACTAAAGCACTTGAAACGTTATAAGTACCACCACCCGCACGATAATTCATAACCTGTAAGCCTATTCCGAATTTTTTAACAGGCATATCAAATGAAATACCTGCTGTTGTAAATGGTTTGCTTGCAACAGCCGCCCATTGGGTACGGTAATGTGCATGAACACGATATTGTCCATCAAACATTCCTGTCATAGCCGGGTTTAAAAATAAAGGTGGTGCATCATATTGTGAAAGCTGAAAATCCTGCCCTGCCACAAGAGAAGGTAAAAATAAAAGGCCTATCCCTAACTCTCTCCTAAGGAGTGGGAGCAAGTTTCTGCAAATTATTTCAGTTATCTTTTTCATTTTCTTTTCTTTTTTTATTCCCCCCTCTTTAAAGAAGAGCATTAAGAGTGGTTTTCTTACCTCAGCAAAGTTATATCACCAGATACTTTGTATTCAAAATCGTCTTCTGTAATTCCTATAACAGAATAAACATAAACACCTATAGCCTGATCAATACCTTTAAACTTTCCATCCCAACCAATTGATTGTTTAGTTGTTTCAAATACTAATTCACCCCAGTTATTATAAATTCTGAATTCCAAGGTTTTGAATGGTCCACCCAATAAATAGAACACATCATTCTGACCATCACCATTTGGAGAAAATCCACTTGGTCCAACAGGATCGGTAGAAACAATTTCTGTTTGGCAGGTGGTATCAGTACAACCGCTTACATCAGTTGCCACTAAACAAACATTATAAACGCCTGCGGTGGTATAAACATGTGACGGGTTCTCCAAAATTGATCCGGTAGAGGAATCTCCAAAATTCCATAACCATGATATGTCAGCAGTAGATTGGTTCTGGAAAGTTATGTTCTGGCTAATATCAGCGGTAGCATCACTTACTGTAAAAGCAGCTGTTGGCCCAGGCACCAGACTCACTGTTTGTGTAATTGTACCGGTACACCCTTGTGCGGTTTCTACCGTTAAGATAACAGGAAACGAACCACTGGAAGGGAAAGAATGTATTGGATTTGTTAAAGTATCAGTAGTAGTATCACCAAAATCCCAATCCGATGTTGATATCGTTGAACCGTCAACTGTAGATGTATTAGTAAATACAGTTCCATCATTCAAACATACACCGTTTGCTGTATAATTTGTTACAGGGTTGCAGTAAACAACAACACTTTGCAAATTAGAATCAATACAACCATTAACAGATGTTACAACAAGTGTAACATTTTTAGATCCGCATGAGGAATATCCATGAGTTGGTGATGGCGAAAGACTTGGCAGGCTTAGATCTCCGAAAGTCCAGGTCCAGTTCGCTATTGTACCAATAGGTGTAGAGGCATCTGTAAATGCAATATCGTCACCTACACAAGCACTTATACTTGTGAATCCGGCAGTAGGAGATGGTTTTATATATACATTTAATGTATCAGAAACCGCCTGACATCCTGCATTATTGTCGGATACGAATTTCAGGGTGACAACCCCAGCAAGATCATCTGCTGCACTAGGGTAATATAATCCGTTAAGTGTGGTGCTGGTTGGTAAA
>JAZKBX010000073.1:0-2619 GCA_040388455.1 Bacteroidota bacterium
GAATCAACCACAGCTTTGAAAGCATCAGGGTTATTCATTGCTAAATCAGCTAATACCTTACGGTTTAAGTCGATTTTATTAGCATGTACTTTACCCATAAATTGAGAGTAAGACAATCCATAAGGACGAACACCTGCATTGATACGTTGAATCCAGATAGCACGGAAATTACGTTTCTTTTGTTTTCTATCGCGATATGCGTATGTTAAACCTTTTTCAAGAACGTTCTTAGCAATTGTATGAACGTTTTTTCTTGCTCCCCAATAACCTTTTGTTTGTTTTAGGACTTTTTTTCTTCTGGCTCTTGAGGCCACCGAGTTAACCGATCTAGGCATTTCTTTAAGTTTTTTGGTTTCAGCGCTCTTACAGTTTAAAGAGTCTTAATACTGAGTACCAGGTTAATATATAGTTGAACTGTATTTTACTTAATTAATTTAGAGATTTGTTGATTTAGAAATTTAGAGATTTTCTAATTTGTCCATCTCCAATTCTCCATCTCTCTATTTTCCAATAGTAAGCATTGCTTTTACTCTTGGCAAATCCGTAACGTCAACTAAGCCTGTTTGCGTTAAGGCACGTTTTGCTTTAGTTGTTTTTTTAGTCAGGATATGGCTTTTGAAAGCATGTTTTCTTTTTACTTTTCCTGTTCCGGTTAATGAGAATCTCTTCTTTGCACCGGAATGCGTTTTCATTTTAGGCATCTTACTTAATTTTTATTGTTGTATTACTACTCTAAGAATTACGAATCTATTTGTAAAATTGTTTTATTGCTTACTTCTTTTTAGGTGCAATGACCATAATCATCTTTTTTCCTTCAAGTAAAGGCATTTGTTCCGGTTTGCCCCACTCCTCAAGCTCATTAACAAAACGAAGTAATAAAATTTCGCCTTGCTCTTTAAATAAGATAGATCTTCCTTTAAAAAATACAAACGCTTTAACTTTAGAACCTTCTTGTAAAAACTTTATAGCATGATTTTTTTTAAAGGTAAAATCATGGTCATCCGTTTGAGGTCCGAAACGAATTTCTTTTATAACTGTTTTTGCCGCTTTCGCTTTAAGTTCTTTTTGTTTTTTCTTTTGATCGTATAAAAACTTTTTATAGTCAACAACTCTACAAACAGGAGGCTCAGCATTTGGTGAAATTTCTACCAGATCCAATCCCATTTCTTTAGCAATTTCTAATGCTTTTTCAATAGGGTAAACTCCCGGTTCGATTCCATCAGCAACTACACGAACTTCACGAGCTCTAATACGCTCATTGATTGCGTGCAGATCCTCTTTTCTTCTAGGCCCGCCTCTGCCGAATCGGCTATCAGGACGTGGTGTAGCAGGGGCAGTGGCTCCACCCGGTTTTACGAATTTACCACCTGCCGGTGCCGGCTTATTGAATTTACTTGGGTTAAATGGCGCTGCTATTGCTTGTTCCTCCTAAATTTTGTTAATACTATAATTATGTGGTGAATTAGTGATTTTGAGAATTAGAGATTTTTGATTTCGTGAATTTTAAAATCTCTATTTCTCTAAATCTTTATTTCTCTATTTATTCTATTCACTAATTTTTTAATTTTTCTATTTCGCTATTAATGATTTTTGCAAACTCTGCGATCCCAAAACTTCCTAAATCTCCCTCACCTTGTTTACGCACAGAAACAGTATTTTCAGCCTCTTCTTTTTCTCCAACAATCAACATATACGGCACTTTCTGAAGTTCCGTATCACGTATTTTCTTACCAATTTTCTCGTTCCTTTCGTCTACGAGCCCGCGAATATCGTAATTTTTTAGCAATTCTAACACATTTTTTGCGTAATTGTTATATTTTTCACTTATTGGCAATATTGCAAATTGTTCAGGGCTTAGCCATAATGGAAATTTTCCGGCACAATGTTCAATTAAAACAGCTATAAATCGCTCTAAAGAACCAAAAGGAGCACGATGGATCATTACCGGGCGGTGTTTTTGATTATCACTCCCTGTATATTCCAATTCAAATCGCTCCGGAAGGTTGTAATCTACCTGAATTGTACCCAATTGCCATTTTCTACCAATGGCATCCTTAACCATAAAATCCAGTTTAGGGCCATAAAATGCAGCTTCACCTAATTCCACAACCGTTTTTAAACCTTTTTCGGCTGCCGATTCAATAATAGCCTGTTCTGCTAAATGCCAGTTTTCATCCGACCCAATATATTTAGTTTTATCATCAGGGTCCCGCAATGATATCTGAGCTGTAAAATCATGAAAATCCAATGCCTTAAATACATAAAGCACTAAGTCAATTACTTTGCAAAACTCTTCTTTTACCTGGTCAGGACGACAAAACAAATGTGCATCATCTTGTGTAAAACCACGAACACGCGTTAAACCGTGCAATTCACCAGCTTGTTCGTAACGATAAACGGTTCCAAATTCGGCATAACGTACCGGTAGATCTTTATACGATTTTGGTGAAGTTTTGTATATTTCACAGTGATGAGGGCAGTTCATCGGTTTTAAAAAGAACTCTTCACCTTCATGTGGCGTACGAATAGGCTGAAATGAATCAGCACCATATTTTTCGTAGTGTCCTGAAGTGATATACAAATTTTTATTCCCAATATGTGGTGTTGCTACCGGCAAAT
>JAZKBX010000074.1:0-4936 GCA_040388455.1 Bacteroidota bacterium
CAAAGCAATATCTTCCTCTTTTAAATCAGGAATTTTCATCTTTGATTTTTCAGGGTCAGACGCTAAAGATGAACCAATTGTAAATAAACGGTCCTGTATTTCTATTAAGATCTGTCTATGGTGTTCGTCAATATGCTGATCACGGATCAACCCAATGTGAGAATTAAGTTCATCAACTGTTCCATACGCTTCAATACGTACGTGATGCTTTGGTACACGGGTTCCGCCAATTAATGAAGTTTGGCCTTTGTCACCGGTTTTTGTATATATTTTAAATGCCATTTTATTAATTTTGGTTCTGTACGGGATAAAGTATTTTCATTTGGGCGTGCCCTATGGGCCGGGCTTTTCACTTCAATCTTCTCCGATGAAAAGATCGGAGAAGGATTTCCGTTGCAATCCCTCACGCAAACAACAAAAAAACAAATTCCACCAAATTAGCCAATCAAAAAATTAAAGACGACTGAGAACGGTTGTTATTTGTTCGTTTTTAGTATCACGCTCCACTATACCATCTTTTAACCGGACAATACGATGTGCGTGTTGTGCAATATCTTCTTCGTGTGTTACTAAAATGATGGTATTTCCATTTTTATGTATCTCCTCCAATAAACCCATGATCTCAATGGATGTTTTTGAATCCAGATTCCCCGTAGGTTCATCGGCTAAAATAATGGCTGGTCTGTTTACCAGTGCTCTTGCAATGGCCACACGCTGGCGCTGTCCACCGGATAGCTCATTAGGCTTGTGCATGATCCGATCACCTAATCCAACCTGCTCCAACACTTCTTTACCACGTTTTAACCTGTCGGCTTTATTATATCCTGCATAAACCAGCGGAAGCATCACATTATCAAGTGCTGTAGACCGTGGTAATAAATTAAACGATTGAAAAACAAAACCAATTTCTTTATTTCTTACTTCGGCCAATTCATTATCCAGCATTTGTGCTACAGAAATACCATTTAAAATATATTTACCTCCTGTAGGACTATCCAAACAGCCTAAAACATTCATCAATGTGGATTTGCCGCTGCCGGATGGCCCCATTAAAGCAACATATTCATTCTTATAAATATCAAGCGATACCGAACGTAATGCATGAATTACCTCGGTGCCTATTTTATAGGCTTTTGCAATATTGGATAACTGAATGATTGATTCCATTGTGAGGATAACGTATTTTCAAGCGAATTTACGAAATATACTGTGAATTATATAAAAACAAATTTTTCTACACCCTAGTGCCATATCAAGCGTAAAATGTCTCATAGTCATGCTGAACTTGTCGGTCCCGATGGCTATCGGTGGTTTCAGCATCCATGAGATCTAATTTGTAGTTTCCTAAAATTTAATCACAAAATGTTGCTTCATTTGCGTTTTCCGGAAAAACACAAGGCCCATAAAAAACAGGTCAAGAGTAACGGTTACCCTGTTATCGTTTTTTATTTCATTCCAGGCTTCCTTCAACTCAGGCGACAAATACATGTTCTCGAATACAAAAACACTCTCTTCAGTTGCTTTTTCTATGCAGAGGTAAAAGTAATTTAATAAATCTTGTTTACAATGATGTCCATCAAAACAAACAAATACTAAATTTTGATCGCTAGTTACTATTGTCTTTAAGATAGACTCAATATTTCCGCTTCTTTGTTCAATGTTTTTTAATTTTAATTGCTTGAAATTTTGTTTGGCAATTTCAGCTATTTCTTCATCTTTTTCAATAGTAATGATACTGTTTTTTGAATTGGCTGAAGCCATATAAGCTGTGCTGGTCCCAAAGGAGGTACCGATTTCAATGATTTTCGGAGGCATAAAGTGATTTACCAAACGAAACAGTAACTGAGAATATTTAGAAGGTAATGTGTCGAGTTTTGCGATCCTGGAAATTTTAATTATCTTTTTTGAACTCAAAAATTCTTCTCTTACCTTTTCAATTTTTTTGAAGGAATAATATTCATTTTTGTTATATATAACATTCATCAACAAATCAAAAACAAATGGAGAATGCACCCCATGTTCATTTACAGCTTTTAACCTGTAAATAAAATAATTATATATAAAAAATATTTTTTTCAATGATAGTTTATTGAGTCGAGATAAACATTGAATTTGAATAAAATAAACAAACAAAACTGTGTGTTTTTCTTTTGATACAAAAGAAACAAAAAATCAAGAACAAACGATTCCTCCGCACAAGCAACGCGGCATCGCGTTTGTTCATTTCTCACGCACCGTTCCATAAATTTATTTTGTACTTAACCTTTGGCGCTGTCAATTCAAGCGAAGTTGTGCAAATTTATTTGCAATTAATAACGAGAACAGAAACTAACAGTTCGATTATCAGGCCCCAGCACTTTCTCGACTATGCTCGAAATGAACAACGCACAAGGCGATTTCAAAGAGTTGAAAAAATCCCCAAGCAGGGTTTAGTAATTCAACAGATCAGTTATCACTTTTGCAACCTTTACTGCATTGGGCAGCATAGTGGCTTCAAGAACAGAGTTCAGAGGTATCGCAGGTAAATTTTCAGAACCTATTACTTCAACGGGTGCATCCAAAAACTCAAAACATTTTTTAGATATTCTTCCTGCTAAAGCCTGTGCGAAACTATTGTTATACGGCTCTTCTGTTAATACAATACACTTACCATGTTTTTTTACAGAAGCAAAAATTGTTTCTTCATCAATTGGATTTATGGTGCGCAGATCAATAATTTCAATTTGACCTGTAAATTCTTTAGCGGCACTTTTTGCCCAATACACACCCATTCCATAGGTGATGATCGTTAATGTGGGTTTAACAGAAGCTTCTGCTACCTGCACCATACGTGCTTTTCCAAGAGGTATAATATAATCTTCGTCCGGCTCTATCGTTTTTGCATCTTCCGTTCCTTTTATTTTGCTCCAGTATAAACCTTTGTGTTCAAGCATTATTACAGGGTTCGGATCATAATAAGCAGCTTTCATTAATCCTTTTAGATCAGCACCTGTAGATGGATAGCAAATTTTTATTCCACGGATATTCGACAATACACTTTCTACACTTGAGGAATGATAAGGCCCACCACTGCCGTATGCTCCAATAGGTACACGAATGATACAGCCCACCGGCCATTTACCATTTGATAAATAACAAGACCGGCTCACTTCAGTAAACAATTGATTTAAACCCGGCCAGATATAATCTGCAAATTGAACTTCAACAATTGGTTTGCACCCAACCGCACTCATACCCACTGTACTGCCTATAATAAAAGCTTCCTGTATTGGAGTATTGAATACTCTATGATCTCCAAATGTTTGTGCCAATGTTGCTGCTTCACGAAAAACCCCTCCCAGCCTCGCTCCTACATCTTGTCCATAAAGTAAACATTCAGGATGCTTTGCCATTAATTCACGAATAGCAAATAATGCAGAATCCACCATCACCGTTTTTTCTTTACCCTTAGGTTCACGTTCTCCTTTTTCTTCTGTAACCGGAGTTGGAGCAAATTCATGGTCAAATAGATCTTCTGCCCGAGGGTCTTCTGCTACTAATGCCTTTTGATAATGTTCCTGAACTTTTATTGTTGCATTTTTTTCAATTTCATCCAATTCAGAACTATCAAAACCTGCAACGATCAATTGGTTCCTGAATTTCGGAAATGGGTCACGTTGCTGAGCTTCTTCCAGATCATCGCGATACCACTCTTTACGAACACCCGATGTATGGTGATTTAACAAAGGAACCTTCGCATGAATTAAAAATGGCCTGCGTTCTTTGCGGATAATGGCAACTACTTCCTGTATGGTGTTATAAGATTCGATGAAATCAGTTCCGTCTATAGTGCGGGTTTCCAAACCTTTGAAACCTTTTGCATATTCTGTTGCATCTTGTGCACGAATTTCTTTTGCACTTGCAGAAATATCCCATTCATTGTCCTGAACCAAATAAAGTATAGGCATTTTTTTTAAAACTGCCATCTGAAATGCTTCCGACACTTCGCCTTCTGTTATACAAGCATCGCCCAATGAGCAAACCGCAATTGGTTTATCATCACCATGGTCAGCTAATAAATTTTGTTTTTCTAAATATTGAATCCCCATTGCAACACCTGTAGTTGGTATTGCCTGCATACCTGTTGCCGAGGATTGCATAGGAATTTTGGGCATATCATCTCTTCGTAAACTTGGATGGCAGTAATAAGTTCGCCCCCCTGAAAATGGATCCTCGCGCTTTGCAAGCAACTGTAACATCAGATCATACGGCTGCATTCCTATTCCAAGCAACATACTATCATCCCGATAATATGCCGACAAATAATCCTGCGCCTTTAATTGCAAGCCAAGTCCAAGCTGTATGGCTTCATGTCCGCGGGAAGTGGCATGAACGTATTTAGCGGTAACTTCTTTATTTGCTTCGTATAATTCGGACATTGCTTTTGCAGTACATATCAGCTCAAAAGCTTTTAGTAAGGTTTCTTCAGCAATAGTGGAATTTATTTTTCGTTTATCAGTCATTGTTGGTTGCATACTGTAAGTCTCAAAATTAAGCTTTAATTTTTATTTACCATAATTGTGATATACTATGGACTTCTGCCTGCTTTTTGTTGATCAATAAGTTTAAAATTCATTTGGGCGTTTCCTCTTTCTTAAAAAAAAGAAAGAGGTCGGGCTTTCCGCTTCAATCTTCCCTCCCGCCTATTGGCGGCAGGGAAGGATTTACGCTGCAATCCCTAACGCGATCCTTGAGATCCAGACTCTGCCTTTTCAGGGGAGAGCCGAATGACCAATACTTACAAACCAAATAACAGTAAAATATAAAACTATTTTAACGTTGTATATTTTCCAAATCCATTCATCAAGGCCTGGTAAAACAGATCGCCTTGAATTTTATAGCCTTTTCCATTAAAATGAACACGGTCCTTTGCCGAAAGTTGGGCAACAAACCATTT
>JAZKBX010000075.1:0-1230 GCA_040388455.1 Bacteroidota bacterium
TTTCTGTTTAGAAAAGATTGAAGCGGAAAGCCCGCCAATTCTTTTTCAAGAATTGAACGCCCAAATAAAACTTGATCAAATGCAAAGGACTTTACGGAATAATAGATATTTTCATTCGTATATCTGACACCGGTCTATTGAATTTACCAACCGTTTGTTTTGCAATTGAATCAATTACTTCAATTCCTTCATATACCTCACCAAATACAGTATAACTCTGATCCAAATGCGGTGTTCCACCAATGGTGGTATATGTTTTAATTTGTTCATCCGTAAATGTGTAAAGCTTTGTACCAGGCAATTCTGCCTCCACTTGTTTAGTAATGATATCGTTCAGCACCTTCATGCTATCCTCCTGCTGAGTTTTTACAAAAGCCTGGTACCTTTTCAGCAATAGCTTGTTTTCATCACGATTAACAACTGTATTGAACAATTTGAGCTTAGTGATCCGTTTAGCCTGGATGTTTAACAACGAATCGTTATAAACCCGGCCTTGTACAATATAAAACTGCGAGGCCGAAGAGGCCTGAGAAGGATTTTCCAGATCACTATCACGTGCAGCTGCCAAAACTCCTTTTTTATGAAATAACCGGGAATTAAATTCGGCAGGGAGGTTATAACCGGGACCTCCGTTACCCAATTCTATTAATGGTGGAGCATTTTTTGAATCAGGATCTCCTCCCTGGATCATAAAATTTTGGATAACACGATGAAACATCAAACTATCAAAATAATGGGCTTTTATTAGTTTTACGAAGTTATCGCGGTGAACGGGCGTTTCATTGTATAATTTCAGCTTAATTGTCCCAAAATCGGTGACGATCATCAGCTTTATTTCTTCTGAATTAGCCCGAAAAGGGAATTTAAATGATGTCGATATCAAAAAGGTGAGAATTATAAAAAAAAGGGCATTAAAAAGTTTTTTGTAATTCATAAAATAATTTATTAGATTTGCTAATCGTAAAGATAATAAAGCGTTCTTTATCAGTTAACAAAATTGAGTAACGAAAAAAAATATTTATAAAATCATAACACTATGAAAACCTTTATTTTGAAAATTTCTGCTTTTGTATGTGTCGGTTTATTGCTGTTGACAGCACTTTGCACAACTTCTTGTAAAAAAGATAAAACCTGTCGTGGCAAAGTAACGGTAGTTGATACTGCCGGAGCTCCTGTTGCAAATGCAGCAGTGAAATTATCCTCCCCCCCTTCTGTTCCTCCTGATCCTAA
>JAZKBX010000075.1:1330-2679 GCA_040388455.1 Bacteroidota bacterium
GGAGGCAATTTTTCATTTGTTTTCCAGTGTGGCCAGCCATCTTTATCCATTCCTTCATATTCATAATATCCATAGGGTGTAAGTAGCGTGCATATTGCAATGTGCATTACATCCAATTTTGCATTTTTAGAAAATTTCATAGGTCCCTTACCCAATTCCTGAACGCCAATTAAAAATAATACCGCTTGAATGTCCATATCATCACCAAACTGAATGGAAAGGGTTTTGACCACCTCTTTAAAATTTTTCTCTAAATCTATATCCATTGTTGGTTGTTAGTTGATGGTTGATAGTTGTTGGTTGATAGTTGATAGTTGTAAGGTCATGCTGAACTTGTTTCTGCATCTATTAGAGATTCCAAAACAAGTTCGGAATGACCAACACTACAGCAATACAGGTTTAAATTAACACTTCTTTTAATTATAAAACCACTTCTTCTTTACTGAAATCATAATTGCTATAATCAGTAATTACATTGTAAAGGGTGTCGCGCTCTATTGGTGTGCGTTTTACCTGCTTGATCATTTCTACCAATTGCTGGGTAGTTAAAACCGGAGATTGCTCTTCGGAACCAGCCATGGTATATATTTTTGTTGAATCGTCTATCGTTCCATCGATATCATCCACTCCAAAGGCCAGCGACATTTGAGTGGTAGTACGACCGATCATTGGCCAATATGCTTTTAAATGAGCAAAATTGTCCATGTAAATGCGTGAAATGGCATAATTACGAAGATCCTCCACCACACTTACTTCCTTTAAATGACTCATTTGATTTCCTTTGTTACGGAATTTCAATGGAATAAAAGTATTGAAACCATTTGTTTTGTCTTGCAACGTACGCAAACGATTCATGTGATCGACCCTGTGTTCAAATTTTTCGATATGTCCGTACAGCATCGTTGCATTAGATGGCATTCCCAGCCTGTGAGCCGTTTCATGCATTTCAAGCCATTGAGATGCAGTACATTTATCTTCACAAATTTGTTTACGGATCTCTTCGTCAAATATTTCGGCACCACCACCCGGTAATGAATCCTGACCATGTTCCTTTAAGATCCTGAGGCCTTCTTCATAACTTACTTTCGCTTTCCTGCACATATACTCTAATTCCACAGCAGTAAACGCTTTCACATGTATATCAGGGCGAATCACTTTTATCTTTCTGATCAATTCAGCAAAATAATGAAGGCCCATTTTAGGATGCACCCCACCAACTATATGCACTTCTGTAACAGGCTTACCATCGTAATTGCGGACAAGGTTAAGGATCTCCTCCTCCGATAATTCCCATGCTTCATCTTTTTGCTTCAATAAACGGGAGTAGGAACAAAATTTGCAATCGAATA
>JAZKBX010000076.1:0-2959 GCA_040388455.1 Bacteroidota bacterium
CCAAGGAGTATACATTGTAACTCCTTTTTCTTTATAATTTTTTATCATCACTTCCAACATTTTATCCGCATCTATCAGCATACTTTTGGCTTCACCAATTATGCCATTTGTTATAACACCTTCTTGTTCAAACATTGGTTTTAGTGCGTCACAATTACGCTTAGCAGAGTAATCGGGATTGTGGACTTTGGTTTTCATAAGCGACTCTTTACCTTCCATATCAATCATTTTTACTTCAAAAATCCGTTCATCATAAACAGGATATTTAAAATCTACTGCATCTTCCAGGGTATGCAAATTAGTGCATGCGCCATTTAAGGTGGTGCCCAGCATTAGTATTTTCCCCTTTTTGCTGCAAAGCTTCCTGAATGGCGAGCTCTCTGTATAAGGAGTTAACTGTCCAAAATGCGAATTAGTATAATAGTCTGCCAATGGGCCTTTTGCGCACATCGAATCTGTAGGATGAAAACTGCGGTGAACGTTATTTAATTTTCTAAAATATTCAGTGATGCTCCCCATTTGTGATGGTGCTTCTTTAATATTAAAATAAGGATTTTCTTCTAAGTGCATCTTCGCTCTTCCAATTACAGGGAAGGCTGGGAAAAGTAGTGTTCCGGTTTCTCCTATCACTTCAAATAAACTATCCACAACAGTTTTTGCTCCTCCATCCACAAAGCCAATTTTACTCAAACTGCTATGTACTAAAACGGAGTCACCATTCTTCAATCCGATCTTTTTAAGATCCTCGATCAATCTTTGTTTAGAAATTCCGGATTTGTTTTCTTGTTGTTGCTGCAACTGTTTCCTGCGCTGATTTTTTTTCAGTTGCTTTGCCCATTCTAAAAGAAAATCAGGGGAGTATTTTAAAGCAAATTGTTTTAGCATAGTATAGGCAATTGAGCAATTAGGCAATTTTGCATTAGGCAATTTGAAAATATCAATTCATTTTTCATGAATGTTGGTCGTTAAATTTGCTACTGTTAATGGTGAAAATATATAATTATTATTGTTGTTAAATTGTCTACTGAAAAATTGTATAATTGTTTAATTATTACTCGTTTCAACGGCATACTTCACCATATCTTCATAAATAGCTTGCCAGCCTAACCATAATTTTTGATTACTCAGCGTGTCGTTATGCCAAAGACTAATAAACTCTCCATTTACAGCTTTCACTTCATCGATCAGAGGTTTTATTTTTTGCATCGCATCTTCCCGGTGCACGTTCATATAATATTTTAAAGTGCCTTCCATCACTGCAAAAGGATGAATTTTTAAGTTGGTTTCCAATTCCATATCCAGATCGTAAAAATTGAAAGGGCTACAGATACTTGCTCTAAAACCTACTTGTGATGCAAAGCCCATTGTATAGTCATCTGTGATATCCAGATCAATTAAGTTGCGGTACGTTTCAGGTAATGTTAATTTTAAAAAGTGTTGCCTGCTTTTTGTTATTTCACGGTGAACCACTTTTGATAAACGTTCCACTTCCTTTTTTAATTGTTCTTTGCTTTTGTTTGATCCGTAAGATGGATGAATAGCGATTTGCGCATAATCATCAAGCATCTTGATGAGGGATTGGAATTTTTTGCTTTCGATCGGTAAATTTTTATCATTCACTCCATAATCACCCAGCAGAAAGAAATAAATACTCTTGAATTTATATTTCTTGATCATTTCAAGTTGGAATTCGTAAGTATCGTAAGGGTCTTTTTTTAAGCCAAGCAAAACACGGGTGCGATCCATAATTTCCGCAACATCTAATTTGATTGTAGATTTTAAATAACCGCCAACGCTCCTGGTAAAGCCTTTTTCGCGAAAAGCATAGGCATTGTCAATGTCAATAGTGGAGATGAATTCGTATTTTTTTTCGTTGAAGATCAATGTAGGGTGTTTTTTTTGAAGCAGATCTCTGATCCATAGTGTCCAAATATTTACAACCGGTTTTTGTAAAAACCCATTCGTAAAAGCGAGACTGTCTTCTGCCGAGAAACGATCGTGAACATCACGTATATGAGGCAAATATTCTTCGTAACGGCTCACTAAATAAAAGCTTGCAGCAAACACATCAAAAGGTAGTGCCGAAGCTTTGCCGGTTGCAAAAAACACTTTATTGTTGTTGTGGTCGAAAACCGAAATGTGCTGTTCGGCAATACCTGTTTCAAATAATAGACCACGAGAGGTGAAAAACAACTCATCCTCCAGTGGGGCATTAGTGTAGCTTAGTTTGGGCCCTTCGTGTTTTTTGAAATACCCGGCATCGATGGTTAGTTTAAAGTCGATGCCCAGTATATTTTTAAAAATTAAATTAAAAATATACTTGTTGCGTGGTGTTATTTTATGTGTGTATATAAGCAGCAAAGTTCCTCCTAACCTTCCCCAAAGGAAGGAATTAAAATGTTATACTTGTTCTATTTAATGTATTTCAAAATCTCCCCACAAATATATTCGGCTGCTTTTCCATCTCCAAACAGATCATTAAATTTTAGATCTTCTGCAGTTAAAAAATAATTGAATGCTTCCAGAATTTTCGTTTCATCTGCATCACCGATCCGCGCAGAACCGCAATTTACTAATTCTATCCATTCTGTTTCTGAACGCAGGATAATACAAGGTTTCTTGAAAAAGAATGCCTCTTTTTGCACGCCTCCGGAATCAGTAATGATCATCGTTGCATTTTTTTCTAATGCGATCATTTCAAGGAAAGAAACCGGTGGGATTATTTTTATGTATTCATTTGTTTTAATGGTGTGGAACAATTCAGGTGAAAGATTTTTCTCAAGTAGCTTTGATGTACGTGGATGGATTGGCAGAACAATTTTTATTTTATGTTCTGTCACGATCGTATTCAATACATTAAATATAGCATTCAATCTCTCCGGCTCATCCGTATTGTTATTGCGATGGATGGTAGCTAAAATGAATTTGCTTCCCTGCAAATTGTTATCATTCAATACAT
>JAZKBX010000077.1:0-5680 GCA_040388455.1 Bacteroidota bacterium
CAACTAAAGTTAATACCATTTTACAATAAAAATATCATACCAGTTGAAATGAAATTATTTTCAAATAAATTAATTAGATAATGTACTTTTGCATTTTAAAATAAAAAAACATAAAAAAATTATGAGCAAAGGACCTATTTCTAATTTTATTGAAAAGCATTATAAACACTTTAACTCTGCTGCTTTAGTGGATGCTGCAAAAGGATATGAAGCACACCTTACCGAAGGTGGTAAAATGATGATCACTCTTGCAGGTGCCATGAGTACTGCCGAATTGGGGAAATCATTAGCAGAAATGATCCGTCAGGGTAAAGTTGATATTATCTCATGCACAGGAGCAAATCTGGAAGAAGATATCATGAATCTGGTAGCCCATTCACATTATAAGCGTGTTCCTAATTACCGTGATCTTTCTCCTCAGGATGAGTGGGATTTGTTAGAAAACCACTACAATCGTGTTACTGATACCTGTATCCCTGAAGAAGAAGCTTTTCGCAGATTGCAAAAACATATTCATAAAATATGGAAAGATGCTGATGATAAAGGCGAACGCTTTTTCCCGCATGAATATATGTACAAAATATTGTTGAGCGGTGAGTTGAAGCAATATTATGAAATAGATCCAAAAGATTCATGGATGCTGGCAGCAGCTGAAATGAATTTACCAATGGTAGTGCCAGGTTGGGAAGATTCCACAATGGGAAATATTTTCTCATCCTATGTGATCAAAAATGAAATAAAAGCTTCCACAATGAAATCGGGTATTGAATACATGGTTTGGTTAGCTGATTGGTATCCGAAAAATTCAAGCGGTAAAGGCATTGGATTCTTTCAGGTAGGCGGTGGTATTGCTGGAGATTTTCCAATATGTGTTGTTCCAATGCTATATCAGGATATGGAAATGACAAACATTCCTTTCTGGAGCTATTTTTGCCAAATATCTGATTCAACTACCAGTTATGGTTCTTATTCCGGAGCAGTACCAAATGAAAAAATCACATGGGGGAAATTAGATATTCACACACCTAAATTTATTGTGGAATCAGATGCTACTATTGTTGTGCCATTGATGTTCGCCTGGATCCTGGGATGGTAATCTAAACGATTATTATTTGAGTTTTTATTGGAGTTTTCCAACCGAAGATTTTTAATTAAAAAAATCTTCGGTTGAACTCAAAAAATTAGCATTTATTTGATTTTTGATTAGATTAATCAAAATTAACTTGAAAATTATTAGGTTTTTTCAGAAAAATTTTATAATTTAGCATAAAGATTCAATTTATTTTTAGCGTAACGCAACATTTAATTTTTTTTATCGTTAAGCTAAAATATTTCAAATTTATTATTCATCCGGTTTTGATTAACACTTTAACAAAACCATTAATATAAGGAGACCCCGATATAGCGTACACTCTACTTTTTTATAATTAACCACAATTAAAAAAGGAGGTACCTATGATTATTAAGCAGGTTATTGACGACCAAGAATTAATTAATCGATATATCGCTGGTGATGAGACCGCACTTTCCACATTAATCCTACGCCATAAACGCAGAATATTCAGTTATATAATGCATACGTTGAAAGACAAAGCATTATCTGAAGATATTTTTCAGGATACGTTCATAAAAGTGATCAAAACCCTAAAAAAAGGGCAATACAATGAAGAAGGCAAATTTTTGCCCTGGGTTCTACGGATCGCTCATAATTTAATCATTGATACCTTCAGAAACGATAAGCGGATGCCAACCATTAGCGGTGGGACCAATGGTGATGGAGAAAATTTCGACATTTTCAGTGTTTTGGGTGAACATGACCGTACCATTGAGCAGGAGATCATTCAGGGCCAGATCAGGAAGGATATCAGGAAGCTTGTAGAATGTTTACCCTCCGAACAACGGGAAGTATTAATGATGCGTCATTATTATGACATGAGTTTCAAAGAAATATCAGAGCAAACCAATGTAAGTATCAATACAGCCTTGGGACGTATGAGATACGCACTGATAAACCTTCGTAAGATGATCGAAGAAAAGGAAATAGTGGTTTCTTATTAAAGTTCAGCGAATTACGAATTTTCACGAATTGCGAATAGGCTTCATTTTTTTATTCGTAATTCGTTTTTAATTCGTAATTCGCAGGAGTTTAAATAAATTTTGTTGGGATATTTTTTTTTCATACAATAAACTAAAAACACTGCCGTTAAACATACATTATAAACCAAATAAACCCTGAATGGCCAAAATCTCTACTAAAAAAAACATTGCATCTTTTAACACAAAAATGAATAAAGAAGTTGATAACAGTAAAGAATTCCCTTATGAACCAGGAAATAATGTTATCAATAATATTCTAAATTATTCAAAAGCGTTGAGTATCCGTAAATCTAAAAGTATGGAGTATTTTGAATTGGTGTTAAATTAGCGTAACAAGCATGCAAGCGTATTAAAAACGTTCTGTGAGGAAGCTCACAGAACGTTTTTTTATTTGAGCAGTTCCACAATGCGTTTGATAGCATCTTGATTTTCGGGAAGGAAAACAGAAGCGAATACTTTCTTTTTCTCTTTATTAGTAAGGTGCCAGCTCAAGGAGATATGATCGTTTTTTTCGTTCCTTAATTGCAGGTCGATAAATTCAATTTTTGATTTGCACCAGATATCCGCCATTTGGATAAGGGCATTCTGGTTGTAATCCTGTACATCAAAAAGATTGCCATAAAAGCTGCCCATTGGCCGGGTTAAGGCCTGCATCAATGTTTGAGAAGGATTTTCTTCAATAGGGCTATTTTTATGCTTATCGCGTATTTGAATTATTACTATACCGCTGGTATTTTCAGCGATCCAATCATTAAACGTTTTAATAAAACGCAAGGTAGTTTCCAACCCAAAATTATCGCGCAAACCGGCATCCATTATTTCAATGCGGGGTTCACTTGGCAACGAAACCACCGGAGAAATATATGGGAAAGTAGCACTCATTCGTAAAATACTGCTGAATACGATTTTGGACGCATCCTGTTCTTCAAAAAAGCGGGAATATTCAATAGCATCAAAAAGCTTATTATAACTGGTCTTGTTGGTACGAGTATTTTGAGTAAGAAATGAAATGGGTTGTGATGATATCATTAGTTTCCTTCCATCATTTACTATTGAAGGAGAAAATATCATCATAGGAATGGATGCATTTGCCTCATCCAGTTGATAATCAGATAACCTTTTATTAAACGCTTTATCTGTATTTTCTTCTAATCTATGTTCAAACGCATAAGCCCGGTCTTTCGGATATCTATTCCCATCAAGAGTAAAACTTTGCATAGGGAATAACCATTCGCTGGTTGCTATTTTAAATGCAATAGGATTTAAAACATCATTTGAGATATTGGTTAAATACTTTTTGTGGTAATAACTTTTAATTTTATTATGTTGTTTTTGAAGATAGAGTTCGCGCAGGTAAGCAGCCCCGATCATCCCTCCGGAAGAACCGGTAATTAATTGTGTTTGTTGCAAAAGCCTGCCATTTAACATGCTATCGGCATATTGCAAAGTATAAAACGTCCATAATGACGACCTCAGTCCTCCCCCACTTGTATTAACAAAAACGAGCTTTGGTTTTTTGAGCGGGTCATTTGATGATGTATTTTTTTGTTTCCATTTATTTAAAATGCCCAACATATTTAAAACATCCTTATCAAATATCTCATAATCTTTGTCAATTTTTTTGAAATTATCGTAACTATAATCTGCTTTTTTGGTGTTATAATTAAGGCCATAAGCATGATCAACAGTCAGCAAATCAATTTTATGAACAAAATTAAATAAAAACAAAAACAAAATAAAAACAGGGATTGACCAGCCGCCCCACCATCTGTAAAAGGAACTAACCAACATACTAAATGCAGTGAACAGCAAAAAAATACTTGCCCCCGCAGGAATTTCAAATGTATTTATTTCACCAAAAAAACCTAATACAAGCAAACTAACGATCGAGATCATTTGAAAAATAAAAGCAACATGATGATTACGCCTTATTACTTCTTTCAACATTTCTTTTTTATAATGCTGAACTGATCGTACTAAACGTATGGAGGTAGGTGTACTAAAGTATGTTTCCACATACCAGTCTCTTGATTCTTTAACTAATTTCGGATTACGTTCTCCTGTAATCGGCTTTTTATCTGCCTTGTAAGGGATCTCTATTTTGTGCTGTATGCCATACAGTTTAAAAATATCTTTATTGCCTTTAAAGAAATAAGTGAAAGCTAAAAAAAGAAAAAAGCCTAGCCCCGATAAAAAAGCAACGATCATCAGAAGTATTTTAGCGGTTGACATAATACCTTCCCCATGAAGGAAAAAATATATTTGAAAACAATAAAGGGTAATAAAAATGAGTGGAATAACAAAATTATTCAAACAATACTTCATGAAGGGAAACCGAAGGGATGCTAAAAACGGGAAACGGTAAGCATTTTGTATAAAGCTGGCAATATTGTATGCCATAATGAAACCTCCACAGGAGAAACCAACAATCAAATAAGATAGAAAACTTATTTTATTAAAATATTCCGGACCAAGAAAAAGCAATTCCATAATTCGGAGCAATATTATTGGTGATCATCCCAAATAACAAAGACCAAAAAACAAGTAATAGTAAGTTCTTTTTAAAGTCAAGCATTAAGAGTCTAAAAAAAAACGAATAATACAACCTTCGGAAAGTTGGATGCTTCCGAATGGCAATGCTTACTACTTGAATAAAGCTCATAAATTATATTTTACTATTAACAAGTTTCAAAATTTCGGTTTCGAGTTGTTGTGTTTGGTCTACTATTACGTTGCCTTTTGAAATAAGTTGCGCGGCAAAATCTTTATCTGTAAGGTCTCTCGCATTTATTTTTACATTTAAATATGCACCAATTACAGCTGAACGCGCGCACAATGCTCCAACACCGGCATCTGAAATGGAATTAGGGTTACCAATCTCGGCCATTTTTTTTATTATTTCCATTGATGCTCCGGCAAGTTCCATTACTTTGAATGGTATTTCAGTAGCATATTTTGTTGCATCTTCAATGGCTTGCGCCCGGGATATTTTTTCTTCAGCGGATGATTTAGGCATACCAAAGGCGGTCAAAATTTTATTGAAGGCCTTTGTGTCTTCATCCACTAGTTTTAATAATTCATTTTTATAGAATTGGCTCCTTTCTGCCCAATCCGAAAATTCTTTCCAACGATCATCCCAACCTGGTTTATGTGATGAAAGGTTTGCTACCATTGTGCCTAAAGAAATCCCCAACGAACCCATATATGCGGCAATAGAGCCTCCTCCCGGTGCAGGGCTTTCACTTGCTGTTTCATCAGCAAATTCGGAAAGATTCATTTTTATCAGACGCGGTGGTGATTCATTGTTCAATAAATATTCTATGATCCTCTCCTCTGGTTTAAAAGGTGACAATTCATCTAATCCTAAGGATTTTACCGCAATTTTAATCAATTCTTTTTGGGAAACTCCAGTTGAACGATTTTGTTTTTCAAGAAAATATTTACCGGCATCCAGTATCGCTTTCAAGGGGATCAAACCAACCAGTTCAGAACCTGTTACCCGAATCCCACGCTCATTTGCCTTTTTACATACTTCGTCAAATGCAATATGAACAGGAGTTATATTGATATTTGTTAAGTTCAT
>JAZKBX010000078.1:0-2386 GCA_040388455.1 Bacteroidota bacterium
ATAATTGTTTATTAAATCCTGATACCAGTCAATAGCTTTTTTATCAAGGTTGGATGTAGGTTCATCAAGCAATAGGAGAGGAGTATCGCTCAAAATAGCCAATGCTAAACGCACTCGTTGTTTCATCCCAGATGAATATACTTTTATCTGCTTATCTTTTGCATTTTCGAGTTGGGTCAACTCTATTATTTTTTTTGTATCGAGCTCTTTGTAAAACGGTTTGAATTTCGCCTGAAACTCAATAGATTCAGCCAATGTAAACTCTTCGAAAAGATCAAGGTAGGGTGCTGCAAAACTTAAATGTTTGAAAATTTTTTCATTTTCAATTTTCGAATCCGATAAAGTATAATTTAACTCGCCCTCCGACTGCATTAAATTACCGGTAATAACCTGCAAAAGGGTTGATTTCCCTGAACCGTTTCCACCTAGAATAACATAATTATTATCACTTGTGAATTCGTAATTTACTTTACGGAATATCCACTCGTAATTATAGCGTTTGCCTATGTTATTTAGTTTGATTTGCATTGAATTATAAATCAGTTGGAAAGTTCAGAGTTCAAAGTTGGGCGTATTTGTTTGTAGCTTATCCAAAGCATAAAACTCCAGATTTAGTTAACTGTCAACTTTGAACTTTTAAACTTTAAACTTTTGAACTTTAAAAACTAACTAATCCCTCTCATAATTCCATTTTTTGAGTCACGGATAAAATTCAGGATCTGCTCTTTTTCGTTGGAAGCAGGAGCTTCCTGCTCAATGATAGCTAATGCATTGGTTACGTTATGTCCTTTAATATAAAGTGTACGATAAATATCTTCTATTTCGAGAATACGTTCATTACTATAACCCCGTCTGCGCAAGCCAACTGAATTGATACCTATATATTGTAATGGCTCACGTGCAGCTTTAGTAAACGGAGGAACATTTTTACGAACTAATGAACCACCTGTAATAAATGCATGTGCACCAATTTTAACAAATTGCTGAACAGCAACAAGACCTTCTAAAATAGTATGATCTTCAATTTCAACATGCCCCGCCAGGTTCACACTGTTTGCTATCACTATATTGTTACCAATGATACAATCATGTGCAATGTGTACATAGGCCATGATTAAACAGTTGCTGCCAATAGAAGTTTTCATTTTATCGGTGGTACCTCTGTTAATAGTAACACATTCCCGAATAGTGGTATCGTCACCTATTTCAACGGTAGTATCTTCACCTTTAAATTTCAGATCCTGTGGAATGGCCGAAATAACGGCTCCCGGAAATATCCTGCAATTTTTACCAATACGCGCACCCTGAAAAATGGTAACATTTGGTCCGATCCAGGTTCCATCACCAATTTCAACATTTTCATAAACGGTTGAAAATGGCTCAATTGTTACGTCTTTACCTATTTTAGCATTAGGATGTATGTACGAGAGTTGGCTCATTATTTTTTATTTTTACAATTTGTGCCATCATTTCGGCTTCCATAACCGGTTTGTTATTTACATAAGCAATGCCTTTCATGTGGCAAATACCCCTGCGGATAGGCGTTAATAATTTTAAGTCGAATACTACAGTATCGCCAGGGATCACTTTTTGTTTGAACTTAACACCATCTAATTTCATAAAGTAGGTTAAGTAATTTTCAGGATCAGGTACAGTTTTAAGAACAAGGATGCCTCCCGTTTGTGCCATTGCTTCTACAAGCAAAACACCCGGCATTACAGGGTTTTCAGGGAAGTGTCCTTTAAAGAACTCTTCATTCATGGTTACATTTTTTACCCCAACTACTGATTCCGGAGTCAGTTCCATGATCTTGTCGATCAATAAAAATGGCTGACGATGTGGCAATAATTTTTGAATGTCCATGATATTGAGTACAGGTTCTTTACTCAGATCAAACATTGGGCTGGCATTTTTCTTAGCGCGTTGGCTTTTGATAAGTGCCTTTATTTTTTTTGCAAAAGCAATGTTTCCGGCATGTCCGGGGCGTGCTGCCAGGATGTGCATTTTTAAAGGAACACCAACTAAAGCGAGATCCCCAACAATATCAAGTAATTTATGACGTGCCGGTTCGTTGAAATAATGAAGAGTGGTATTGTTTAACACTCCTTTGCCTTTTATCTCTACATCTTCTTTATGGAATATTTTTTTTAAGTGATCAATTTGTGCTTCCGAAATTTCTTTATCTACCAATACAATTGCGTTGTTCAGATCTCCGCCTTTGATCAGATCATTTGCCAGCAATGCTTCTAATTCGTGTAAAAACACAAAGGTGCGGCACATGGCAATATCCGTTTTGAATTGATTCACATTGTAAATGTGGGCATGTTGTGTGCCTAACACATCGGAATTATAATCAACCATTACGGTTAATCGGAAGCTGTCCTGA
>JAZKBX010000079.1:0-3755 GCA_040388455.1 Bacteroidota bacterium
CTTTCCCGATTTTTATCGGGAAAGATTGAAGCGTAAAGCCCGCCCTTAAAAACCTCTGCCCTTCCCTCTTCATATGGAGAGGGAAGGGCAGAGGTTTTTAAGGGAACGCCCAAAAGGTTTTACTCAATCAAGCGAATTCAATTCTTATTAACGCTTTAATACAAAACGTTTTGTTTGAACTGCGCCATTCACATTCAGAGAAAGTAAATAAATACCATCCGACATATTATCGTATGAAGTAAAATCTAACGAAAGACTTTGCTCACCAGCGGAAATGTTTTCTTCGGTTAATGAGCTTATTAAGGCGCCCATCATGTTATAAACAGAGAATGTTACTGTTGAATTATCCGATTCAATTTGATAGTTAATATTTAAAAAAGTGGAAGCAGGATTTGGATAAACGGCAAACGTAAGAGCAGGAGCTTGAATACCATCAACAGCTGATGTTCTGTCTTCAAGCTGAATTGAACTAACTGTTAATCTTACGTTAGGACGGTTAAGGCTTTTGGTACCAATGGTAGTGGAGCAGATTCCGCCAGAAACAGCATCCTGCTGTTTAACAATACTTTTGGAAGTTGGTAAGCTTGTGCAATACACTTTTGTATCGGTAGTATAAGAACTGTTATCCCAGCATATTTCAACAACAAGATTTCCTGTTCCCGGAAAAGAGTAAGGAGTTGTAAATGTGTGGGTGTTCCATCCGGTAACCACAGATTGGTTTGCTGAATACACGGTGGTCAATGCTGAATTATCTAAAAAAGTGTTAGAGCTGAAAGAGGTTAAGGTGGTAGTACCTAATTTTATTGAAAAGTTTTGCATAGCCTGTCCGCTTGCGCTCTGAACATTAAATGCAAGTGCCTCAATAACATTTTGTGTAAGAGAATAACCGGCAGCAACCAACTCCGCTCTGGTAATGATAAATTGTGATTTTTCATCCATATAATAGGTACCATAAGGAGCTGCCATTGTGCCAACACCAGTACCTAATGTTACGATGGTAGAGGAAGAAGTAGAAGGTGGAACCGGAACAGATCCTCCACATGCTGAGGATAAAGCTAAATCTGCTCTTGCATTTCCGGATACAAATAATGACTTCATTCTGGATTTTTGTCCAGCTGAAAACATATTCATACAAGCATCATCGGTATAATCCATGTAATTCATGAACTGATCGCCATTTGCGGTATTTGAGCAGGTAACGCTGGGGAAAGAAGGGCAACCGTAGTTTGAAGTTTGTTGAGTTGGAGTATCATTAACAAGATCGCTTCCACAATTTGCATCCCCCCAGATATGACGAAGATTTAACCAATGGCCTACTTCATGTGTTGCAGTTCTGCCTTTATCGTATGGAGCATCGGCAGAAAAACCGCTTCCAAAATGATTGTAATTGATCACTACCCCGTCTGTTGAAGCTGGTCCGCCCGGAAACTGAGCATATCCAAGCAATCCTCCACCTAAATTACAAACCCAGATATTAAGATAACTATCTGAAGGCCACGCATTATCACCTCCGTAAGAGGAGTGTTTTGCGCCATCATTATCGCTGAATGAATTTACTGTAGTTGACTTTCTGATGATTCCCGTAGTAGAAGCTCCGTTAGGATCGATAGAAGCAAGGCAAAAAGTGATCTCAGCATCTGCAGCTCCCGAGGCAAAACCTGAAGGCGTATTTACTTTATCAGCATTTAATCTTCTGAAGTCCTCATTTAAAACATCTATTTGAGATTGGATCTGAGCAGTGCTTATGTTTTGTGCAGCCGTTTTGTATAGAACATGAACAACAACAGGTATATTAATAATAGAAGCAACCTCTAAACTACCTTCTCCGGCACTTTTAGCAATTATGTCCTGACTTTGTTTCTCTATTTTCGCCATACGGCTTTCTAAAGTCGGATCAGCTAATTTTAATCTTTCTAAATTTTCCATTGTACTGCAACGAACACTTTGAGCTTGAGCAGAAACTCCTATCATTGACAAAGCAACAAAAGAGTAGAGTAGTTTTTTTTTCATTTTAATCACTTTTAGATTTATATTCTTAAATAGTTGAAATTTTTGAAACCTTATTCTGCCTTATCTCGTTAGAGCAGCTTTTTTGACAGGGCAAGGGTAGGAATTTTTTTTTAACCACCAACTCCTGACCCCCGAAAAGTTATTAACAATTTAAAACTGTATTTTTGTTAATTAGCAGAATTATATTCTTAAAAACGTGCTTAAAATCACCAAAACACCTCTTTTATCAGCAAATTGGAAGGGTATTCACTAATTGCCCTACAATTGTACAACCCACATTAAAAAACGCTGAACAATTTTCGATGAACACAATATAATAGCAGGCAATTGGAAAAAAAATCAGGTCGATACTAAAAAAATAAGATGGGGCTGAAGCAGAAGAAACGCCTGAATAAACCTAAATAATGTAAAATATTGGATTAAAATCCTCAAAAATTATTTACTGTTAGCGTTTTTTACTGTTTCTTTGCAAAAAAATCGGAAAGAAAGTATGAAAAAGGTTGAAAAATTAGATAAAACTGACTTAAAAATTTTAAAAGAGCTACAAATAGATGGCAGAATAAGCAATCTTGACCTGGCTCAAAAAGTAGGCCTTTCGGCAACACCCACATTTGAAAGGGTTAAAAAGCTGGAAAAAGCAAAGATCATTAAAAGCTATCATGCCGAATTAAACGTTGAAAGCCTTGGTTTGGGGATTCAAACCTTCATGTTAGTGTCGTTAGCGCAAACAAGAGGGAATTCGGTTCCGAATTTTATTAAACAAATTGATGAGATCCCCGAAATCATTGAATGTTATCATGTTACCGGATCATCTGATTACGTTCTTAAAATAATGGTTACTGATATTGCAGCTTATGAGAGCCTGGCAATGGATAAAATAAGAAACATTTCGGAGATCGCTAATGTTACTACTATGGTTATACTTTCAACGATCAAAAAAATGAAAGTAGTTCCTTTACAGTATTAGTATTCTGAGTTCGATAAATAATATAATTTGTCCAAAATCATTTTATTGGGGCGTTTCCTTTCTACCTCACCCCCAACCCCCTCTCCAATTGGAGAGGGGATTAAGGGGTGAGGTAATAAGAGGCAGGATTTTCGCTGCAATCCCTAACGCAACATTTACAATGAAAGAGAACCAACATCATTAATTGATTATATCCTTAAACCCTATTTATATAACATGAATCATTGGTTAGTAAAATCAGAGCCTTTTAAATACAGTTGGGATCAATTTATAAAAGATAAAAAAGCAGTTTGGGATGGTGTGCGTAACTATGCCGCCCGTAACAATATGCGCGCAATGAAAAAAGGCGATCTGGTATTTTTTTATCATAGTAACGAAGGACTTGAAATTGTTGGGATCGCCAAAGTAACTAAGGAAGCTTACCAGGATCCAACAACCGATGATACCGCCTGGAGCGTGGTAGAAATTGCACCCTTCAAAGCATTAAAACACCCTGTAACTTTAGCGGATATAAAAGCTGATAAAAAATTAGCAGATATGCAGATCATTAAGCTGAGCCGTTTATCAGTATCGGCTGTAAAGCCTCATGAATTTGATCATATTCTGGCACTTTCAGAAAAAAAATAAATTCTTTTTTCACCACTGAGGCACTGAGAACACTGAGTTTCACAAGAGATCATTTTCTTTGCAAATATTTCTTTTGGGGGTAATCTTCGGCACCAATTCAAACTCTTTTAACATAAACTCTGTGTTTCTTTATGTTCTCCGTGTCTCCGTG
>JAZKBX010000080.1:0-2230 GCA_040388455.1 Bacteroidota bacterium
TGAATTACATAAGCACCGGTAAATACACCGGTTATTTTTTTAACATCCGCCATACGCTCCCGCTCACTGCGGTTTTTAGCGAATGTGATGTATTCATCCACCGCTTTTTTCTGCTCAGGTGTTGTTAGTTTTTCAACAAGCTCATGCTCCGGAGCAAGCGTTACAAAGGATACTCCGAAAATGGTGTCGGGGCGGGTGGTAAAAACTTCTACCTCACCCCGGCCCTCTCCTTCAGGAGAGGGAGCGATTGTGAACTTAAGCGAAGTTCCTTCACTTTTTCCGATCCAGTTACGTTGCGCTTCTTTGATGGATTCGGTCCAGTCAAGCGCATCCAGATCGGTAAGCAAACGATCAGCATAAGCGGTAATGCGCAGGCTCCACTGTTTCATTAATTTACGTTCAACAGGATAGCCTCCACGTTCAGAAACGCCTTCTTTCACCTCTTCGTTGGCAAGCACCGTACCCAATTGCGGGCACCAATTCACCATTGTATTACTTAAAAAAGCAAGGCGGTAATTCAATAAAACATCTGATCGGTCTTTTTCAGAAAAGGCATTCCAATCCGATGAGCTGAATGTTTCAGTTAGTTCACAAGCTGCGTTAATACTACCATTCCCGGTCTTTTCAAATTCAGCAATTAACGTTTCAATCTTCTCTGCTTTATTGCTTTTTTTGTTATACCACGAATTAAAAAGTTGAATAAAGATCCATTGTGTCCATTTATAATACTGAGGGTCGGAAGTTCTTACTTCACGGTCCCAGTCGAATGAAAAGCCGATTTTATCAAGCTGTTCGCGGTAACGTGCAATATTATTTTCTGTTGTAATACGGGGGTGCTGACCTGTTTGAATAGCATATTGTTCGGCCGGTAAACCAAATGAATCGTAACCCATCGGGTGCAATACATTAAACCCTTTTAATCGTTTATAACGCGCAAAAATATCGGATGCGATGTACCCCAACGGATGTCCAACATGCAGACCTGCACCACTTGGATAGGGGAACATATCCAAAACAAAATATTTTGGTTTAGAAGAATTGTCTTCTGTTTTAAACGTTTTTTTTTCAGCCCAATAGGCTTGCCACTTTTTTTCTACTTCCCTGAAATCGTATTCCATTTTGATCTGATTCTTAAAGTCATTCCGAACTTACCTGTCCCGATAACTATCGGTGATTTCGGAATCTCAATATGAGGATGCTGAAATAAGTTCAGCATGACGTTCTGTAAATAAATTTAGGTTACGAAGATACAAAAAACATCGCTCTGTTTGCTGATGTCATTAAGTTTTAGGGTGCACGGTTTTGATTTCAGTCATTTATTTCAATATACGAAATCATTTCTTCTGCTTTCACGCAGACATACCTTTGTTGTATAAACATTAAAACAAATTTTATCATGAAAAAGTACATTTACGTTGCAGCAGGAACAGTGTTCCTTCTTTCAACAAGTCAGGCGCAAGTAAATACAAATAATAATGCAGGTAACAATTTTGCAAAAGATATAGTTCTGGTCACGGAAGAAATTGCCGAGAAACCTGTGCCTGCTTTTCCTGTTATGCTATTGGGTATTCGTTTTATGCCAACAACATCCGACATAAAAGTTCAAAATGCCGATGGAAATAATGTAGAAGCCGATGTTGTGTTGAGTTACGGTTATGGTGGATTGTTGGGTTATAATTTCACCAAACATATGGGCTTACAACTGGAGGTGCTTTACAGTACACTTTCTCAGAAATACGCAGACCATACTTTAAACAGAGAAATAGACATAAACTATGTGAATATTCCCTTGTTATTATCATTAAATGTAAACAGAACCAATGCAGTTAATTTAAATGTTGTGGTAGGACCCCAACTGGGTGTAAATGTGGGTTCCAGTGTAAAAACCAGTGGAACAGCCAATGGCAATACAAATACAACAGCGGTACTGGCTGTGAAAGAGAATGATTTTGGTGTTGCCTATGGAGGAGGTTTTGATTTCGGACTTAATGCAGCTCGAACTATTCGATTTGATATAGGATTTCGTGGCGTTACAGGTTTAATTGATATCAGCGATCGAAGCAAAACACTGGAAACAGATTCTTATTATATTTTACAGAAAAAACGCACACAAACCTATGCAGGATATATTGGGTTTACATTTTTGTTATAGGTGATTTAATAAAAAAACCAATTTTAATTACTAAATCACGTTACGAAAAAAAACAATTAACCGCAGAGTTCGCGGAGA
>JAZKBX010000080.1:2240-14452 GCA_040388455.1 Bacteroidota bacterium
AGAAACGCATTGATGAAATAAACCAACGCATCAAAGACGGAGATTTTACGCAGAGGAACGCAGAGAAACACAATCAAATATTAACTCCTGCGGCACTCTGTGCAAAATCTCCGCGAACTCCGGGGTACTAATAAAGAACTGCGACATCAGTTTACTAAAAGAGAATGGAAAATTTGCTTTATTATATAGCGATACTACTAGTAATAATTTGGGCAATCGGTTTTCTGGCATACTCGCTTGGAGCATTGATACACCTCTTCCTCATATTGGCTGTTATTGCAGTATTGCTAAGGTTAATCCGTAGAAGAAAACAAAATAATCAACCTAAAAACTAAACAAAATGACAACAAAACTTAAAATTAAAGGTAACTGGAACGAGCTAAAAGGTAAGCTTAAACAAAAGTATGCCAATTTAACGGATGATGATCTGCTATTCGTAGAAGGTAAAGAAGACGAACTGTTAGGCCGTTTGGAAAAAAAACTTGGAAAGACGCAAGAAGAATTAGAAGATACATTTGAAAAACTTCAATCAAAAAGTAATTAATTCAGAAATTAGAAAACTAATAATTAAAAATCTTTAAAATCCAAAACATCATGGGAAATTTACTTTACTACATAGCCGTATTATTAATAATATTTTGGGCCATAGGCTTTTTAGGTTATCATGCAGGAGGTTTGATCCATATCTTGCTGGTCATTGCTGTTATTGCAGTGTTGCTGAGAGTAATTCAAGGGAATAAACCATTGTAGATAGTATAAATATTCCTCAATACAGGTTATTTCATAAACACCCTCTTTCTCAAACCACGGCTCGAAAGGAAGCGAATTGTTTTATAGTTATTAACCTTTCATTGTTTATTTCAAATTGGATCTATCAAAAGAGGCATAATTAAAACAGCTACTTTAGTAGCAGAAAAAATTAGCCACGTGTTTGATAAATATTCAAAAAGAAAATTAGTAGGGTCGTCAATTACAACAGTAGTTAGCCTTTCGCTGGTATTGTTTATGCTCGGATTGTTAGGTATTATCATACTTAACACAAATAAACTATCTGATAACCTGAAGGAAAATATTGGCATTCAGATCATTTTGAATGAAACTGCAAAAGAAGCAGATATTCAACATTTAACAAAAATGCTGGATATCTCTGATTATGTTAAGTCAACTGAATTTATCACTAAAGAAGATGCTGCAAAGCGTTTACAGGAGGATCTGGGCGAAGACTTTATTGATTTTTTAGGTTATAATCCTTTACTTCCATCCATTAATGTTCATGTAAAAGCCGCGTATGCAAATACCGACAGCCTTACTATGATTGAAAAAGAGCTGATCGGAAGTAAATTGGTTAAAGAAGTGGTTTATCAAAAATCATTGGTAACGATGATCAACGAAAATGTAAAAAAGATCAGTCTTGTTATTTTAATTTTCAGTGGATTACTTATGGTTATTGCCCTTGCGCTGATCAATAACACAATCCGTCTTTCCATATACAGCAAGCGTTTTATTATTAAAACGATGCAGCTGGTTGGAGCCACCCAAAGTTTTGTAAGAAGACCATTTGTATTAAAAGGCATTAAACATGGCATTTACGGAGCCACCATTGCTATTCTTATGCTTATTGGTGTTCTTTATTTTGCGCAAAAACAATTACCTGAATTAGCGGAGTTGCAAGATGAAAAAATGCTTGCAACATTATTCGGACTGGTAATTTTACTTGGAATTATTATTTCCTGGATAAGCACCTCTCTTGCGGTACGTAAGTATCTTCGCTTAAAAGCAGATGATCTGTATTATTAAACCGAAACTCTATTTCTAAAATACTGAGGTGAATTTCATATCGCCCACCCTTGAGTATCACCAAGTTTTCTATACCTCCGTCATCCCGAGCTTTTCGCGAGGGATCTTGTTGCTATTAACCTGAGTTCGATTAATACTCAAGGCTAAAGCCTTATAATAATGGGTTCTTTGGTTAAACCCACGTCTTAAAAGACGTGGTTATTATTCCCCCCTAAATGGTAATTGCTATTTTGATTAGCATAGTCTTCGTTTTTTATAACCACGGTCTTCAGACCGTGCTTGAAATGTGTTTATTTTATTGGGGCTTTAGCCCTGATTCTTATTGTTTTATTAATCGAACTCAGGTTATTAAGGACATTATCACAATGATTAACAGGATCCCTCGCAAAAGCTCGGGATGACATTGATTATGTCAATCACACCCAGATGCTTTGATATTCTTTCCCCTATTTATAAATACAAAACGTATATTTGTTTCGAATAAACCACTCAAGTAAGGTTCTATTTTTTAAGAAAAACACGAAACATGAAATTCAAAAAACCAAGTTTAATTGTTCAGATTTTTGTAGGAATGACCCTTGGAATAATCGTAGGTTATTTCTGGAAAGATTTTGCTCCAAGCTTACGTATTCTTAGCGACATTTTTATGCGCCTGATCAAAATGATCATTGCTCCATTGGTGTTTTCTGTATTGGTGGTAGGGGTTGCAAAAGTGGGCGATTTTAAATCAGTTGGACGTATCGGAATAAAAACACTTTTATATTTTACAACGGCTGCAATTGTTGCCTTATTACTTGGTTTGTTTTTAGTAAATGTTTTTGAACCCGGCAAAACAATGACACTTGAATTACCTGCCGCAAATGCAGAAGTGGGTATTGAAGCTTCAAAAGGGTTTGACACAGGCAACTTCATAGAACATATTATCCCGGAAAGTATTGTGGCTGTGATGGCAAAAAACGAAATTCTTCCCATTGTAATATTTGCTTTGTTTTTTGGTGTTGCAGCAGCCTCTATTGGAAAAACAGGGAAAGTGGTAGTGGATTTTTTTGATTCTGTTTCACACATCATGTTTAAAGTTACCAATTATGTAATGGCTTTTGCGCCACTGGGCGTATTTGGAGCCATTGCTGCTGTGGTTGCTAAACAGGGTCTGGGGGTACTTACGGGGTATTTATATCTTATAGGTACTTTTTATTTAGGACTGTTCCTCTTTGTATTTGTAGTTCTTTTCCTGATCTGTTTTTTTCTCAAGATCAAATTTTTCAAATTGTTGGGCCATATAAAAGAGCCTGTTTTGTTGGCATTCAGCACAGCCAGCTCCGAAGCAGCCATGCCAAAAACAATAGAATCCTTAGAGCGATTTGGTTGTGGAAACCGTATTATCAGCTTTGTTTTGCCACTTGGTTATTCTTTTAATTTAGATGGCTCTATGATGTATATGACCTTTGCAACGGTATTTATTGCACAAGCCTATGGAATAGATATGAGTGTGACAGACCAGATAATGATGTTATTGATATTATTAGTTACCAGCAAAGGAATGGCTGGGATACCCCGCGCATCCTTAGTAGTAATTGCAGGGATGCTCGATCATTTTAATATACCTGTTGCAGGATTGTTATTGCTTTTGGGTATTGACCAGATCTTAGATATGGGACGCTCTGCAACCAATGTGGTTGGTAATGCCGTAGCTACGGCTGTTATTTCCAAATGGGAAGGGGAATTGCACGCATTCAGAAAAGAACCTGATATTGACCATGTTAAGCTGGATTAAAATCCACCACTAAGGCACTAAGAACACTTAGAAACACTTAAGTTTTTTTTGTTTTTTTGGTAAACCAGTTAAAACGTGATCCTTTACTTAGGGAATTGATCTTCGTAAAAATAAATTAAACCACCTGAAACTTAGTGTTTCTGAGTGGTCGTAGTGCCTTAGTGGTGAAAAAAATGGATATCTTAGAATTTTTAAAACAATTAACTGACCCTGAATCCATTATCCAATATGGAGGCTTGGCGTTGCTATTGTTTGTGGTATTTGCTGAAACAGGTCTGTTGATCGGTTTTTTTCTTCCCGGTGATTCACTTATTTTCATTTCAGGAATGATCTGTGTTTCAAAACCCGAATTATTAGGGGTAAACATTTTTGTTTTAATTATTTCTTTATCCATAGCAGCTATCATTGGAAATATGGCCGGTTATTGGTTTGGGTATAAGGTTGGTCCTCCGCTATTTAGCCGAAAAGATTCCCTGATCTTCAAAAAAAGATACCTGACGATCACCCAAAAATTTTACAATAAAAACGGGGGTAAAACGCTCATTTTAGGCCGTTTTCTTCCTATCATCCGCACCTTTGCCCCTATTTTGGCCGGTGTGATACAAATTGATTTTAAAAAATTTATGGTATATAATGTAGTAGGGGCTCTAGCCTGGATAGGATTGCTGGCAAGTGTTGGATATTACTTAGGTACCTATGAATGGGTGCAAAAAAACATAGGCTATATTGTTATTGGGCTTATTATTATTACCATGATCCCACTGATCAGAACCTATCTTAAAGAAAAAAACTCGTAAAACACCCTTCCGCAAAACAGTTTCCCCCCGTTAATAGCTTAAAAACAACCGTTTAATAATTAGTGATAACACCTTACAATATTATTATTTAGTTTTGCGTTCGACAACGGGCCATTTTTACTAAATCATTAAGTTATGCGATAAATTTTTACTTTCAAAATAGATTTAGTAAGTTTGGAGCCTTGTTTAAAAAAAACAGATAAAAAGCATTATAATTTTTTTCAATTTAGAATAAATTAAACCTTAAAATTTAAACCTTAAAATTAACAGAAATGAGCAAACCAAATTCATCTAACGCATTCAAATCTTTATTTGCGTCATTAGCTATTGTAGTATGTATAGTAATTGGGGTAATAATTTATAAGTTTATCCTTGGAAATGCTTCACACTTTGATGCAGAAGGCCATCCAAAAGCTGGAGATTACCTGGGAATGATGTATCAGGGTGGAATAATTGTACCAATTCTAATGGCAATTTTCTTAATTATTGTTACTTTTTCAATAGAGCGTTTGATGACAATTGCCCGTGCAAAAGGAAAGGGTAATGTTGAGTCGTTTATCCGTAATATTAAAACATTGGTAGCTGCTGAAAAATTTGATGAAGCAATTGCTGCTTGTGATCAACAACAAGGATCTCTTGCAAACGTTGTACGTGCAGGCGTTGAAAAATTAAAAAGCATTCAATCTGATGCATCTTTAGATAAAGAAAGCAAAGTGGCTGCTATCCAAAAAGAAATTGAAGAAGCTACTGCATTAGAGTTACCAATGCTTTCTAAAAATTTATCTGTTATTTCTACCTGTGCTACAATTGCAACCCTTTGGGGACTAATTGGAACAGTACTAGGTATGATCCGTTCATTTGCTGCAATGTCGCAAGCAGGTGCTCCTGATACTACTGCACTTGCAACAGGTATTTCTGAAGCACTTATCAACACGGCACTTGGTATCGGAGGTTCTGTAATCGGTATTATTATGTATAACTACTTTACTAATAAAATTGACTCTATTACCTTTAGCATGGATGAAGCAGGATTTACAATCGTACAATCTGTTAGTGCCCATAAATAGCCAATTGGCCAATTTAACAATTATGCAGTAAGCAATTAATACAACGTTAATTGAATTAATTTGCCTACTGGAAAATTGTTGAAATATTTCGTTAGTAGTAACCAATAAATTTGTAAAAAGACATGCCTAAAATTAAAATGCCTAAAAGCAATCCTTCGCTTGATATGACCCCGATGGTGGATTTGGCTTTTCTTTTGGTTACTTTCTTTATGCTTACCGCTTCTTCAAAAGTTTCTGAACCGGTTGTTATTGACAGCCCTTCGTCTACTTCGGATAAATTATTACCCCAAAACGTAATAATGGTAACTGTTGACGACAAAGGCAAAGCCTATTATAATATTAATAATTATGATGTGAGGATCAAAACCCTTGAAAAAATGGGGGCTCAATACAAAGTTAGTTTTACCAATAAAGAAAAAGAAGAGTTTGCTAAAATGACCAGTTTTGGTGTACCTATCGAAACGCTGAAACAATACCTTAATATGGAGGAGAGTGAACGGTCAAAGGTTAAATCTCCGGGTATCCCTTTAGATTCTTTACATAATCAATTAGGCGACTGGATCCAGTTTGGTAGAATTGAAGCAGCAAAACAAGCGAGAACACAAAAAGAAAAAGCTGAATCACTAGGCCGTGAGTTCAAATACGAGCCTATTCGATTTGCTATCAGGGCAGATGGACAAGCTAATTATATCAGTGTAAAGGATGTAATTAAAGTTTTTACTGATAAAGATATTTATAGATTTAACCTAATCACTGACCTTGAAAAAGGAGATGAATAAAAAAATTAATCCGGATTTATGGAAAATGTATTTTAAATGCATCTTCTGTATATAACAGGTAAAATGAACAGCTAATTAATTTTTAAAGATGGCAGAAGTAAATACAGGTGATGGCGGTGGTCATGGTAAACATGATAAGAAACGCGCCAAAAAATCATCTACCAAAATAGATATGACGCCAATGGTGGATTTGGCATTCCTTCTTCTTACTTTCTTTATCCTTACTTCTACATTTAGTAAGCCTAAAGCAATGGAGATAAATTTTCCGGCTAAAACCGAAGATCCGTCCAAAAATCAAAAGGTAAAAAATGCGATCACCTTTATCATGACAAAAGATAATGGTATTTATTATTATAACGGAGAGTTTTATCCGCCAAATAATAAAGATGGAGCACCTCCAACAACATTGATCAAAACAGATTTTTCAAAAGACGGCTTGCACAAACTTCTGCTGGATCGTTACAAACCAACATTAGAAGCAATTACTGTTTTGGAGGAAAAATATAAAAGAAAAGAAATTGCTGATACAACATTAAAACGGTTGGTAAATTTAGAAAAAGGCAGCAAAGAGGCACTTACTGTGCTTATTAAAGCAGATGATAAAGCAATTTACAAAAACGTAATTGATCTGATAGATGAATTAAACGTTTGTTTAGTTGGTAAATATGCTGTTGTGGACGTGATGCCCACAGAATTAGAATTGTTAAACGCTACAAACAAATAATATTATGGCTGAAAATGCATTATTAAATGATTGGACAAGCGCAATAGCTGAAGGTCGTAATGAGCTTGTTTTTGAGGGTAAAAATAAAAATTACGGAGCATACGACTTGCGTAAAAAATATAACCGCACAGTTAATATTGCGCTTCTCATTACAGGCTTATCCTTTATATTTATTGTAAGCTTCCCGATGATCCTTGACTGGATACAACAACAAACCGAAGAGCTTGTTGTACCTGTTGATAATACGGTTGTTGATCTCACAGCACCACCACCAATTGATGAGGCGGAGCCACCACCACCACCGCCACCGCCACCACCGGTAATGGAAACCGTTAAATTTACACCACCTGTGGTAACGGATGACGAGGTAATTGATGAGCCACCACCCTTACAAACAGAGGAAACACCTCAAATCAGCACCGAAACACAAGAAGGTACCGGTGATGATATCATTATCATCCCTGATGAAGGAACTGGTATTGTAGCCCCTGTAAAGGACGAAATTTTTACCATTGTAGAACAGATGCCTTCCTTCCCTGGAGGCGATGCAGCAATGATGAAGTGGATAAGAGATAAAATAGAAGCTATCGGGTATCCTCAGATGGAAAAAGAAGCCGGTATTTCAGGAACCTGCTACGTTACTTTCGTAATTGATAAGGATGGTAATGTGGTTGATTCTAAAATATTAAGAGGTGTTTCCGGTGGTCCGGGTTATGATAAGGTTGCTCTTACTGTGGTTAAAGCAATGCCAAAATGGGCTGCTGGAAAACAGAATGGCCGTTCGGTATCTGTACAATACAACTTGCCAATTAAGTTCACTATCCGATAAAACAATTTGATAATTTGATGATGCGCTGATTTGATAATTACGCATCATCAAATTATCAAATTAACTCATTTTCAAATCTACATTGTGCTTCCTGAAAGTAATCCATTAATAAATAAAATACGCTATTATCTGAGTTTTATAATGGTAGCGCTATATTTAGGTATTGGCTTACTTTTTTTATTTACTGATATTGCCATTCAAACTTTTCCTGTTTACCGTGAAGCCGTTGGAGGTTTATTAATTTTCTACGCGGCTTTTCGATTGTATTTAATTATAAAAAGGAAGGCCTGACCCCCTTGGCTAATAAGTTGAGCGTTAGGGATTGCAGCGGAAATCCTTTTCTTTTTAGAAAAGATTGAAGCGGAAAGCCCGCCACTTTCTTGTTTAAGAAAGTGGAACGCCCAAATGAAAGGCTTAAAACAAGTTATTTCTATTTTATTAAGCAAACGATCCTGAACTAAATGACATTGCCAATGCGTCACCTTGGAATAATTTTAATAATTACATTTGCTTCAATATTAAACTTAACAGGACAAACACCGATGACAAATCCCTCAACAATACCAGTGGACAGCAAAACAGTTGTGTTTATTCATGGCTTATTTCAAAATCCGGAAAGCTGGACTGAATGGAAAAAATATTTTGAGGCAATAGGTTATACCTGTTATACTCCTGCATATCCTTTCCACGATGGCAATCCGGCAGATCTACGCAAAACAATTAACCCAAAGCTTGGTGAACTCACCTTCGGACAAGTAATTGATAGTTTGGCAGGCTTTATTGATAAGCTGCCTGAAAAACCAATCCTGATCGGACACTCCATGGGCGGACTTGCCGTTCAAAGGCTTATTTCAATGAATAAAGGCGTTATGGGGATCTGTATTGATGCTGCGCCACCAAAAGGTATTTTCAGCCTTAAATGGAGCTTTTTAAAAGCGAACTTAGCAACTGTTAATCCATTTAAAGGAAATTCGGTTTGCCTTCCGGATCTGAAATGGTTTCATTATGCTTTTTGCAATACAATGACAATGGAACAAACCGAAATTGAATTCAACAAATTTGTTGTTCCCGAAAGCCGAAATATCCCAAGGAGCAGCACAAAAGCCGATGGTTATATTGATTTCAAAAAGCCACACAGCCCATTACTTTTTATTGCCGGTGAAAAAGATCATATCATCCCATCATCATTGAACAAGAAGAATTTTAATGCCTACAAAGACAGTAATAGCAAAAAGGATTTCAAGGAATTTGCAGGAAGAACACATTATATCTGCGGGCAGGAGAACTGGCAGGAAGTGGCGGATTATATTTTGGGTTGGGTAAAGAGGAAATAAACACCTCTGCACAGAATTGCAGAGGTTTTAATAAAAAAGAATGAAATCCTTTTAGCAAATGATAATACAATACGTCATCGTGGCGAAGCTCCCTGCGTCATTGCGAGCGAAGCGAAGCAATCTCAAACACAGAAATGTTACTAAAACACAAACAAAAGAAATACCAATGTATTAGGTTGCTTCATACCTCGCAATGACGCGGTATGTGAACGTAATTCCGAGAGAAGCCCCTACGTCATTGCGATCGTAACGAAGCAATCGCGTAGTACAAAATTATAAATTATGAAAAAAGGTGGCGCTGTTTATATATTAACAAATCATAGTAATACAACCTTATATACCGGTGTTACTTCTGATATTGTAAAAAGGCTGTACGAACATAGAAATGGAATGTATGAGAAAAGTTTCACCAGTAAATATGATCTTACTAAATTAGTTTATTTTGAGGTGTTTTTAAGGATAGAAGATGCAATTGCAAGAGAAAAACAAATAAAAGGAGGAAGTCGATTAAAAAAAGAAAATCTAATTATTTCAATCAATCCAAATTGGAACGATTTGTCAAAGGAAGTTGGCGCTGAAAACACCAATGTTTGAGATTGCTTCGTGCCTCGCAATGACGGGGTGAACGTCATTGCGAGCGGAGCGAAGCAATCTCAAACAAAGAACATAAACTATAATTAGGAAAAAAGGTGGCGCTGTTTATATATTAATAAATCATAGTAATACAACCTTATATACCGGTGTTACTTCTGATATTGTAAAAAGACTCTACGAACATAGAAATGGAATGTATGAGAAAAGTTTCACTAGTAAATATGATCTTACTAAATTAGTTTATTTTGAGGTGTTTTTAAGGATAGAAGATGCAATTGCAAGAGAAAAACAAATAAAAGGAGGAAGTAGATTAAAAAAAAAGAAAATCTAATTATTTCAATCAATCCCAATTGGAACGATTTGTCAAAGGATGTTGGCGCGGAGAATACCAATGTTTGAGATTGCTTCGTGCCTCGCAATGACGGGCAGTAATTAAAATTTCATAGAAAATGAAATTCTTGCACTGAATTGTATAGTTTTATACTAACGAACTGAAACAACAAAAAAAGGTGTTCTTCAAATTGAAGAACACCTTTTTTATATTAAACCCTAAGGTAAAAGAAGAGTATTAAAAAGCTTTTCTCGGACGTTTTTCACGTGAAAAATTACTTTTTCTTTCTCCTGATTCACTGGATGTTTTTTTTACAGAACCACCTTTATCAGAACGGTCGCTATAGCTTTTGCGCTCACCGGAAGAATTTCCGCTATCGCTTGTTCTTTTTGCATAACCTCCTCTTTCGGAACGATCGCTGTATGTTTTACGCTCACCAGATCCTGAACCAGAACCGTAGCTCTTACGTTCACCAGATCCGCTTCCGCTTCTTGATGAATAACCACCTCTGTCGCCACCTCTGCTGTCGGAACGGTTTCCGTAGCTCTTGCGTTCGCCATAGCTATTGCTTCCACCATTACCACCACCGAAAGAACGTTTTTCAACACCGCTGTCTCCGCGGGATTCGATACGTACATTACGATTATTGTATTGTATGTTTTTAAATGTACCAGAGATGATCTCAGCAGCTTCTGTTTTTACTTCAACAAAAGAAAAACTACTTTTCACATCAATGTTTACAATTAGATTGGTAGCAACACCTGAAACTTCGCTGATGTATTCTTTCATGGTAGAGCTATCCAAATTATCCAGTTCACCTAAGTTAATGAATAGTTTAGTAATTCCATTTACAGAAACACTTGGACGATCTCTTCCTGTTGCAACATTCAAATCAGGTGCATTTTTATAATAATCTAAAAAGCGGTTGAACTCAGTAGAAACAAAACGTTTAATGATGTCCTCTCTGGTTAGCTCTTTTAATTCGTCATAAATTTTAGGCAAATATGTTTCAATTGCTTTTTCATTTACTTCCACTTCGTGAATTTTTTTCACTAAGCTGAAAAGTTGTGTTTCGCATGCTTGAAAACCTGTTGGAACAGTTGCTTGAGTAAATTTGGTTTTGATCAAACGCTCAATTATTCTGATCTTACCAACTTCTTTCATATTAATGATAGCGATGGAAACACCTTTTTTACCAGCACGGGCAGTACGTCCGCTACGGTGAGTATAATTTTCAATTTCGTCAGGTAAAGCATAGTTGATAACGTGTGTTACGTCCTGAACATCAATACCGCGAGCTGCTACATCTGTTGCGATCAACATTTGCAATGAACGGCTACGGTAGCGTTTCATAACGTGGTCACGTTGTGATTGTGAAAGATCACCGTGTAATGCATCTGCATTATAACCATCTTTAATTAATTTGTCAGCAATTTCCTGAGTTTCAATACGGGTACGGCAAAATACAATTGCAAAAATATCCGGGTTAGAATCTGCAATACGTTTAAGTGCAGGGTATTTATCACGAGCATGAACTACATAATAAACGTGTTCGATATTTTCGTTTCCTGAATTTTTTGTTCCTGCGGTAATTTCAACAGGAGTGGTCATATAATTTTTAGAAATACGCAATACTTCATCCGGCATAGTAGCTGAAAACAACCATGTGTTTTTTTCCTGTGGAGTTTGAGAAAGAATAGTATCTAAGTCTTCTTTAAAGCCCATGTTCAACATTTCATCTGCTTCATCAAGCACCGCATAACGCACATTGCTTAAATTAACACGTCTGCGATCGATCATATCATTCATACGACCCGGAGTTGCAACAACTATTTGTGCACCTTTTTTAATGTCGCGTGATTGATTATCAATACTTGCACCACCATAAACAGCAACAATGTTTGCACCGTCAATGTATTTGGTATAGCTCTGTAAATCACGGGTAATTTGCATACACAATTCACGTGTAGGACAAAGGATCACTGCTTGTGTATCGCGGGAAGCGAAATCAATTAAGGAAATTAAAGGCAAACCAAAGGCTGCTGTTTTTCCTGTACCTGTTTGTGCTAATGCTACAAGGTCGGTATTACCTGTTAATAATGCAGGAATTACTTTTTCCTGGATTGGGGTTGGGCTTTCAAAACCCAATTCTGTTACAGCTTTAACAATAGCATTGTTAAGCCCTA
>JAZKBX010000081.1:0-50230 GCA_040388455.1 Bacteroidota bacterium
TACCCACCGTTGTGTCATCCCGAACTTTCGTGATCCAGCAGTACTGCGGGATTGTTATTTATGTAGGATACCGCTAACAGCCTACGAGATCCCTCTTGGCGAAAAAGCCAATCGGGATGACATTGTCTATAAAATGCAGTTTTCATTTCACAATTTTAATATCATTTTTTAATTAAATTACTGATAGAATTAATTTGAAATAAAATGTAAACAGGCTCCAAATAAACCATTCCATCCTTCCATTTATAATATTGGTCTTATTATGGCTGTAATTAAATGCTTTATTGATTTTTTGTTATTATTTTTAGGCGCATCTTTAGAGAGGTTTATAAAAAAATGAATGGTTAAAAAAGGCGATACATATTATTCACATTCATTATCCTACATTGCATGGCAGCGTTTTAAAAAAAACAAGCTCGCTATGTTTGGGTTGATAGTGATCGTATTGTGTATGTTGGTGGCGGTTTTGGGCTATACAATAACCCCTGATCCCACACCGGATGCTAATGATCAACTGCTTGAACTTTCAAAGAAACCACCCGGATTTAAAGTACAAATACTGAAAGACCGTAAGAATGAGTACACCCACCATGTGAATTTTTTTTATAAAATGATGTTTGGTGAAGTGAGTGATTATCGTTCAATCCCTTTTGCCAGCTACCGTTTTGAGGGTAGTGATGTAATACTGCTCGAATATACCGGTGAAAACCAACGAAAGGGTACAGAGTTCAAATTTAATATTGCAGATGTTGTGTATGCAGTAAAGTATAATACAGCGATAGAAAGCAATGTGGATAAAGGGTATATAGAGTTTTACGAATTTGGTACTGATCAGAAAATAAAAAAAACAATAAAAGAACTGCAAGAGGAACTAACGAAGAACAATATCGTTACCAAAAAATTTATTTTAGGAACTGACCCTGCCGGGCGCGACTTACTAAGCCGCTTGATAATTGGTACGAGAGTGTCTTTTTCTGTAGGTTTTGTGGCCGTATTTATCTCTGTAATTATAGGGGTTTTAATGGGCGCTTTAGCCGGATATTACAGAGGCAGGGTTGATGATCTGATTACCTGGTTCATCAATGTGGTATGGTCTGTTCCTACACTGTTGCTTGTTATTGCCATTACATTGGCCTTAGGAAAGGGTTTTTGGCAGGTATTTATAGCTGTAGGCTTAACAATGTGGGTAGAGGTTGCACGTGTTATCCGTGGGCAAATTATGAGCTTGCGCGAAAAGGAATTTATTGAGGCCGCAAGAGCCTTGGGCTTTACCAATTTCAGAATAATAATGAAACATATATTGCCAAATGTAATGGGACCGGTAATAGTGATTTCTGCTGCAAATTTTGCTGCTGCTATATTAATTGAGGCTGGATTAAGTTTTCTTGGCATTGGTGCTCAGCCGCCCACTGCCTCCTGGGGGGCTATGATCAATGCACACAGAGGATATATTATTGGTGATGCGCCTTATCTGGCTTTTCTTCCGGGAATGGCAATTATGCTGATCGTACTTGCATTTGTATTGCTTGGAAATGGCCTGCGTGATTCTTTAGATACCAAGGTGCTGGATGAAGAGCAAGTAATGTATTAGTAACCTGAGTACAGAATAAAATAAAAATAATTTGTCTAAAACCTTTCATTTGGGCGTTCCTTTTTCTTGAAAACGAAAAAGGCGGGCTTTGCGCTTCAATCTTTTTGAGAAGAACAAAAAGGATTTACGCTGCAATCCCTAACGCAGGATTTATACTGAAAGATAATTTTATTCCTGTTATTAGGCTTTAGCCAAAATTAGCAATCTAACTCAGGTTAGTTTGTTATAAATAAAAAAGTCCCCTTTCATCAATATTTTGATAAAAGGGGACTTTTTTTATTTGAAATTAGAATGGTAAATCGTCACCTTCTGTTGCAGCAGTAAAAGTTTCTGAAACACCTTCCATTTTATTAGAAGCTGAAGAATTTCCAGAACCTGAATTAGCACCACCTTCAATGCGCCAAGCTTCAAGTGTATTAAAATACTTTATTTCACCTTGTGGGCTCGTCCACTCACGACCACGTAAATTAAAATGCACTTTTATTTCAGCACCAACATTATACGAATCGATCAAATTACATTTGTCTTGTGTTAATTGAAAAGATACGTGTTGTGGGTATTGTGATGAATTATCAGTAAGAACAAATTCTCTTTTTTTGAATTTTTCTGATACTTGTTGTGCTTCGCTTTTTACTTTTAAGATGCCTGTGATGTCCATGTTTTTTATTGTTTAATTGTTGATTTTATATTATTTCAAATAATGATATCGTACTTAATACAAATTTACGAATTCTTCCAAGAAGAACACAACTGTGTTGATAAAATGGTATAATTTTAAAAGGATATGGATTAAAGATCCCTGATTTTTCGAAAGAGCCTAATTACTTGACGATAAAAGTACCTTCCAGGCTTCTTCTACTTTCCCGTTTTCCAATAATCCTTTTGCAAGGTGGTGAAGATGATCTTCTAATTTGCTTCCCTTTTTTCCGAAAATTTCAAAAGCTTCATTGATAGCCCCCGAATTTTTAAAATTGGCAACTTCGGTAATACTTGGAATCTTTTCAACATTCCCGAGCTGTCCCAGATTATTTCCCGTTAATACATTTGAATTGCGGATATAGGGAGGGATCTGGTCAATTCCAATACCTAAGTTCATCAATGGTTTGGCCACTTCAAATAAGGCATTTCCGTTGGTTCTGCTGTACCAGTTTCCACCAAGTCGGGCAACCAGGTCAATTTTATTGGGATCTATCTGTTTATTGGCATCCAGCACCTTTTGGCTGATATGGATCAATACAATTTCGCAAATTATTAAGTTGCCTGCACCGCCTTTGTCGCCAAGCTCAATTACTTGTTTTACTTTACATTCTAACTGAGCAGGAGATTCTTTTACTCTGAATGGTTTTACTATTTTCGATTCAAGAGGCGTAAAACCTGCTTTGGCGAACTCATTCACACCTTTTGGATATTCGGTACTTGCTAATGAAGTTTGCTGCACCATATCGTAATTTACCATATTGATAACTACTTCAGGTATTTCCTTTATATTATCATAGGTATGTTTAGTCTGGCCTGTTCGCCCGCTTCTGGCCGGAGAAAATACAGCAATAGGTGGATTTGCACTGAAAACATTAAAAAAACTGAATGGAGCTAAATTGGGATTGCCTTCTTTATCAATAGTACTAGCAAAAGCAATTGGGCGAGGAGCAACAGCTCCAAGCAAATAGCTGTGTAAAACAGGAATAGAAACTTCTTTAGGGTTTATTGTAAGCATGATCAGCAAATATTTTAAATAGACAATTGTTTTAAATATATTAGTAATGATTGGTTATTAGCAGTCCTTAAAAGGCCAGGTAATAATCCTTTGTCAGCTCTTTGTATTCATCCGTATAGGAGTGACGTTCATCTTTTTCGATGGTGATAGAATTTTCCTCAACCGTTTTTTTTGTGAATTCAAATTGCATCAACAGTCGCTTTTCAGGCCGGTCCGCAAGGGTAATAACGCGTGTAAGCTTGGTTAAAAATAAGTTTTGTTCTTCGGCCATATCACGAAACACCTGGCTTTCTTTGGTAGGAAGTATCACATAAAAAGATCCTGTAGGATTTAATAAATTCAAAACTCCGTTTAACAGTCCTGCAAAAGGCAATTGATCGGTATGCCTTGCATTGGTGCGTGATTCTTCCAATGCTTTTGAGGAATCAACAAAATAAGGAGGATTACTTACTATCAGATCATATTTATGACTGCATTCGGTGCTATATTGTTGCAAAGAAATATGATGAATTTGAATACGTTCATGCCATTTGCAACCGGCAATATTTTCAGAGGCCTGCACAAAAGCATTTTTGTCAATGTCAATGGCATCAATGGCTGCATCTGATTTTTGAGCAAGCATTAAAGCAATGATGCCGGTGCCGGTACCAATATCTAAAATTGTTTTTGCGTTGGAGGTATTTACCCAGGAACCCAATAGAACGGCATCGGTGCCTACCTTCATAGCGCACTTATCCTGAAGGATCTTAAACTGTTTAAAAACAAATTCCTGGCTCGACATACATGCTCCGGCTTATTAAGAAATAATGTTGGGATTAAAATTTAATGGTATTAAATACAGGAATAAAGTTAAACTAATTTTTCAGAGAACGCAATAATTTTGTTGCGTTTTGAATTTATTCCTCTTCTTCGTTATCCTCTTTATTACTGATATAAAGATCGATCAACCCTGCAGGTGCATTTAGCTCAAGTGTTTTGGTAGTGCGGTTAATACTAACAATGAATTCATCTTTGGCAGGAATTAAAATTTCGTGTTCGCCTTTTTTTATCTGGAAGATCGCCTGTTGAGGGAAATCAAGTATTTTTTCTACGATACCAATATCGCCATACGTTTTATCAATAACAGTATAGCCCGGCATTTCATGGAAATAGAATTTTTTGCCTTTTAAAGGTGGTAAAAAACTGAGGGGTAAGTACAAACTTGATTTTATTATTTCTTCCGCCTTTTCAATTGTATCTATACCATCAATGGTAACAACAGCGGTATTGCCACGCATTTGTATTCTCTTAATAAAAAAGGGGACCAGTGTATTGTTCAGTTCAACAAATACCGATTCCAGTTTCTGATAGCTGCCGGGATTATCAACATCCAAAACAAACGCTAAATCTCCAAAATTACCAACCCGTTTAGCAATATAACCTAAATTAAAACATTCGTCTTTAGTCATAAATCAATTTGATAATTTGATAATTTGTTAATTTGAAAATGAACTAAATCAAGCGAACTTTCTCGATAAGCTCGAAATGAACTGCGTGCGTTGTTATTAAGATAATGGTTAATAAGGTTTAAAAGCTACCCACACACTTCGACAGGCTCAGTATGACATCGCGCGATGGTCAGTCAGAGATTGTCGAAGACTGTACGATGGCAAATTTCCTCCATTAACTTAATGACTCTGTGTATATGCATTTAACTCATCAATAGACGATTCAAAAGTAAAAGCATCATTTAGTTTGTAATAATTTCCTTTATCTAAATTATGACTCCATGCAAATTTAGCAAGATCTAAACGGGTTGCTTCAAAAGTGATCAAAAGCATTAATTCTTTTATTTGAGAGCAAAGCATACAGTTGCTACCGATGATCTGTTTTGCAAGTGTTAATTTGCTGTCGTCAAATGATTTTGATTTTATGGAAGCTTTTGCACTTTCAAAATCGCTTGCTCCCATTGGATATGGGCAACCATAAACACCATTATAACCTTGTAAAACATAAGTGGTATTGCTACTTTGATTCATTCCGGTGTTATTTGATGTGGTGGTAGTTGTGCTGCTATAACTCGAGGTGGTACTGCTTGAATTGCCAGCGCCTATTCCGCCATCCATATCGTTTATATTGATATTCATGCTCATGCCCATTCCATTTACATTCATACCAATGTTTGCATTGTTACTGGCTCCTGTTGAATTTGTAGTAGTGGTAGTAGTGGTAGTGCGTTCAATTGGTGTATATATAACAACTGTTTGCTCCGGAGCGGAAGTGTTTACAATTTCTGTTATCGGAGCAGCACTTTTAAATTTTAATTTATATTTTTCCTTTACATTCGCAATAGAATAGGTGTACTCCGTATTTTGTGTTGGTTCACCACCATTCATCAGGTAAGCGTTTTGATTGAGGTCCGCCATCTTGTTTGCGAAAATAACTTTCACTTGGTAGTTGGTTGCATTTAAGCCTGTAACCTTCACATTTGTTTGTGGTTCACTATTTTGACGGATACCATTTAGTATCAATGAAAACTTTAAGCCATCCTGTGAATACACCACAAGGTTATTGTTTTGTGACACTAAAACTGAGGAAATGAATGCTGTGAAAAGCATTGTAGAGAAAATTTTTTTCATGAGATTGTTTTTTGATTAGTTTTTGAGTGCAATTCAATTATAATGCCAAATCGAATTTTATTTTAATTCCAGACATCAGTGAAATTATTAAACAGGTAATACGCGGCTTTGCCAGCTTTGTTTTAAATTTATTTCCCACTCCGTATCAAACTGTTTTTTTGTGGAAACCATATTATTAAAAACAATTACTTCATTGGCATCTTCATTATTTCCGTTTTCAGAATAAAGTCCTGAACGTGTTAATTCTTCTAATAAATTATTTAAATGGCAGGTTTTGATCTCATTTCCATTTCGGTAAGCAACCTGCATACGATCCAATAAAATAAGATTGAATTGTTTTTCAAGCTCTTTCACAAAATGTATTCCTTTATCAATACTGCAACCACTTGCAGTAGCTTGTTGCTCATCCACTGAAATTACAATGAAACGATTGTACAGAATATCAAAACTTGCTTTCAGACTTGCACCATGTGCAGTCCAGTTACTAATAAATTGAATTCCAGCTTTTTCAATAGCAGCAATTTCAAGATCAGAAAGTTCAGTTTTACTTTGAAATACCCAAACCCGGGCATCTAAAGGCATTTTGGAAATTGACAACATACGAGTTAATTGTTTTAAATGTTAAATGTTAAATTGGAAATGAAATAAATAATTCAACATTTAAAATTCTACATATTTTTTTATAAATCATTCGCCTGTGCGATCAATTCAGCCACATCCAATACTTTTACGGTTTGTTCTTTATTGAAATGCTTTACACCATCCGTCATCATTGTATTACAAAAAGGACAGCCAACAGCAATAACATCAGGATTCAAAGCTAAAGCTTCTTCGGTACGTTCAATATTTACTTCTTTGTTACCTTTTTCTGCTTCTTTAAACATTTGCGCGCCACCGGCACCACAGCATAGCCCGTTGGCTTTGCTGCGTTTCATTTCAGCAAGTTCTGCATCTAAATTCACCATTACCTCACGAGGGGCCTCATAAACGCCATTAGCACGTCCTAAATAACAAGGATCGTGGAAGGTTATTTTTTTACCTTTAAAACTTCCACCTTCAATTTTTATTCGTCCGCTATTCAAGAGATCCTGTAATAGTTGTGTGTGATGCACTACTTCATAATTCCCACCAAGTGAAGGATATTCGTTTTTCAATGTATTAAAACAATGAGGGCATCCTGTTACAATTTTTTTAACATTATAACCATTCATAACCGCTATATTGCCCATTGCCTGCATCTGAAACAAAAACTCATTGCCAGCACGTTTTGCCGGATCTCCGTTACAACTTTCTTCTGTTCCAAGTACAGCAAATTTCACATTGGCATAGTTTAAAATTTTAACAATGGCCTTAGTGACTTTCTTTGCTCTATCGTCAAAACTGCCAAGGCAACCTACCCAAAATAAAATTTCAGGGACTTCACCTTTTGCCATATAATCGGCCATTGTAGGTACATTTAAAGCTTCACTCATATTTCGTATGTTTTTGTGATCAAGTATAAAACCAAGCAATCAATTCAAATCTTCAGAATGATGATCTTTAGATCTTCATTTGAAATGAAAATTTTAGGGCTTAAAAACCTCAATAGTAACTTCTTTCATTATTAGGTCTGTAAAACGGCCTTCGTAACGGGTTGCGCGCACCATGTGGTTATCGATCCAATGATAATTTCCACCACGTGGTTTACCTACTAATAAACCATGGTATTTAAAGCCATTATCGGCCAGCCATTTTTCTGTAACAACTCTGTGAGCTTCGGTACGGGAAGTAAAAAAAGTAATGATGTGCCCTTCATCGTACCATTTGTTCAATATGGTTAATGCATCCGGATAAGCTACAGCTGTTGCCATACGCTCAGGTTGCTCATTTGGGATGTCATCACAAATAGTTCCGTCAATATCAATTAAATAATTTTTTACATTCTCCGGTAGGATAGGACTTATCAATTGTCCGTTTTCTTCTTTTTGTATTAGATCCATAATAAAATTGTTTTAAATGTTAAATGTTATATGTTAAATTGTAAATGAATAATTCAACATTTAAAATTGAAAATTCAACATTAGTTTCTAAATTATTCGTTTTTCCAATTTAGTCTGTCCGCTTGTGGAAATTGCCAAGGCGCACCATTGTTTTCAATATTAGCAAACATTCCATTTAATTCAGCAGGTGCGGCACTTTCTTCCATAACAATAAACCTGCGCATATCCGTGATGATACTTAAGGGGTCGATATTGATAGGACAAGCTTCAACACAAGCATTGCATGATGTGCAGGCCCATAACTCTTCAGGAGTGATATAGCTGCCTAAGAGTGATTTGCCATCATCTTTGAACGTACCATTGGTATCAATGTTTTTTCCCACTTCTTCGAGGCGGTCACGTGTACTCATCATAATCTTACGGGGAGATAATAATTTACCTGTAATGTTTGCAGGGCATGCGGCAGTGCATCTTCCACATTCGGTACAGCTATAAGCATCTAATAATTGTTTCCAGCTAAGGTCGGTCACTTCTTTTGCACCAAAACGCATTGGTTGATCAGGGTTAGCAGGAGGTGGAATAAAAGAAGGATCCATCATTGCTTTTACTTCATTGGTAACTGATTCCAAATTAGTAAATTGTCCGAAAGGATTAAGATTGGAATAAAACACATTTGGGAATGCCAATAAAACATGGAAATGTTTTGAATACGGTAAATAGTTCAAAAAGCCTAAAACCATTGTTAAATGTCCCCACCATCCAATTCGTTCAATGGTATGAAGAGCGTGTTCGGACAACCCTCCAAAAAGCAATGGCCCGAGGTGACTGCTGATAGAAAAGCCGAATGAATTATCTCCCAGACTTTGTGCATGTGAAACACCTTTTGAATAAAGCACTTCATCAGCTCCATTCATCATAAAAATAAAGCAGATCAAGGTGATCTCAGCAAGGAGAATAAGGTTCGCATCCAGCTTGGGCCAGCCATTCAATTCACTTTTAACCAGGCGGGGAACTTTTAATAAATTTCTTCTTGCTAAAAAGGCAACAGTTCCTATAAAGGCGAGAACAGATAAGATCTCGATGAAACTAATCATGAAGGTGTAAAACCCGCCTAAAGATGGACGGAATATGCGGTGATCGCCTAATGCACCATCAACAACAATTTCGATAAGTTCTATCTGAGTAATTACAAATGCAGCGTATAAAAACAAATGCAACACAGCAGGAATAGGCTTGGCAAACATCTTTTTTTGACCTAAAGCAACAAGGGTCATTACTTTTAATCGCTCTGCGGGACGGTCCTTTCTATCGATATCCCTGCCCAATAAAATGTTTCTTCTGACCTTACCGGCATTATATAAAAAAAATGCGCTTCCACCTACAAATAGTACAATAAAAATCAAGATCCCTACCATGTTAAAAAAATTAAATTGTTGAAGTTTTGATTTGTTGAATTAGGTAATTATTCGTTTTAAAATTCTGATTTTTCTCAGTTATACAACTTTGAAAAATGTAAAATTGTTTATTCTGTCGGTTTATTCTTGTCTTTAGATCCGAAAACGGAAATGTGAACATATCGCTTAGGATTGATCCTTAAGTCTAATAATAGTTTATCCAGATCTGCCGCTGATTTATCCAGTTTACGGTATAAACTATCGTTATTGATCAACATTCCCATTGTACCTTCGCCCCGGTTAATTTTATTCATAATACCGGAAACCTGAGACATAGCCTTGTCGGCATTATTAATAGTTGACATAAGATTTGATTTTGCCAGGGAATCACTAATGTTGGAAAAATTATTGATCAAATTGGAAAGCTTATCGCTGTTACCCGCCAGGGTGGTGGCAAGTACATTTACTTTGGTTAAAATACTTGAGATTTTCATTTTTTCGCCAATTACCATGGTGTCTAAACGATAAGAAGTTGTTTCTAATGAAGAAATAGCAAGTTTAATACTTTCAAAACTTTTTGCCAGGTTTTGGCGGGTACTTTCATTGAAAACCTGCTGTACCACCACCATTACTGAATCAATTGAAGCAATTAAACCTTCTGCCTTTTTTTGTAAAGGTGCAATCGTTTTATTTACGGATTGTTTCAGGTTATCTTCCTGCGCTGATTTAAGGGTGTCCCCATCAACAGCATATTCATTTCCGGACCCCAATATTAATTGTACGGCTTTCGACCCTAAAATGTCAGAACTGATAACTTTTGCGATGGAATTTTTAGGAATTAGAACTTCATCATCTAATAATAAGGTAATAATTATATGACTTGTGGTATCCTGGGTTAACTTTATTTTGCCAACCAAACCAACTTTATAACCATTTATCATTAAAGGATTGGCTTCAACCAAACCATCAATATCATTATAAACAGCATAAAATTTTCGTTGAGTGGAGAAGAGATCTCTGCCTTTCAGATAATTAAAACCATAAATAAAAAAACCAATGGCAATTACGGTAACTATTCCTACTCTAACTTCTTTTGATATTTTCACGTTTCTATTCTAGAATTCAAATGTTGGGCAAATTTAATGAATTATTGGGATTATAGTTTAGGTATGACAAATTTATACGAATTTATGAAGGTATGTCTTAAAAAACAACAAACAGGTGCTGTGGATTTACGTTAGTTAATTGCTTGATTATGTTCAGTTTGCGAGGGGCTGATTCGCGGTCCAGGCCACTTATTTAAGAGGAATTCTTTTGTTATCCTGCATAGAAATCACAAAAGCATCTTTAAAACCTTTTTTACGCAAGATAGTTTGCAGTTCTTTTGCATCATTCTGATTAGCAAATTCGCCCGCGGTATATTTGTAAATACCCTTATCCATATACTCTCCAGGCTTTTCTACGTTTTTTAACTTATCAGATGTCAATGCTATTTTTTTATCGGACGAGATCAGCTGAACTTTATAAACAACGGCTGTTTTACCAATATCAGGTGTTTTTTTGTCTTCGACAGGGTTCTTTTTTTCCTCCTTAACTATTTTCGGATCTATCGTTTTTGTTTCAGGGATTTTAGCAACATTGGTATCAGTATGAACTGTTTTGTCCGGATTTTTAATGCTCCCGATCGTTAAAGAATCTTCCTTATCCATTTTATAAGGTTCCTTTTTTTCGAAAGAATCATCATATTTTTTTACGGTTCCTTCAATTTCATCTTTGTATTCGCGGAAAGATCTGAAAATACCGGAAGCAATATAATCCTGTCCTTTCACCGAACCTAAAAACATCTCTTCCTCCCGATTGGTTAAATAACCAATTTCAGTAAGTACACTTGGCATATACGTACGCCAAAGCACCCATAAACTGGCTCTTTTTACGCCTTTATCCAGTCGGGATGCATGGTTACTGTATTGTTTCTGGGTTTTTGATGCAAAGCTTAAACTCTGATCCAGGTAGGTATCAGCAAACATACTCATGATGATGTAGGATTCATCGGAGTTAGGATCAAAGCCATCATACTTTTTAACGTAATTATCTTCCAATAAAATAGCGGAGTTCTCTCGTTTGGCGATATCCAGCTTGCCTTTTTCATTTTTGATACCCATTACGTATGTTTCAGCACCATGTACCTGGTCCCTGCAAACATCGCGCTTCAGCTTTTTATCTCTTACACAGGCTGAATTACAATGAATAGAAATGAACAGATCGGCTTTCGCCTTATTAGCAATTTCGGCACGTTCCTGTAATTCAACAAAAACATCGGTGCTCCGGGTGTAAACAACCTTTACATCTTTCAGGTTTTCTTCAATGTATTTGCCCAATTTAAGGGATACAGCAAGGGCAATGTCTTTTTCATTGTATTTGCTACCATGGCAGCCAGGGTCTTTTCCACCATGGCCCGGGTCAATTACAATTACCTTTACTCCAAAAGCTGGCTTGAATTTTGAAGTGAACGAGCTCGCAATAATGCAGATCAATAAAAGAAATGATATGTATACTTGTTTTTTCACACAATTTGAACTTTAGACTAATTAATTGAATAATCAGGTTAATTTAAATTTTACTAATTGCCAAAACTTTTTTTTTAGTTAGTTTTGAGCCTTAAAATCAAACACAAAAATACTTTTAAAATTGTATCGATTTCTTATAAAAGTACTTTTTATCCTTGGTTGTTTGTTAATAAGTGAAACAAACTATTCAACAAACCCTGCCACATCTATAGGCGGAGAGAGCCAATTCGCAAGCCTTGAAATGGGCAAAGTGAAGGTTGGCGCATCTCTTCCTGGTAAGCCAGCACGACATTCATTAACTACAACCGATACCATAATAACTCCTGTTCAGGAAAACTCATTTTTAAAAGAAAAAATAACCTATAGCGCCACCGATTCTTTGGTGCTTGATATGGCTAATCAAAAAGCGTACCTCTATAATAATGCAGTTGTAATTTACGAGGATATGAAGTTGGAAGCGGGTTATATTGAACTTGATTTCGGTAAAAATGTATTGTATTCGAGAGGTTTAAAAGATAGTTTAGGAAATACGGTACAAAAACCGGTCTCAAATCAAAACGGGGAAAAATTCAATGCCGGAGAGATCACTTATAATTTTAAAACCAAAAAAGGAAAGATCAGGGATGTGATCACCAAGCAAGGGGATGGTTATATTCATGGGCGTGATATTAAAAAAGACAGCAATAACATGTATTATGTAGCACATGGGAAATATACGACCTGCGATCTTGAGCATCCGCATTATTATATTGGCGCATCAAAAATTAAAGTTATCCCTAATGAAAAAATTATTACCGGACCTGCCGAATTATTCATTGCAGATATCCCAACTCCATTAATACTGCCATTTGGTTATTTCCCTAACAAAAAAGGACGGGCTTCGGGTATACTTTTACCAACTTATGGGGAATCAAATCAGTGGGGATTCTTTTTAAAGGATGGAGGTTTTTATTTTGGGATGAGTGAGTATATTGATCTGGCCTTGCGTGGTGATGTTTATGCAAACGGAAGTTTTGGTGGAAGTGCGAGCAGTAATTACAACAATCGTTATCGTTATAATGGTGATGTGGCCCTGCGTTATTCTGAAATTATTGATGGCGACCGTGAATTACCAAATTCTACAAAAAGTAATGTTTTTTTTGTGAATTGGCGGCATGTTCAGGATCCTAAATCCAATCCCAATAGCCGTTTTTCAGCCAATGTAAATGCAGGAAGCAGTAAATATAATAAGTTCAATGGAAATGTTACCGGCAATTATTTATCCAATACTTTTCAATCAAACGTAGCGTATACAAAAGTATTGACCGGTACACCATTTAATTTTTCGGCCAATGCAAGGCATAGTCAAAATACAATTACTAAAAAAGTAGATGTAACTTTACCTGAGCTCGCTTTAACAATGAACCGCATCTATCCTTTTAAAAATAAGAGCCGTGTTGGAAATAAATGGTATGATAAAATAGGGTTAAGTGCAACAGCTAACGCACGTAATGAAATAAATACCTATGATTCATTATTTTTTACCAATAATACTGTAAATCAAATGAGGAACGGTGCAAGATTTACGGTACCAATTGGAACTTCATTAAATGTTCTGAAATATTTTACGTTTACCCCTACTATTTCTACTGGGAGCACTATTTATCGTCAAACAATAACCAAGCGTTACGACCTCGACAGTAATAAAGTATTTACTGATACCATTGACGGTTTTAATATGGCAAATGATTTTAGTTTATCGGCCGGATTAAATACAAGGGTGTATGGGAATTATTTCTTTCGTACAAAACGTTTAAAACAAATACGACATGTTGCATCCCCGACTATCAGTGCCAGCTACAGACCTGATTTTAGCGAAAGTCAATTTGGTTATTATCAGGATGTACAAATTGATACCACAGGAGTTACTCAACAATATTCCCGTTTTCAAAATGGTATTTACGGATCTCCGGGGGCGGGCCGTTCCGGTATTGTTTCCTTTGGTTTGAACAATACGTTGGAAGCAAAAATAAAACAACAAAATGATTCCGGTTCGGTAGATAAAAAAGTATCGTTAATTGATAATTTGAGTGGTTCTGTTTCGTATAATGTTGCGGCAAAAAATTATCAATGGTCGAATATTAATTTAAATGGCCGTACCAAGTTATTTAAGTTGTTGGATGTAAATGCAAGTGCATTAATTGATCCCTACCAGATAGATACAGCAGGGGCGAGGGTAGAGAAATTTGAATGGGAAAGAGATCCCTCAAAAACGACCTTCCTTTCCGGCAGGCATATTGGTAGACTAACTTCTGCAATGCTTTCATTAAGTACCAGTCTTCGGAGCAAAGAAAAAACTGCAAAACCAAAAACAAGTGATGAGGGGATACAGGATGAATTGGATTATTACAATAAAAATCCTGAAAAATACATTGATTTTAATGTGCCCTGGAATATCAATGTTTATTATAATTTAAATTATAGTAAAACAGGTTGGATCGGAACAAAGATCCTAACACAAACAGCAACTTTTAATGGTGATCTAAGTCTTACAAAAAACTGGAAAATAAGTGTGGCTTCCGGTTATGACTTTACCAATAAAAAATTTACAGTTACATCCATTAATATCCATAGAGATCTGCATTGCTGGGAAATGCGGTTCAACTGGGTGCCATTCGGTTTCCGTCAAAGTTTTTCATTGGACCTGAACGTGAAATCTGCTATGCTAAAGGATCTGAAGCTGACCAGAAAAAAAGACTGGTATGATTATCAATAAAGGTAATTATGCAATTTTACAATTTATCAGTAGGCAATTACGATTTTATAACTAAACCATCTTTGCTATGAAAACAATCATCACATCAAAAAATGCACCTGCTCCAATTGGCCCGTATAGTCATGGTGTTTTAAAAGGTAATATGCTTTTTGTAAGCGGACAAGTGGGTAAACATCCTGTTTCGGGGGAACTGATGCTTGGAGATATTAAAACGGAGGCCAGGCAGGTAATGGAAAATGTAAAAGGTATTCTTACCGATGCAGGAATGGATTTTACCAACGTTTGTAAAACCACAATTTTCCTTACAGATATGAATGATTTTGCATCTGTAAATGAAGTATATGGTTCTTATTTTTCAAGTGATTATCCGGCAAGAGAAACAGTTCAGGTTTCAAAACTTCCATTAAATGTTAATGTGGAGATCAGTGTTATTGCAATAAAATAAAAAGAATTTAGCTTCCTTCAAATACTTTCTATAAATTGTTAAGAGGGTAGGAAACAATAGTTTGATCATAAAAAAATCCCATCGATTGATCGATGGGATTTTTTTATCTTTTATAAATTTGAATTTATGACATGTGCTTTAAGTTCAATCCGTACAATACGATGAATACGATTGCAACGATAGCATATAAAATACCGGAGATACCACCAGCTAAACCACCTACTAAAATGAAAGGCATAACACATTGAATTAATTCAAATGCAGTATATACAAAAAAACCTGTTTTCTTTTGTTTCCACATCATTAACACCCCAATTAAAATTGGAATATTTAATAAAGCAACAACTAAAGAATTCAAAGCCATTTTACCATAATCCATTCCCATAACATCAGCCATTGCATTCATTGCTTCACCCATTTCTTCAGCGCCTTCGCCTTTTAAGCCACCAAACATATCACCTGCACTTGCCATTGTGGAATAAGAAAAATATCCCATAATACCTCCAATTAAACTAAATCCAATTCCTATAAAAGATAGGATACATAAAACTGTTAAAAAAGTTGGTCTTTTTGCTGGTAAAGCAGCACCTGTGTTAGTTTCTTCCATTTTTTTTTATTTTTAGTTAGTACTTGTTTTATAAATTTATAAGCCAAAAGAACAACAATAATTAAGGCTGACAAAATTTACTTTTATCATTTTATTAACAATTCAGTGGTAGGCGATAAATGAATTTAGCAATTTTAACAATTTAAGCAGTAGGCAATTAAACAATAAAGAGTCCCTTCCGAAAAGATATTTTTGACACGAATTGCACGAATTATATTTTTACAATATAATTGATAATCCAGCATATTAAATTAATGAAATTGTGTTAAAGAGAGTTTAAAGGAGTTTTCGGAGCGGACTCAATAATTATCCTTCTATTCTTTTTTTTGATTCCTAAAATTGTAAAGAATTGCTTGCTGAAAAATTGTGAAACTGTTTCGTTATTCTAAGCTCATGCTACCTTAAAAATCACTATATTTGATTTCAATAAAATTTAAAAATGAAAAAAACATTCACCCTTTATATCTGTATTGCATTATCCTTATCAGCACTTGGATATATCGCTTATACAGAGCCAGCCAAAAATAAAAAAGACATACAGAAAAAAGTCTCCCGCGAAGGGATGGAAGTGGATGCCCGAAACCGCATGAATTGGGACTTAAGACGACTGGCTGATCCTTCAACAGGGAAGATCCCTGATAATATCCGTCAGAAAGAATTGGCTTTTGCAGCTACCCTGCCAAATGATGCACAAGGTATATCTTCTGATAGAGCGGCTTTAAATATAGTAAACAGGGGCCCCTGGAATGTAGGAGGGCGTACCCGGGCTTTTGGGATAGATGTTAGTAATGAAAAAAGATTGTTGGCCGGCTCTTGTTCAGGAGGTATGTGGCTTTCCAGCGATGGTGGCGGTAGCTGGAATATGAGTAATACCTTATCCCAACTAAAAAATGCAACTTGCCTGATGCAGGATAAACGTCCATCACATCAAAACGTTTGGTATTACGGAAGTGGTGAAGCTTATGGTGCTTCAGCTGGTGGAGGAGGAGCTTACTATTTAGGCGATGGATTATTTACATCAGTTGATAGTGGTAAAACCTGGCAATCGGTTGCATCTACTGCTGCCGGTGTACCACAAACGTTTTCAATAGGCTGGCAATTGGTTTGGAACCTTGCAAATGATATATCTGCAAATGATACCGTTACCGAAATTTATGCTGCCGTTTATGGCGCTATTATGCGAAGTGTTAATGGAGGAATTAGCTGGGTAGCTGTTCAGGGAGGAACCTCTTATTTTACGGATGTAGCTGTAACCACTACTGGTGTGGTATATACAGCATTAAGTGATGATGGGACTCAAAAAGGTATTTGGCGTTCTGCAGATGGAATTGCTTTTACTAAAATTACTCCTCCAGCTTTTCCAACTGCTTATAACAGAATTACAATGGGCATAAATCCATCCAATGAAAATGAAATTTATTTTTTAGCCAACACGCCCGATTTTGGAAAAGTTACCTTCAATTATTTAGGTGATCCGGAGTGGAACAGCTTATGGAAATATACCTATGTTTCCGGCAACGGTGATAGTGCCGGTGGTATCTGGCAGGACCTGTCCACTAATTTGCCAGCCACTGGTGGTCAGTTTGATAAATGGTCGGTACAAGGTTCATATGACATGGTTGTTCGTGTGAAACCAAATGATCCCAATACAGTTTTTATTGGTGGAACAAATCTCTATCGTTCCACTTCAGGTTTTCAGGATTCTACAAATACTACTTTTATTGGAGGTTACGAAGAAGGTGCGGCATTGCCTATTGTAAATTCATACGCCAACCACCATTCCGATCAGCATTGCCTGGAGTTTTTACCATCCAATCCCGATATAATGATAAGCGCTAATGATGGGGGAGTTTTTAAAACCATCGATAACACTGCTGGTACAGTAGCCTGGGAATCATTAAACAATGGGTATTTAACAACCATGTTTTATACAATTGCAATTGACCATGCTACTCCAGGTAATGATGTGATTATTGCAGGGGCTCAGGATAATGGTACCTGGTTTAGCAATAATAACGTTCCAACCACACCATGGTTTCACGCACACGGTGGAGATGGCTCATATTGTGCTATTTCGGATAACCGAACCAATTATTATTTTTCTATTCAAAATGCAAAAATGGTGAAAGCAACCTGCGATGCAAATGGAAATAAAACTGCTTTTACCCGTATTGATCCTATTGGTTTAAAAAAACCGGAATTTATTAATCCTTTTGTGCTTGATCCAAATAATAATAACCTGATGTACCTGGCAGGAGGAAAACATTTATGGCGAAATGATGATCTGTCGGGCATCCCTCTTATTGGTAACTGGGATTCTATCAGTACCAATTGGGTGAAGTTACCGGATTCTGTTGCAACATCAGGTGCTGTGATTACAGCCGTTGCTGCTTGCAAAACGCCTTTAAACAGAGTGTATTATGGAACGGATAAAAAGAAAATCTATCGTGTGGATAATGCAAATACAGGTTTACCATCTGCTGTTGATATTACCTCCACTACTTCGGGTGCAGCTTTTCCGGGAGCGGGTTATGTGAGTTGTATTACAGCCGACCCAACAGATGGAGATAAGGTAGTGGTTGTATTTTCGAACTATGGAGTTTATAGTATGTATTATTCCACTAATGCAGGAAGTACATGGGCAAAATGTGCAGGTAACCTGGAGCAGTCTTCGAATGGTTCAGGTTCAGGGCCATCTTTGCGCTGGTTAAGTATTTTACCTGTAGGTGACGGAAAAGTTTATTTAGCAGGAACTACCACCGGTCTTTATGCTACTGACAGTTTAAATGGTTTGGCAACAGTTTGGGTACAGCAAGGAATAAATACGATCGGTAATGCTGTTTGCGATATGATAGAGACCAGAATTTCGGATGGACTTGTTGTAATCGCAACTCATGCAAATGGTATCTATTCAACTAACATTACCAGTGTGAATGATATTGTTACTGTGGAGGATATTGTTGCCTCTAAAACTGATCTGCAATTGACCAATTATCCGAATCCTTTTTTACAATCAACTACAATTGAATTCTCATTAATTAAAAAATCAAATGTAAATTTGCAGATCTGGGATGATTGCGGGCGATTGATCCAAACACTTGTTAATGAAACGATGCAGGAAGGGAAACATTCTGTTATGTTTGACAAGAAAAATTTAAGTGCCGGAATTTATTATTATTCCTTAACAGCCGGGAATAAACGCAAAACCAATAAGATGGTTATTAGTCATTAGTTGTTAGTTCTTAGTTATAGGTAGTTTGCCTACTATGCATTGCCTACTGATAAATTGTTAAATTGTTAAATTGTTTTTAAATGCTTCATTCTATTTTCGGTAATTTTGATTATTACAGTTGGATATTACTACCCCTTATTATATTTTTTTCACGTGTTTGCGATGTGAGTTTAGGTACATTACGTCATGTATTTATTTCAAAAGGGTTTCGACAAATTGTACCAATATTAGGTTTTTTTGAAGTGCTTATTTGGATCATTGTTGTGGCGCAAATAATGAAAAATTTAAATAACATTGCCTGTTACCTTGCTTGGGCCGGAGGTTTCGCAACAGGCACTTATGTTGGTTTACTTATTGAAGAACGCTTGGCTTTGGGTTTACAGGTGATACGTATCATCACCAACCAGAATTGTGAAAATTTACTGGAAAGCCTGAAGCACGAAAACCACGGTGTAACTGTTGTAGATGCACAAGGTGCCGTAGGTCCTGTTAAAATGATATTTTCAATTATCAAACGGAAAAACATACAGCAGGTTGTTGTTTTAATCCGAAAGCATAATCCCACAGCATTTTATTCTATTGAAGATATAAAAGATATCAGCCAGGGGGTATTCACTTCAAAACAAACGGGTAATTTTGCGTCTATACGGAAAATGTTTCCCAGTCATAAAGGGAAGTGAATTAAGATTGTATCTTTTATCATCTTTTTAAAAGCCTGTTTAAATTTTATATAAAGAATAGCAATATTGCTTATTGATGCTAACGCACCTTTCTCGACTCCGCTCGAAATGATAGCTCACATGGGTATTTTCGAGTGGAGTCTAGAAATCGTGGGAAGGCTCGAAATTGTTTTGAATAAAATTTAAACAGGCTCTAAGAAAAAATTTAAAATAATCCCTGTTTTTTTTAAAGCACCATGAAACTTTCAATACTTTTATTCGTAGAATCCTGCAATTATTTTAACCTTAAATAAAATAAATATGAAAACAAAAAATCTGCTTAAATACCTAATGGTAGTTGTTGCTGTAAGTTTTATTTTTACAGCCTGTAAAAAAGAAAAAGATGAACCAGCCGATACAGATACTGCTGGTGCAGCCGACAATGCTCTTGCCGAAAGTTCTTTTAATGATGCAAGTAATATTTCTGATCAGGCCGCTGCCGGTAATTTAACTTCTTATTTAGCAGCTAATAATGGTTCTGACGAAAGAGGCTTATTGAGCGCATGTGCAACCATCACACATGATACAACCGCAAGTCCTAGAACTATTGTAGTTGATTTTGGTACTACAAATTGTTTATGCAGCGATGGCAGATACCGCAAAGGAATAATAAATATATCTTATTCGGGCCATTACAAGGATTCTGCATCAACACATACTATTACATTTACTAACTTTTTTGTAAATGATAACCAGGTAACAGGAAGCCATTCAGTTACTAATAACGGACACAATAATAATGGTCATTTGACTTTTACAATTGCAGTAACAGGAACAATTATCAAAGCAAATAGTGGTGGAGTAATTTCATGGACATCGAACAGGGTTAGAGAATGGTCGGAAGGTGAAAGTACCGCAATTTGGAGTGACGATGTTTATTTAATTACAGGTACCGCGAGTGGATCACATTCCAACGGTAATTCTTTTACAGCTACCATAACTTCAGCGTTAAAAATAAAAATGAATTGTCATTGGATAGTAAGCGGAGGATTGAATTTAATTCCTTCAGGTAAACCAACGCGTGCGATTGATTGGGGAGCGGGCACTTGCGATGATCAGGCTACTGTTACCATCAATGGGAATGTTTACAATATTACATTACATTAAAAAACAACAAAACATAATAAAAAAAGCGCTCCTGATTTAATTATCGGAGCGCTTTTTTTTATTCAAAATAAATTTAATCGAGGTCAAGAGTTAAACGTTTTGGTTTCATCAAATCATAATCAGGCATCAATTCCTAATTTCTCTAATTCTTGCTTATAGTCATATTGAAGATCCTCATGTAATTTTGAGAACGTTGTTTTTATTTTTTCAATTTCCCGGCTATACAGATTGGATAGTACCGTATTGGTATCGATGGCAATACGTGCTATTTTTACTTTTGTACAGAAGTAAATTCGTAATTCAATTTCGGTTTGCTTATCGCCCGAATATTTGATGAACTTATTAATGAGTCTTAAAATTTTGCGAAGACTTTTTTTTGTCAGATAGGCCGTATCTCGGTTCATTTCTTCAAACAATACATCTATTTCCTGCTTTATATTTTTAACGTATGCTTTTTCATCATGGGCCTCAAACAGAAGGTAAGAAAGTAATTCTTTATTGTCTTTTTTATATTTAGCTAAACGTATACAAAGTTCCTTCAACTGTTTAGGTTCAAGGGCTGTTAATTCTTTTTGAAGCTCATGAATAGAGGCTGCTTTCATTGTTTTATTTTTTTCGTTTCTGCTTCGCACAAAATTTACCACTAAGGCACTAGGAAAACTAAGGTACACAAAGATTAATTTTTAGTGTTTAATAAATAATCCTTATAAAAAATAGTTTTGAGTTTTTTTCTAAGTGTTTCTTCGTGTTCTTAGTGCCTTAGTGGTAAATTTATTTTTTTATGATAATTTTGAAAAATCAAATTGTATAATTTTTGTTTTTTACTATCATTACACTTCCTTTCCAATCGGGCAATTCTATAAGGCTTTCAGGGATAGTCGGCATAAATTCATCAAATGCTTTTTTTATCCCGTCCCAGGTATGGTTATAATCGTGAACAATAATTACTCCACCGGGAGAAAGCCGGGCATAGAAAAATTTCAATCCTTCAACAGTTGGTAAATACAGATCTGCATCCAGGTGTACGAAAGAAAATTTCAAATGCTCTAAACCAATTGAAGTAGCGGGGAAGTAGCCGGGATGAAAAATTACACGATCTCCTCCGTCAATATATTTTCTTACTGATTCTGCATCAGTATCTGAAAATTCGTTGGTTGTATATTTTCCTCCTTGTTTATTTTCGTATTTCAGATCCTTTTCACTAAATCCTTCAAAAGTGTCGAACAGATGGAGTTTGCGGGTAGTAGTCATTTCGTAAATAAGTTTTGCCGTTTCGCCTTTATGAACACCGAGTTCTGCAAAATCTCCTTCCACATTTTCTTTTAATAATCGTTCAACCTGAAACCAGATATCGTAAAATCGAATTTTGTCGTAGTAATTGCGTTCAAGTGAGCTTAGTTTTTTAGAAACCAATTTATTTTTAACAGCTTCTTCCCATTTAAAGGGCTTTGGGATTTTATACGACCAAAAGGTTTCTAAATACTTGAATACAATAAGCAGTAGTATAAATAGTAAAATCCCGGAAATGATGTTGATTGAGAAAGTCATAAAATTTAATTTACTTCAAAGCTAAAAATAAATTTTATTTTCTGTCACTTACAATTTCAAACTTTTGAACAATGGATTCCCCCGTTTCATCCACCAATGTGAGTGTATGCACGCCCTCATCCGGACTTAATCCCATCTGATGAATGCCTTGCGTGCTTCCGATATAAATATCGTTTAAATGCCAGTAAATAGTGCTTTTTGCCATGCGATGTGCCACTTTGAAAATTGTTTTTCCAAGAGTTCCATCTAATTCTATAGGAACATAAATTTTACTGAATTGTTTGGGATAAATAATTTCCATTGCATTTATACCTCCGGTTTCGCAATCATTGCGGTATGGTGGTAATTCCTTATAACTTGCATTTTTTGATTTATAATATAATTCCATCGTGGGGGGGAGTACAAACCAACTGACATGGCGCATTTTATTAACATCTTCGCAAACACTATTCACTCTGTATTTACTATCCTCGCTCAAATGTATGATGCGGTGATATTTGCAGGGTGCGGAACGTAATCCGGATTTCTGGATATAAACATTATCAATTGGCTCACAAATATCCGTTGCTCTGCTTCCGCTTTGGTGGCATATTGCTACTTTTTCCATTTCATCATAAGGCGGTGAAAACCATTTTACAGGTTTTAATAAACTGAAAATATCAAACATTATAGGTGCTGCTGTTTGTACCCCAACAAGTCCTGGCCGTCCTTCACCATCAGCATTTCCAACCCAGACAGCTACCACATATTTTGGCGTGACACCAACAGCCCAACCATCCCTGTAACCAAAACTGGTTCCTGTTTTCCAGGCCACTTTACTTGCTGATGTATATTGTTTCCAGCCCGAATCTTCATCAGGCCGTGAAACTTCAACCATTGCTTCAAAGGTTAAATAGATGGAGGCTGCGTCCACAACAGGTACTTCATCCAAATTAGTATCCTGTTCCTTTTGAGCAATATAAAAAGGCGGATGGAAGTCTTTTTTATCATATTTGCCATTGTAGGTAGTATAGTGGTTCAGTGTTCGCGCCATGCTGGCGTACATTCCTGCGATATCCCATAATTTACCTTCTGCACCACCCAATATAATTGATAATCCATAATGATCGGGAGTGTAGGTAAGAGTTGTCATCCCGATCTTTTTTAAATTGTGATTAAATTTTTCGATACCATAATTTTGAAGCATACGTACCGAAGGGATGTTCAAACTACGTGCTAATGCGCGTTTTGCGGGAACACCGCCATCGAAGGTCATGTTGTAATTTTGTGGAACATACCCTGCAATTTGTGTGGGTATGTCTGGGATCAAGGTGGATGAAAGCAATTCACCATCATTGAGCATACTTACAAATAAAAACGGTTTTAGAATACTTCCCGTGCTGCGTGGCGCATTTATAACATCCACATCACTTTCATATTCGGCTTTCCCTGTATTATCAGTGTTCCCGGTATAAGCTAAAACATTGCCGGTAGTTACATCCAGAACAAGCGCGCAGGCATTGTGAATTTCGTTTGCCTTTAAAATTTTATGATGATTTTCGATGATCTCGTTCAAGCGTTCCTGTAAATGAACATCAAGGGTTGAGAGTATGCGTTCCCCTTTGAGCCCTTCTTTGGCAGCCCTTTGTAATAAATGCGGAGCGATCTGTGGGATAGGGTAAGGTTTGCCAGGTAAGGGTTCTTGTTTGCTCAATTCACAGGTTTCTTTATCAATTGCTTTTGCTTTAAATAACTGGTCGAGCAAACGATTACGTTTTACAAGTAAACGTTCCTGATTTTTTCCCGGATAAATTAAGCTGGGTGCATTTGGTAAAATGGCCAGTGTTGCAGATTCTGCCCATGAAAGTTTTCCGGCATCTCTTCCAAAATACCGCCAGGATGCAGCATCTATTCCAACCACATTTCCTCCGAATGGCGCATTGGAAGCATATAGTGTGAGTATTTCAGATTTGGAATAACTCAGTTCCAGGCGTAGTGCTAAAATAATTTCAACTAATTTTTCAAAAACTGTTCTTCCCTTTTTTTTTCGAGCAAGACGTATTACCTGCATGGATAAGGTACTTCCGCCACTTTTTATTTTTTTTGCTTTTATATTTTGAACAATTGCACGTGCAAATGCTGCCGGATTAAAGCCGGGATGCATAAAAAAACTTCGGTCCTCAAACTGAACGATACTTGAAATGAATTTTAATGGAACGTGTTTGCTATTCGGAAATCGCCATTGGCCGTCTTCCGCAATACGGGCAGAAAGAAGGTTTCCTTGACTGTCTTCTAAAACGGTACATGTTTTATTATTGAATAAAGGAGAGGGCAGGCAAAATATAAACCAAATGCAAAGTACACTAAGTATGAGCAGACCTATTCCTTTTTTACTTTTTATGAATTGTGATATGGAATTGTTGTATTTCAGGGTCTATTATCTTAATATATTACACTTTTTTCGAAGAAGTTTATTATTTTCATTTGGGCGTTCCACTTTCTTGAAAAAGAAAGTGGCGGGCTTTGCGTTACAATCTTTTCTAAACAGAAAAGGATTTTCACTTCAATCCCTAACGCTGCATTCTCGTTACTTTATCTACATTTTTTTTAATGGATATTTTTTTTTCAATGGATCAAGTAAGTACTCTAACCCGTTCATTTTTATTTCGAGCATGGTTTGTAAAAGCATACCCAATTTGCCTTCCGGGAAGCCTTTGCGCTGAAACCATTCGAGGTAAGATACAGGAAGGTTGCATAATAACGTTCCTTTAAATTTACCAAATGGCATTTGCATTTCCACTAATTGCAATAACATTTGTGGGTTTCCTTCGTTTGTATTCATTGTTTATCAGACTTTTCTATTTACTTAATCTTACCGCGTAAACTAACTCATCAATGTACTCTCCATTTTTAAATAAAGATTTATCAAAACGGCCTTCAAAAATAAAACCGACTTTTTCAAGAACCCGTTGAGAGCCTAAGTTTGTTCCAAAAGGTTTTGCAAAAATTCTGTTTATATCCCAGGTTTTAAAACCATAATCTACCATTTGAGTTATTGCTTTTGTTATTATGCCATGTCCCCAAAATGGTTGCGCAAGCCAATATCCTAATTCAGCATTTTTACAATGTATATCTGTTTGCGGATGGATACCAATGCCTCCAACAGCTTCATTGTTGATATCTATAGCCAATATATTAAAAGGGACATTATGAGTAGCAAACGCTATAAAATTTTTGCCATTCTCAATTGAATATGGGAATGGGAATTTGTCGGTCATGTTTTTTGCAATTTCGTAATTGTTTGCATATTTCACCAAACTATCTAAGTCATCAATTGTCCAGGGCCGAAGTGTGAAGTTCATAAAATTTGTGTTATGTAAAGAGTTTGAGAATATATTTCGAAACCGTTTGTTTTTTAAAAATTGTTAATTCCTTTTGGAAAAAAGCCAATCGGAGGAACATTGCATAAATATAAGCTCCTCTGTCATCCCGAGTTTTTACGAGGGATCTTATTATATGATCGACAGGATTTCTTTTTGTGAAATTTAATCGGAATAACATTGTCAGATCAGGTTTCCCTGCAATCCTTGAAACAACCTTGTCAATCAACCTTCGGTAAAATGGATTTTTGTAAATGTACTTAATAAATAGGAAATTTTATACGAGTATCAGTGAAGTTTAATGAACTTTAATCAAAAAGTAGATCTTGGTATAAGAATGTAATCTGTTTGTAAATTTATGGTGCGTTTGAATAAAATGTGTGTATTTTTGCAAAAAAAGTAATTTTAAGTATGCATTTAACTCAGGATTTTCAGGAATTATTTTCAATTGCCTCATTGATCAGTTTACTTACATTATCGGTATTAGAGATAGTGTTAGGGATCGATAACATTATTTTTATTTCCATAATAGCTGACAAGCTTCCAAAAGCAAAACAAGGCAGAGCGCGCACAATTGGTTTAATGCTTGCATTAATAATGCGTATAACGCTATTATTCAGTATTTCCTGGATCGTAGGTTTAAAGGATGCCTTATTTTCTATCGGAAGTTTTGGGGTTACCGGTCGTGATCTTATTTTATTTTCGGGAGGTGTATTTTTACTTTACAAAACTACTATTGAATTGCATAATAAAGTTCAGGGTTATGATGATACGGAAATAAAAATTAAAAAAATTAGTTTTAATGCCATTGTAGCTCAAATTGTTTTGATCGATATTGTATTCTCATTCGACTCCATACTTACAGCAGTGGGCCTTGTAACTAATTTGTTGATCATGATCCTTGCTGTGATAATTGCTATGATCATTATGATAATTTTTTCTGAGAAGGTAAGTGATTTTATAAATAAAAATCCAACGATCAAAGTATTGGCATTGTCATTTTTATTAATGATCGGGATGGTTCTTATTTTAGACTCCTTCCACCAGCATGTGGATAAGGCATTTATTTATTCCGCAATAGCGTTTTCATTGTTTGTTGAGGCATTGAATATCAGAATGCGTAAAAAGAGTAAGAAGCGCGATACGAATGATGATCCAAGAGATGTAATATAAAAAGCCCCTCCCTGCTTCCCCGAAGGGGAGGAGAATTAAAAGCAAGAAAAACCTGATTCTCCCATATCCATAAGAAGCTGAGCGTGGGAGTTCAAGCCGAGTAGCAGAAATTTTATGTTTTTTGGAAGCAATTCCTACCCTTCCTGAAGGTTAGGAGTGACTAAAGCATAATCGCTCAGGTAGTTAAAGCGGGGCATTAGCTTTCCGTCTTTTGTGATGCTTCCACGGTCAATCAAGCCCTGATCATCACCGATTAACAATGCCGGCAATACTTTATCAATCAACTCTTTCCCGAAATCTTCGGAAGCATTTCGTGGCAATTCGCACGGTAAATTATCCACAGCCATTACTGTTATTGTATCATTGCTAAAGGCTTCACCGATAGATTCCGTTACCGGATTGTATCCATAAAATTTATCTTCTATAGTAGTTGATCTCACGGTAGAAGGGATAGAACCATTGATATCACAAGTTACATCTGCAATAACACTGATACGGAAATCAGGGGAGCGCATCTCTTTTTTAGAAAACAGGATAGGGGCTCTTGGGTCCCAAAAGGAGCAATGGATCAGCAGATCACAATCTTTTGTGTATTTACCAAATGTTGAGCGGAATTTTTCAGGGTGCTTATAAAAATTATCGGTGTTCCATGGTGAGCCATCTATCGCTTCATTATAATTGGGCGAATGTAACTGAACATAAGTAGGTTCACGAAATGAGTAATGTGTAAATTCATAGGATGTGATTCTTCGGATATCCAATACACCAAGCAATTCAACGGCTCCGTTTGCAACGCGGCCATTTCCTGTAACTATAATTTTGATATTGGTTAAATTGGCTTTTTTTAGTTCTTCTTTTAATTCTTTTTTATCATAGCACAAGTGGGCAGGTTTTAGATCAAACAGCTTATATTTTTTTCCATACGCTAAAATACCATTGTAAGCACCTACTATGCCTGCATAATAACCAAAACCAATGATCCTGTTAAAGTCAGCATCTGTAAGGCATTCGTAATCAATTAACTGGATATTTTTTTTGAGTATGGTTTGTAAAAGTTCCTTATTGTGTGGTTGTTTTTTGATAGTATGCGAAAAAAATAAATACTTTTTATTGGCGATCAGATTTTGTTTAGGTACTTCTTTAATGCCCATTAAAATATCACAATCGCTGATATCTTCTGTCATTTTTATTCCCTTCGTAATATACTCTTCATTTGTATAAGAGCGCCAATCGCTGGGTTGCACCACTACCTCTGTATTTGGAAAGTTATTCTGAACAATTAAACATTGCTCAGGTGTAAAGGCAACACGTTTGTCGTGAGGCATTTTATCTTCTCTTAATATCCCTATCTTCATTTTACGCTGTTTTTTTTCTTAAAAAAGTAAGTAATTTATCGCCATTAATATTTTCTTTATGTGTCGGCTCATTTTTTAATATCGGTGCCTTTACCCCTTTTTCTATTTTTTTATCGGAGATAAATACACGTGCTTCATCCCAGGCGTCAATATCGATAATGCTATTGAGCAGTTGTTCACCACCTTCTATCAGCAGCGATTGAATTGAACGTTTATACAATTCACTTAAAATTTGCGGAATGATAGCTTGTTCAAAATCAATTTTCACAAACTCTAAATTAGGTACAGAAACTTCATTCAGAGCAGTAAATATAAGTGTTGGTGTACTTTTATCAAAAAGATAATTCTGTTTTGGGATGCGAAGCCATTTGTCGATAGTGATTCGTAGCGGATTTTCTCCATGCCATTCCCTTACTGTTAATTGTGGATTATCAAGTAAGGCGGTGTTGGTACCAACCATAATAGCCTGCTCCTGGCTTCTCCATTGATGAACCAGTTTACGGCATTCAGCATTGCTTATTTGTAAAGCTTTACCGGGACTTTCTTCATTGCGTTTCGCATCAATAAAACCATCGGCTGTCTGCGCCCATTTTAAAATAATGTAAGGTCGTTTTTTTTCATGAAAAGTGAAAAAACGTTTGTTTAACTCTTTGCATTCATCTTCTAAAACACCCTCTATTACATTAATTCCGGCTTTGGTAAGTTTTTCGATACCGCGTCCGTTCACTACCGAATTTGAATCCATACAGCCAATCACTACATTGGGAATTTTGTGCTCAATGATCAGATCGGCACAAGGTGGTGTTTTTCCATAATGAGAACATGGCTCCAGGTTTACATATAATGTTGATTTTAATAGTAATTCTTTGTTTTCAACGGAGTTAATAGCATTAACTTCTGCATGTGCTTGTCCATATTGCTGATGATAGCCCTCACCAATTATTTTTCCATCATGAACGATCACACAACCTACCATAGGATTGGGCGCAACCTTTCCAAAACCTTTTAAGGCAAGTACAAGACATTGCTGCATATATGTTTCATGAATATTCATCCGGCAACAAAGTTAAGACATTCGGCAATTATCGGATAAATATTTTTACTTTTATATTATATGAGAATTCCTTCTAATAAAATAGCAGATGTGGTACGTTTTTTTCGTGATGAATTAAAAAATACGTACGAAAAGGACGAGTTAGAAACGTTTATTGCCTATTGCTTTGAAGAATATTTGAATTTGAAACGAGCAGACATTTTTTTAAATTTCGATGTTACAATCTCAGAATCGGAATTATTGAAATTTAATTTTGCAATAAAGGACCTAAAGCAGCATAAACCGATTCAATATATTTTCGGAAAAGCTGATTTTTATGGTTTGAAATTTATTGTAAATAAACATGTTTTAATTCCCCGGCCGGAGACAGAAGAGTTGGTTCAATTGATAATATCAAGAACAAAGAAACAAGAATCAAGAGCTGAGAATCAAGAACCAGGAACTAACGTGCAAGAGCCAAGTGCAAAGAATCAAGATTTAGCACATCTCGCCCTTCCCATCTTCATACTCGATATCGGTACTGGAAGTGGTTGCATCCCTGTTGCCTTGAAAAAAAATATTCCTTTAGCAAAAGTTTACGCGTTGGATATCTCTGCAGAAGCGCTTGATATTGCAAAACAAAATGCAGAATTGAACACTGTGGATGTGGAATTTTTTCAACACAATATTTTATCTGCCAACGATATGTTACCTGATTCGGACTTAAAATTCGACATTATCGTTAGTAATCCTCCATACATTTGTGTTTCAGAAAAAGAACAAATGCAAAATAATGTGCTGGACCACGAGCCGCATCTGGCATTATTTGTTAATGATAATGATCCTCTTTTATTCTATAGATCAATTGCCGATTTTGCTTTAAAAAATTTAAAACAAAATGGGGAATTATACTTTGAAATTAATCAGGCTTTTGGTCCGGAAACAAAACTCCTGCTTGAAAAAAGAGGTTTCAAAAATATAGTTTTGGTAAAAGATATAAATAATAATAATCGTATATTGTATTGTACTATTTAATCAATTCACCACTAAGGCACTGAGAACACAAAGAAACACAAAGAAAAAAATATAAAGTTTAGTGAACCTCAATATTCTTGGTGCCTTAGTGGTGAAAAAGTTAAATTAATTTAAGTAGTTAGGGCGCAAGGAAATACAAAAAAATAAATAGCTTAGTGTACCTCCGTGTTCTCCGTGTCTTAGTGGTAAAAAAAAATCTGAAATGAAAAAAATTAATAGTGTACTTTTTTTTCTGATATCCTTCGCTGGGTTGGCACAGCCTGGGTTTAATGTTGATGTATTGCCCACCAATATTGGCGGTAAAGCTGAATTTAAAAGAGTTTTTGAACAGGAATTAATTTATCCGGAAAGTGCATTAAAAGAAAAAGTTGCAAAAAAAGTAACGATCAACTTTGTGGTCATGAAGGATAGCTCTGTTACTCAAATAAAAATTTCAGGATCAGGATCACCTGCTATTGATGCAGAAGCAATGCGGTTATTTAAGTTGTTTCAATGGGTTCCTGCCATAAAGGATAGAATGTATGTTAGTGCAAACTGGTCAGAAACATTTAATTTCGATCCTAGTAAATATTCAAAAATATGCCGTGAACGTGGTTTTCAAAAATTTAATTATTTGGCCGATTCAAAAATCGACAGTTCAGGCATCATTTATAAAAATCCAGAACAATTGCCAATGTATCAAAAAGGCAACTACGCCTTACAGGATTTTATTAAAGAAAATTTAGAGTATCCCAAACAAGCGCAGTTATCAAATATACAAGGTACTGTAGTGTTGCGTTTTGTTGTTGAGCCGAGTGGATTGATAACTAATATTGGCGTTGAAAAAACGGTGGGAGGTGGCTGTGAGCAGGAAGCCATCCGTGTGTTAGAAATGATCAAATGGTATCCGGGTAAGAATGATGGTAAACTGGCTCGTGTACAAATGTCCTTTCCTTTTTATTTTATTCTTAATGATGAATTTCGTGATAACAGTGGGGGAGAGCAAAAATAATTTTTGTGAAGATCTTTCATTACCAAAAGGGCTCTTCCGGATAACATTCGAAACGTTATTATCCAGGGCTTTTTAATAAATTTACTATGCGTAGTAACTGTATAAAAATAATTTTATTTTTTTTATTTTTTCCAACCTTTGTCGGTGCTCAATTTGATACCACAAGTGTTAAAACAAAACCTCTTAATCCTGAGAGTTATTTTAGACTTAATTACGAAAACGATTTTTTCTTTGTCACTGATCGTTATTATACACAGGGTATTTCTTTAGAATTGATCATGCCTTTTATTAAAAAGTCCCCTCTTTCCAGATTGTTAATTCCAATAAATAAGAATGCTTTGAACTATTATGGAATTAATTTGGAACAGGATGTTTTTACGCCTCGCAGCATTCGTTACGATAGTATTTATGTGGGTGAACGCCCTTTTGCAGGTGTGTTTTTTGTTTCTCATTTTTTAGTATCTATCAATTCAGAAAGGAAACAACGGCTATCAACATGTTTAGCCTTGGGAATTATTGGACCTGAAGCCAAAGGGGCAGAGGAGCAAAAAGGAATTCATTATGCTCTACAAAACATTCAACCATTGGGTTGGGAATATCAAATTGCAACCGACTATGTATTGAATTATAATGTAAAATTTGAACAGGAATTATTTGCAAAAAAAAGAATTGAATGTATTGGTTTTGTTGGGTCCAGGCTCGGGACTCTTTACGATGATATTTCAGTGGGGGCAATGCTGCGTGGCGGATGGATGCAGTCTTATTTTAAAAATTTAGGATTGAGTTCTTCTTCAAATAAATTAAATGAAAATGGGGTAGAAGATAAAACAAATAAATTCCAATGTTATATTTTTGGTAAAGCAGAATTAAAAACTGTTGCATATAATGCCACTGTACAAGGCGGAATGTTTAATAAAAATAGTATTTATACTCTCCCGGCACAAGATATTAAGAGAGTTGTAGGAATGGCATATTTAGGGCTTGTATTGGCGTATAAGAGAGTAAGTGTTGAGTATTCCCACGCTTATATAAGTCCTGAATTTGATATTGGTTTGAGCCACAGTTGGGGACATTGTAATATTACTGTTTGTTTTTAGTTTTGAATCGAGTGCTCCTCTGTCATCCCGAGCTTTTCGCGAGGGATCTTGTTCTAATTGATGGTATTGCCCAATGATTGAGAAGATCCCTCTGGCGAAAAAGCCATCGGGATGACATGCCAACAAAGCAAATTTCTTTCTCACCTATTATTTCTCCAAACCAAGCTTAAACACATTTACACCAATAGCATAGCCAAATACCAGTCCATCAGGTTTTTTTACGATCCGTATTTTATTACAGGCTTTTCCCAGATCAATTTTTTTCCATGATTTACCGCCATCATTAGTTTGATAACCGCTATTCATAGTCCCAATGAAACCTACATTTTCATCAATAAATCCAACACCAAAAGAACGAGCTTTATAATCATCACATAATATATTTTCTTTCCATTTCTTTCCACCATTGGTGGTTTTTATGAAATGTTGTGTTTTAGAAGTTGTATCGGGATCATAACGTTGAATGGTAGCATATCCAACTTGTTTGGAGGGGAAAAATAATTTCCATGAATTTTCATAAGGCCTTTTGGATTCATAAACTTTTTTCCACGATGAACCTCCGTCTGCTGTGTATAATATACAGGCATGGCTCTTGTCCATGTCTTCCCCAGTTGAAGCACATGCAAGTCCGGTATGTTTATCAAACATTTTTATATCGTACAATGCGCTGCAATAGTTGCTCATATCCATGCTTTTAAATGATATTCCATTGTCATGACTTACCAATAGGTTCGCAGGACTCCCAACTCTTCCAACTGAAAAAATATGGTATTTATACCCGATCTCTCCATGATTTATATACTGTTCTTTTACAATATCTATCGCACATAATCCTTTTACATATTTTCCGGAATAATTCACCGGGCTCCAATTTTTACCACCATCCGCGGTTCTGTATAATGGAATTGTATCCGTAACATTTGGAAAATAATCGGTTCCTACTGTTCCTGCAAAACCTGTTAAACTATCTATAAAAGCAATACATCTGAAAAATGTTCCTTTCTTTTCAAGCTGCATGGTCCATGATTCGCCACCATTTGCGGTGTGAAATATTTTTCCATAGCCGTTTACATACCATCCTTTATTTTCATCAACAAAATAAATATCATCTTGTTTTCCTTTATAAGGTTCTGTGTTTAATTTTTTCCAGGTATAATTTTGGCTATAGGAGTTTTGGAAAAAAATAATAAGAATGAAAAGTGTAAATCTTAATTGGGATCGCATTATTTTGTTTTTTTAATTATGGGGCTTTAGAATTCCAAAGTTCAAATTTAGCACATTTGCCCCAATTTTAGCGAAACCCTTGTTGATAGCAGTGGCTTCTTTGCAGTACAGTTAATTGATCTATTTTGTCAATCGTCTAACCCTTTTCCGTCAAGTATTTGTTGTAGATATTTCTCAATTCTTGCTTCTATTGCCTTAACTTGTTTTGGTGCAGAAAAATAGAGTAGGTATCCCCTTTGTCGTCCTGGTGTAAGTGCTTGAAAAGCAGTTTTCAATTCAGGCATATCGTCTAAAACATTTTGAAATTCTTTAGGTATTTTGTATTCAGTTGTCTTTTTCAATTCCACTTTTAAACCCGCTTTATCAAGTTCAATGGCTTCTTTTATATATGCTTTTATAGTTGTTTTGTTTTTCAATATTTCTTGAATATTTGTGAACCGAATTTGCCGGGCTGACTGCACATTTTTCGTTTGTTGTACTAAAATTCCCTTTGCATCTTTTAATAAAGCACCCTGCATAAATAACAAGGCACAATAGTTTTTAAATCCGTGTATTAAAACAATGTTACTTTTTTGCAATGTGTAACAAGGGCATCCCCATTTTAATTCTTCTGTTAGTTCACAGTCAAGAACAAGTTTTCTTAATTCTGAATATTCTTCTCGCCACTTTGTAGCTTTATTAAAAAAAAAGTCAACTTTTGGATTCATAGTATTTGGTCATTGATTATCAGAATTGAAAACACAGTTCGTATAATAAAATAATCGAGTTTTTAGTTTTTTATAAAAAATCTGAAGCTGAATGTTCTTTAAAAGTATATTTAAATCCAATGGTTAGGTTCAAAGAATATGGATGTTGTAAACCTAATGTATAGACCGGTTGGCCAGCAATGTTGCCCGATTTATAAAGTAAAATCATACCTGCATCGAGATAAATAAATTTATATTTCCCACCAATTCCTACATTAAAATATTTCCTATCCCCTTTTCGTAGGTTTTCATTAAAATGACCTACTCTCAATGCAATGCTCGATTCTTTATTAAAAACAAACCTGTTTTCAATACCAATTTTATGAATGATCTCTGCAAATTCCTCACTTGCACCATCCGGAGCATCGTAAAAAGATTGATAAGCACCATTAAATACAGAAACATAAGGGTCTTTCCCTGCTATAATGGTTCTATTACCATTAGCATCAATAGAATATTTTGGCTGTGTGGGGACTAACAGTTTTTCACATTGGTAAGCTAAATCGATACAATATCGAGTATTTGTATTTACATCTTTATTGTATGTCCATATGGTTCCTAAGGCAAGTTGCATTGGTAGAAAATCACCATCACCGGTATCTAAATAATTTATTTTATTGCACATATTTACAACAGAAGCACCAATATCATACCGCCAGAATGATGTTTCTTTTTTCGCAATCTCTTTTCTATAATCCAAGCCAATGTCAGCGGCAATGGCTTTTCCTGAATGAGTTGGTTGTCCGTTGATAAAAATGCCATTTGTTAGATCACTCACAATGTATTTTAATCCCAAACCAATTGAAAAATTGGGACTTAAACTTTGGGCGTATCTTAAATTATGGTATAATTCTTTTGGTTTAAATGTTCCTATTTCATTTCCATTAATATTGGTATAAGAAATATCTCCATACGAAAATGAATTAAAAGAATAGGCAAGGGTGATTTTTTTACTAAGAGCGTAATAAAAATTTGCATCAATCATATTTATATCCGGAACTAAATGCCTTAACCAAGATTTGTAAGAAAATTTAGCCCCTATTACTTTTTCATTTCTTGACAACAAGGCCGGGTTTTGTGTTAATCCTGACTCATAATATTCGGAGGCTGCAACAACTCCTATATCTGCTATTCCCATTGACTGTGCATTTGGATTAATCAATAGAAAAGGGACTGATGTAGTTATTGTGTTAATGTTTGAGTTTTGTCCATGGCTATAATGGCTTAAAAAAAGAAAAATGATAAGTTTGAAATTTTTTTTCATCTGTGTTTTTTATATCTGTTTTTTAATTTGCATGTTAACGAAACCTTTTTTTCTTTATTGTGTAACAGAAAAAAGACATTTTTAACAAAGAATTTAAAATACATTTCGTGGAGAAGAAACAATCGGGTTTTAAAATATTTTATTTTTAAGTCGAATACACACTAATTAAAAGGCCATTGTAAAAAATATCGTAACACACAGATCGGGAAATATGATCGCTTTTAAAAACATTTTTATTAGTCGAAAAATACAAATTACCACTGTTTAAATTAAATTGCGCCAACGGTCGGCTAAAAGAAGTGGCCGGAATATATTTTGCAGGTGTACTCTAATTTTTTTTCTCCTCAACAATCACGAAAATATCTTCGTTGTTGCGTTTCATTAGATATTTTTCTCGGGCGAATTTTTCTAATGTATTAGGGTTGGTGGTAAGTTCTTTAATATCAGAAGTAATTACAGAAATCTCATTTTGAAAATAATTCCGTTCTTTTTCCAGTTGTTTTACCTGCTGGCGCAGTTCTATCTGGTTCCCAAGATCATTTTTATCAAAAAACACAACCCATACCACTAATCCAATTATGGTTAGCAGATATTTGTTTTTTATTATGGGTAGGATCTTTTTCATGAAACAAAAATAAAAACAAAGTCAATATGAATAACACGGCATGAAAAAGTTTCCCAATTCCCCTTGTTAATATCTGAATATCTGAATTTTGTGAAGGTGCTTAATTCCCTTTTTTTAAAGAAACCATTTTAATGGCAGTAATTGCAGCTTCATCACCTTTATTACCATGTTTTCCACCGGATCTGTCTTGTGCTTGCTGCAAAGTGTTGGGGGTCAATAATCCGAATATTACGGGCTTATTGTATTTTAAACTTACATTGGTAACACCTTGTGCCACTGCATCGCAAATAAAATCAAAATGACGGGTTTCACCTTGTATTACACAGCCTAAACAGATAACACTATCAATGCTTTTATCTTCACACAATAATTGTGCACCAAAAGTTAATTCAAAGCTTCCGGGAACGTATTTTACAATGATATCATTTTCAGTTACGCCATTATCCAATAATGTTTTTAATGCTCCATCTCTTAACGCTCCTGTTACTTCAATGTTCCATTCAGCCACCACAATACCAATCCGCATTCCTGCGCCATTTGGGATTGTTGTATGATTAAAATCGGATAAGTTTTTTAGGGCAGATGACATATTTATAAATATTGGTTTGTTTTTGTGGATTTAAAACTACTAAACAAAAAATTGCGAATCCGGAGAGCTAATTAGCAAACAGATTCGCAATTTCGTTTTTTTTATCAGTAACCAAAATTGGATTACAAGTTGCCTAATGTTTTTGCACGGCTGATGTATTTTTCTACTTCTTTACCGTCTGTAGTTTCAGCATATTCGTTTTGAATGCGTTCGTATAACTTCACTGCATCAGCATAATTACCTTTATCTTCATTAGCCAATGCTGCTTTTTTCAAAAAAACAGGCGTAGAAAATGTATTTACATTTTGTTCAGCAGCTTTTAAATAAAAAGTAATTGCCTCATCGGTTTTACCCAATTCCATATTAGCATCACCAATTGCAGCGGTAGCTTGTGGTCCAACTATTTGGTCGTCACCATCAAATTCCTGCAAATGCTGAATAGCATCTTCGAACTGACCTTTCTTTAAATAACAGATACCTAAATAGTATTCAGCTAAATTACCTGATGGAGTGATGCTGAATTCATCCACTATCTGGATAAAACCAAGAGCAACACCATCACCATTCATCGCTTTATCTAACGAATCTTTACCAAAATAATCTTCTGCTTTAAACATTTCGGAACGTGCCCTGGTTTCTTCACCGGCAACATACCAATATTTGTATGCAAAGTAACCTCCTACCAATGCTACAATAACAGCGGCAATGATCATTAAGCTTTTTTTATTTTGCTCAATATAAAGTTCAGTTTTGGTAAACGCCTGTTCAACGTCAACAATTGGTTCGTCAGTTATTTGTTGTGCCATATTTAGTTAAGTGTAATTAAATGGAGTGCAAAAATAAGTTTTTTTTGCAATATCTGTCATTTAATTACAAAATATGCTTTTTGAGCACCCTTTTTCGGTATTTTTACTACGAATTAACCGACTTTGATTGGTAATTCGTTAAAATTCGTAATTCGTAGTATTTTACAATGTATCTTAAGAAATTATCTGTCCTCAATTTCAAGAATTATCCTGAAGCTGAATTACTTTTTAGTAACCATATCAATTGCCTGACGGGTAATAACGGTGAAGGTAAAACCAATGTGTTGGATGCCATTCACTATCTTTCATTCTGCAAAAGTTTTTTTAATCCTATCGACAGCCAGAATATTTTACACGAAGCGCCTTTTTTTCTGATCCAGGGCTCCTATTTTGCAAATGATAAGGACGAGGAGATTTATTGCGGACTAAAACGTAATCAAAAAAAACAATTCAAACGCAATAAAAAGGAGTACCAGCGCCTTGCCGATCATATTGGTTTGTTTCCTTTGGTGATGATCTCACCGGCAGATTCGGAACTTATTACAGAGGGCAGCGAAAGCCGCAGACGTTTTATAGACAGCGTTATCGCTCAATTTGACCGCGAATATTTGGAGAGTTTGATCAGCTATAACAAAGTACTTTCTCACCGGAATGCATTGCTCAAGCAGTTTGGCGATAGCAGGCGTTTTGATAAAGAATCCCTCGAAATATGGGATATGCAACTCATTGGCCATGGTAACAAAGGGCATGATACCCGCAAAAAATTCATCAACAGCTTTATTCCTATTTTTCAGCGGTATTATGAATTGATCTCTGGAGGGCGCGAAAAAGTAGGGGTTCAATATATATCACATCTGAACGAAACTTCATTTGAGGATGCATTGGAAAAAGCCCTTCCCCGCGACAGAACAGTTGAATATACCACGGTAGGAATTCATAAAGATGACCTGGAATTTACAATTAATGGGTATCCTCTGAAAAAATATGCATCTCAGGGACAACAAAAATCGTTTTTAATTGCATTGAAATTAGCACAATTCGATTTCATAAAAAGTATCAAACAGGTTACTCCAATTTTATTGCTGGATGATATTTATGATAAATTAGATGATCTGCGAGTTAAACAATTAATGGAATTGGTGTGCAGCGATAATTTCGGGCAGTTATTTATAACAGACACCCATTTAACCCGTTTGTCGGATCTATTTAAAGCATCCAATGCCGATTTTAAAGTATTTAAGATCAATAACGGAAATGCAAGGGAATGGGTAATTGATAATTGATAATTAATAATGGATAATTGATACTGACAGGCTAACAACTAACAACTAACAACTAACAACTAACAACTAACAACTAACAACTAACAACCAATAACTATCAACTAAATTAATGAGCAAACACAATGAACATAGCCTTAAGGATGCTATTCAGCTATTGCTGAAAACGTATAAGCTGGATGATCGTCTGGCTGAAAGACGTCTGATCGGTTCCTGGGAAAGTGTTATGGGGAGCATGATCGCGAAGCACACAACAGATATTTACATCAAACATCAACAACTTTTTGTAACACTTGATTCTGCCGCTCTTCGAAATGAATTATCCTTAGCAAAATCTAAAATTGTTAAAATGCTAAATGATGAAGTAGGAAAGAGTGTTATTAATGAAGTTATTTTAAGATAGTTTTTTTGCCAAATAATAGCGAAATTTTCAAAATCATTTTCAAATCATAAACAAGCTCAACACTAAAAAATCATTTTAAAATCATAACAATCATAACAATCAGCGTTCCATTAAATCTAAAAACAAAGCAGCAAAAAAAAATCATTTTTAAATCATAAACAATCAGCGTCATCTGCGTACCATTTTACTCTGAGATCAAAAAAATTAAACATGAAATTTAAATTACCACTTTTATTCGTTTTAATAAACCTTTCGATAACACCAGGCATTGCACAAACAGATTCTGCAATGATCAAAAAAATATTCAACGAAGCTTTAACCAATGGCAAAAGTTATTCTAACCTTGATTATTTATCAAACAAAATTGGCGGACGATTAAGTGGTTCTCCGGAAGCGCAAAAAGCCGTAGAATGGACATACAAAGCAATGAAAGATGCCGGAGCTGATACTGTTTATTTGCAGGAATGTATGGTGCCGCATTGGGTGCGTGGTGAGAAAGAATCTGCAAAAATAATTTCTTTAGTAACAGGGAGTTCTAAGGAAGTCCCCGTTTGTGCGTTGGGAGGTTCGGTTGCTACACCTGCCAAAGGCATTACTGCACCCGCTATTGAGGTGAAAAGTTTTGAAGAGTTAGAAAAGCTTGGGAAAGCAAAAGTGGAAGGCAAGATCGTTTTCTTTAACAGTCCTATGGATCCTACAGAAATTGAAACCTTCAATGCCTATGGTGATGCGGTTATGTTTCGTTGGGCCGGGGCTTCAGAAGCCGCCAAATATGGAGCTCTTGGAGTTGTAGTTCGTTCATGCACACTTTTACAGGACGACAATCCACATACCGGAGTTATGGGATATAAAGATAGTATCAATAAAATTCCAGCCTGCGCCATCAGCACAAATGGAGCCAATTGGCTAAGCGAAAATTTAAAGACCAATAAAAATTTGATGTTTTATTTGAAGATGAGTTGTCAGACCTTACCTGACGAAAAATCATACAATGTAGTTGGAGAAATTCGCGCTGCAAAAAAATCGAATGAGTATATTGTTGTAGGCGGGCACTTAGATGCATGGGATACCGGCCAGGGCGCAAATGATGATGGTTCGGGTGTTGTTCAGTCCATTGAAGTGATCCGTATTTTTAAAGCATTGGGCATAAAGCCAAAATGTAACATTCGTGCTGTTGCATTTATGAATGAAGAAAATGGTGGACGTGGTGGAAAAAAATATGCGGAAATGGCAACATTGAACAACGAAAAACACATTGCAGCCATAGAATCTGATGCAGGAAGCTTCTCTCCGCGTGGCTTTAGCAGTGATGCAACACCGCAGGTAAAAGCTAAATTAAAAAGCTGGAGGCCCTTATTCGAACCTTATGGAATATATAACTTCGACCGCGATGGGAGCGGAGCTGATATTGCACCTCTGAAAAATGCCGGGGTGCCTTGTTTTGAATTGTTGCCCGATTCACAACGCTATTTCGATTATCACCACGCAGCTACCGATATTTTTGAAAATATAAACAAGCGTGAATTGGAATTAGGTGGTGCTGCAATGACTTCCCTTATCTGGATGATATCACAGCATGGTTTTTAAATTAGGGATCTGAATTTTTATTTTGTAATACACTGAACTTTATGATGAATTTAAAAAATATTTTTATCGTTATTATCAGCATTGTTGCAATTGCAGCAGGGCTTTGGTTTTACAATGGCTATAAAAAAGCGCCTTCCTTACCTGCTTATGAAAACGATGTTAAAAATGAGCAGGGCCAGACAATAAAAATTGCTGATTTCAAAGGCCGCTATGTTTTAGTAAGTTATTTTCAAACCTGGTGCAGCGATTGTATCAAAGAACTACCTACTATCGATAAGCTCCAGGCAAGAGTTGGTAAAAACAAACTGGCAGTATTGATGATAAGTGATGAAAGTTGGGAGAAAATTGATCATTTTAAAGAAAAATACTGTAATACACTCGATTTTTACCAATCTGTTAAAACGCTTAGGGAGCAAAATATCCGTGTATTCCCTACTACTTATTTACTTAACAAAGAAGGTGTGGTTATAATGAGTAAGCTCGAAGGTTATGATTGGAGCAGCGATGAAGCATTTAATAAATGTGTTGACTAATAATTTTTTAAAATTGTATTTTAATGATAATTATTAAAAATATACATTTATTGAAGTAATTCCTGAAAAAATGGGATCGGAAATTATTGAACTTCAATTTTACGAAGAATTAAGTTATAAAAAGTGTAAAAGGAAACTATTGAATTTTAATAAATAAAGAATAATTTTTTCTGATGCCCTTTTTTGTTTTTTTTATGATTATTTGATCTGTTACTTGTTAAAATTGGCATTTTAGCTTTAAAACCTCATAAGCTATTTTCTATTTAAAATATTCGTTACTTTTGCTTATATCGTTTATGTTTTATAAAAAAATGCTTGATTGAAAAAAAGAGTTATTTCTATTCAACTCTCTTTTTATTGAAAATTAATTCGTTTAATACAGTTTCAAAAATTAGATTCTTTTTTTATGTTTTTTTCGAAAAATAAAATAGTGGTTTTCTTATTTTTTTGTTTTGCAGAAACAACTGGTTTTGCTCAGGGGAATTCAATTTTGAAAAAATTTGAAATTTACCAGAATGATACTATAAATCGTATTGATTACGATGGTTTAAAGCAAGGGAAATGGATCTATTTTGGAAAAGATAAAATGGAAAAAGGTCATTTTCAGGATAAAAAAAAACAAATACAGGAAGTTGGAAATTTTTCCAACAACAAAAAGCAGGATCTATGGAAATCTTACTTTGAAAACGGTAGAATTAAAAGTGAAATAACCTACCAGGATGGAATACCTAAAGGGTTGGTAAAATTGTATGATGACGAAGGGCGATATAAAGAAGGCGGCATTTTTGAAGCTAATAAATGGATCAAAGACCATGAAGTTTATGATTACAATGGTAATAGCATTTCCGATCAGGCTTCAAAGTCTATCGCTTACCTGGAATTCTCAGGGAGTTCATTGAAATTAGGTAAGGCCGTTGAAGATGTTAAAATTGTTGTGAAAGAAAATCAACTGTTGGAAAGTGAATATATTACGTCCAAAGATGGTAGTTTCAACATTCAACTTCCCCTTTATAAAGAATTCACAATTAATTTTATTAAACCTGGATTCAATACTCAATCTTTTATTGTCAACACCAATGTTTATGGAAATCCCGAGACAGTTTATTATTTGAAGGATTGGAAAGTGAATTTGTCTGATAATTTAGCAACCGTAGCCACTAATGAAGTGCTCAGTTTATTATTGAACAAACCTATAAACAAAATAAATTTTGATAAGATTAAAAAAAGATTCGATTCGGATGGGCAATATGTTCATCTCTTTAAGCAACAAGCTAAGTTGATAGGTAAAACAGGCGAGGCAATGCTTTCTATTGCAATGCAGGAAAATAAACGACTTGAAATCGAGAACCTGAAAATAGAGGCGAGCAGTAAAATGCGGGAGATAGAACTTCTCAAAAAAAACAACGAAGTAAAAAATGCTGAATTATGCAAAAAAGAAATTGAATTGTCGAACCAAAAATTAAAGGTAGAAAAAAAAGAGCAGGAGCAAATGCTACTTGATAAAGAAAGAGAAATTCGAAAACTAAATTATCAAAAAGAGAAAGAAGCCACAGTAATAAAAAATCAGTTGGAAGTGGAACGTAAGGCGCATCAAATTGAACAATTAACACAGGGGAAAAAATTGCAGGAGTTGGAATTACAAATAAATAAAGCCAAATTAAACCTAACCGCTTCTGAATTGAACAAAACCACTTCCGAATTAAATATTACATCAACGGAACTTCAGAAACAAATAACAGAAGCCGTATTAAAAAGTAAAGAGATTTATATGCTGAACTTCGCAAAAAAAGCGAAAGACAAAGAATTGAAAAACCAACAAATTTTCACCCAATATATTTCAGTTGGAATGGGGATCATTATCGTATTTTCATTATTGTTGTATAGAAATTTTTTAGGCAAAAAGAAAGCAAACCAAATTCTAAAACTACAGGCAATTGAAATTAATTTTCAGAAAAAAGTAATGGAAGAGAAAAACAAAGGAATTACTGATTCAATTAATTATGCTAAACTAATACAGGAAGCTATCCTTCCTCCAAAAGAATTAAAATATAGATTATTTCCGGATGCTTTTGTACTTTATCAGCCAAAAGATATTGTTAGTGGAGATTTTTATTGGTTCACAGAAAAGAACAAAAAGAAATTAATTGCAACAGTTGACTGCACAGGGCATGGTGTTCCAGGTGCATTTATGAGTATGATAGGCAATGCTCTGCTGAATGAAATTATAAATGAAAAAGGAGTTACCTCACCTTCTGAAATTCTTAAACAATTACGTGAAAAAATAATTGATTCTTTAAAACAAAAAGATGGACAAAATAAAGATGGAATGGACATTTCCATTTTGTGTTTTGATGATACAACCAATACAGTGGAGTTTGCAGGTGCAAATAACCCACTTTGGCTTATTCGCAATGGAGTGATCCAAGAAATAAAAGCTGACAAACAGCCAATTGGTTTACATCATGGCGAGTCGAAACCATTCAGTAATCATATAATTAATTTGATTAAAGACGATTCCATCTATATTTTTACTGATGGATATGCCGATCAATTTGGTGGAGAAGATGGAAAGAAGTTTAAATATAAACAGCTACAAAATATTTTACTTTCAATTCAGGATAAACGAATGATCGAACAAGAAAAAATTCTTATTGAAAAAATCAATGATTGGAAAGGTAATTTGGAACAGGTAGATGATATTTTAATTATTGGTGTGAGGGTCTAATTTTATTATCAGATATTATTTGAAAACGTAATTAATGAAAAAAACTATTTACTCCTTTTTATTAATCTTCTTAACAGGAAATTGTTTCCGTGTTTATTCTCGAAATTTTCTCCCAATAAAAGTGATAGAGAATATGCACAAGAACGGCATGAGGCAAAGTTGGCTTTTCATTGTTGTTTTTTTTACTTTTACTCTTTGTTCTGCCCAACAAAATAACGGGTTGACTGAGCTCAACCAAAAAGTGGACTCTTTGCAAAAAGTATTGCAAAAAGCAAAGCACGATACCACCAGAGCCTCGGTATATCTCACCCTTTCTGAAGAGCTTTATCTATCGAATATTGATACCGTATTACCTCTTTGTTTCAAAGCGATTCAGATTGCTGATGCAGGATTAAATGGAGCAAATGCTTCAGAAAAACAATCATTCTTAATAACCAAAGCTGGTGCCATGAACAACATCGGTTATGTATACAAGCAGCAAGGTTATATTGCTAAGGCATTGGACTGGTATAACAAGAGCCTGAAGATCAGAGAAGAAATTGGAAATAAATTTGGTGTAGCCAACTCCATCAATAATATTGGACGAATTTATAATATTCAAGGTAATAACCGAAAAGCAATTGAGTATTATAAAAAAAGTTTAAAGATCCAGAATGACATTGGCGACAAGCAAGGAGCTTCGATCTCTCTTAATAATATTGGTCTTATGTACCTTAACCAAGGGGATATTCCGGAAGCATTGGAATATTATAACAAGAGTTTGAGAATACAAGATGAAATTGGCGACAAACAAGGAGTAGGGATCTCGCTTTATAACATTGGCCATGTGTATAGTATGCAAAATAATTTTCCAAAGGCATTGGAAGCTTACCACAAAAGTTTAAAAATATTAGAAGAGGTTGGGGACAAAAATGGCATTTCTATTTTATATAATGGTTTGGGAACTCTATACAAAGATCAGGGTGTTTTATTTTTGGATACTTCTGTTAAAGAAGAATATTTCAGTAAAGCATTAGAGTTTTATAATAAAAGTTTAAAGATACAGGAAGCCAATGGAAATAAAGACGGAATAGCCCGCGCCTTAAATAACATTGGTTTTATATTCGATAAGCAAGCTGAACAAGAACAAAATCCTGATTCAATCAGAAGTAAATTAAACAACGCTTTGGAATGGAATATGAGGTGTTTGAAAATATGGAATGAAATAGGTAACAAGGAGAGTATAGCAATTACATCATATAACATCAGTGGTATTTATTTGAAGCAAGCGAGTTCGCCTCTGGATAAGAATAAAGCAGAGTATTTATTAAAAATGGCTGAAGAATATTGCCAGGGATCTTTGAAAATAGCCAGTGAATTACAATTTCCCGAACACATTCGCAATGCAAGTGAGCGGCTGAGTATAATTTATAAGAAGATGGGGGAATCGGCTTTTGCATCGGGGAACATGGGTGTTTCTGCTCAAAGATACAAAGATGCAATGAAGATGCAGGACTTATTCAACGTGACTGCTGATAAAATAAATGATGTAGAAATGCAGAAATCTGTTTTGAAAAAACAAATGCAATTTGAATTTAAACAGCGTGAAAGTGAAGCCAAGGCAAAACAAGATAAAAAAGATGCCCAGGCAAAGGAAGAAAAACAAAGACAGTTTTTTTATTTGTCATCAGTTGCAGTAGGTTTTCTTTTAGTGGTTGTGTTCACTCTTTTTGTTTTTAGAAGTTATCGTCAAAAACAAAGATTAAATATCGAATTAGAAAAACTCTCCATTGTAGCCAGCGAAACCGATAATGGAGTGATCATATGTGGACCTAATGGAACACTAGAATGGGTAAATGCAGGAATGGTCCGTTTATTGGGATATACCCTGGATGACTGGAAAAAACAAGGGACAACACTTCAGGAAATAAGCCACAATCCTGATATACAAAGTAAAGTGGATGCAAGTATTGGCAGCAAACAAACAGTTTCTTATGAATCACAGAATATTTCAAAAGACGGTCGTAAATTGTGGATACAAAGCACACTCACTCCAATATTAAATGAAAAAGGTGACATAAAAAAACTGGTTGTTATTGATACCGATATCACGGAAAGAAAACAAGCTGAAAATATCATTCATGAAAAAAATCGAGAAATTACGGATAGCATTCACTCAGCAAAGCGAATACAGCATGCTTTGCTCGCAAGTGATTCTTTATTAAAAAAACACCTGCCCGAATATTTTGTTTTATATAAGCCCAAAGATATTGTAAGTGGTGATTTTTACTGGGCGAATGTGATCGATAATAAATTTGTAATAATTACCGCTGATTGCACTGGCCATGGTGTACCCGGAGCATTTATGAGTTTGTTGAACATCTCCTATTTGAATGAAGCCATAATTGAAAAAAGAATTGATTCTCCCGAAAAAATATTGGAGCATGTGCGCAGCCAGATAATTTCTACATTAAATCCAGAAGGCTCTGAAGTAGAAAGTAAAGATGGAATGGATGCTGTACTATGTATATATGACTTTAAACATTTATGGTTGCGCTTTGCCTGTGCCAACAATCCATTGTGGGTTATTCGAAACAACGACCTGATCAGATTTAAGCCCGATAAAATGCCTGTTGGAATGCATTATGGCGAACAAAAACCATTTTCTATAAATACCTTAGGATTGCGCAAAGGAGATATTGTTTACACCTTTACCGATGGTTATGCCGATCAGTTTGGAGGAGCAAAAGGAAAAAAATTCAAATACAAAGCGCTTAAGGAATTATTGCTTTCAATACAAACAAAATCAATGGAAGAGCAAAAAGAAATTTTGTATTCCACTTTTGAAAAATGGAAAGGTAATTTAGAGCAAGTAGATGATGTTTTAATTATTGGAGTGAGAGTTTAAAAGGTTACGGATAACGAATCGTTACGAATTTACGAAACTGCGTTTGTTACTTTTTAACACACAGATTTGTAAATTCGTAACGATTCGTTATTAGTAACTTTAATTCGTCTTTATTCGCAATCGTTGGAATTTTAAATAAAACTTCACTATATTCGTAATTCATATTGTAAAATATTATTACTAATTAATATCAATCCGAACCTGATCAAGAACCTAAAACAAAAAAGTATGAAAACAAAAATATTCATAAAATACCTGTTGGTTGTATTTACCATAGGAATGGTTTTTACAGCTTGTCGGAAAAAAGAGGACGGTCGTATTGGTTTAGACAGTGATACCTCAGGTGCAACAGATAATGCATTGGCCCAGGGAACTTTTAATGATGTTAGTAATATTTCTGACCAGGGAGCTGCAGGAGGTTTAATTTCTTATTCATCAACTAATAATGGCTCTGATGTAAGAGGCATTTCAAGTCAGTGTGCAACCAGAACTCCAACATCCAATGGAAGCACACACAGAGTTATAATTGATTTTGGTCCAACTGATTGCTTGTGCACTGATGGCAGGAAGAGAAGAGGTTCTATCATTATTGATTTTTCTGGCCAGGGTACACTTTTAGAGGCTTATAATGATTCTTTATCAGCAAATAAACATATTATTACATTTTATCAATATTATGTAAATGATAATCATGTGGAAGGTACCCATGTTATTACCAATAATGGGCATAATAGCAATGGTCATTTAAATTATACAATTGAAGTAGCAGGAGGTAAAATTACCAAACCCAACGGTGGGGGAGTGGTTAACTGGCAATCGTTCCGTACAAGAGAATGGATTGAAGGGGAGGGAACTTCAGCATTTGATGATGATGTTTATTTAATTAATGGTAATGCAAACGGAACACAGGCAAATGGTACTTCCTTTACTGAAACGGCAACCAATTTAAAAATTGCGATAGGTTGCCCTTATATTAAAAGTGGTGTGTTGCAATTTACACCATCCGGAAAACCGGTTCGTTCCATTGATTTTGGAAATGGTACCTGCGATGCAAATGCAACTGTTACTATTAGCGGACATGTATTTAACATTGTTTTATAATAAATAAAAATTACAAAAAAGCGTCCTGATTAATTATCGGGACGCTTTTTTATTGCTTCATCATTACCAATTATGAAACGCCTCTTTTTATTCATAGCATTATTTCAATTGATTACGTTTTCTTTTGCCCAGGAAATAAAGCAGGTGAAGGCATTGCGTGTAATGGAGGTGCCGAAAGTTGATGGAGTTCTTGATGATGAAGCTTGGAAAGAAGGCGTATATGCTACCGATTTCATTCAAAGAGCTCTTAAACCCGGAGAACCAGCCCTACGCAAAACAGAGGTCAAAATTGTATATGACGATATCGCCATGTATGTTGGGGCAATGATGTATGATAATCAGCCTGACAGTATTTTATGTGAATTATGTCAGCGGGATAATGAAGCCAATTCAGACCTGTTTGGTTTGATATTAGATACCTATAATGATGATATAAATGGGTATGGCTTTTTTGTTACTTCAGCGGGAGTCCAGATCGATGCAAGATATTCGTCTAACGGGCAGGATTTTAATTGGAATGCTGTTTGGCAAAGTCAAATAACAATAAATGAAAAGGGCTGGGCAGTAGAATTTAAACTTCCATATTCTGCATTACGTTTTCCAATTGTTGATGAACAAAAATGGGGAGTAAATTTTATTAGAAAAGTTCGTAAAACACGCTGTGTTGATTTCTGGAACGAAGTAAAACCTGAAGTAAATGGAATGATCAATCAAAGCGGTGATCTGCTTGGAATTTCAAATATTAAATCTCCTGTTCGTTTATCCGTAACACCCTATATCTCGTCTTACATCGAAAATTATCCATACGATCAACCCGGACAAAGTAATAATTCCTATTCTTTGAATGGAGGAATGGATATTAAATATGGTATAAACGAAAGTTTTACAATGGACATGACCCTTGTGCCTGATTTTGGGCAGGTTCAGAGCGATAACAAAGTGCTTAACCTTTCTCCCTTCGAGGTCCTTTATAATGAGAACCGACAGTTTTTTACAGAAGGTACCGAGTTATTTAACAAAGGTGGATTGTTTTATTCTCGAAGAATTGGCGGTACACCCATAAACTATAACCTCTCTTTAAAAGAAGGCGAAACTGTTAAAAGCAACCCGGCTAGCACACAGTTGATCAATGCCACAAAAGTATCTGGGCGAACAAAAAACAACCTGGGAATTGGGATATTTAATGCAACCACTGCCGATACTTATGCTGTAATTACTGATTCAAACGGGGTAGATAGCAAAGTATTAACTCAGCCATTAACTAATTATAATGTATTTGTTCTTGATCAGGCATTAAAAAATAATTCTTACGTCAGTTTGATAAATACCAATGTTACACGCGATGGAGGAATCTATGATGCAAATGTTACCGCTACTGCATTTAAGTTTACCAACAAAAAAAATAAGTATGGTGTAAATGGAAACGGTGCATTGAGTCAGCTTTATTATTCAGGTTTTTCTAAACCTGATCTGGGTTATTCCTATAATGCATCGGTCGGAAAAATAAGTGGTTCATTTTTATACAATGCAGATGTTGCAGTAAAAAGTGATAAATATGATCCGAACGATCTTGCCATATTATATATCAATAATACGGTTGAAACTTCTATAAATTTGAGTTACAATATTTACAAACCGGTCTGGAAATTAAATGAATATTCTGTTGATGGAGGTATTGGATATTCCCGCTTATATAAACCTGATCTGTTTTGGAATTTGACCATTTATGGAAATGGTTATGCCAATTTTACCAAGTCTTATTTATCCACAGGAGCAGGATTTAATTTTTCACCTTTAACTACTTTAGACCATTGGGAGCCACGGATAGCAGGGCATTACTATGTTTATCCCAAAAATTATTCTCTTTCGTATTGGATCTCTTCCGACTACCGTAAACGCTTTGCCATAGATGGGAATATCAGTTACAGGTATTTTGATGAAAATAACAGGTACAATATTTCATTTAGAGTAGCTCCCCGTTATCGTGTGAACAATAAATTATCATTTATTTATAATTTTCACAGAGATTATCTGAACGATAACATCGGTTTTGTAAATTTTAATGAAACAGCCCAATTCATTAATTTCGGACGAAGGAATGTTTTTACCACTACAAATCAATTGAATGCCACTTATATTTT
>JAZKBX010000081.1:50330-63224 GCA_040388455.1 Bacteroidota bacterium
TTATTATTAAACAGTTTAGTAATGATATAGAGCAAACAATTAATTCACCTCAAACAAATAGTTTCTCCATTAAAGTCCTGTATTACCTCGATTATTCAATGTTACAACGGAAGAAAAGTAATAAGTAAATTGTCAACTGATTTGAATTGAGTTAATTTTTTAAAATGAGTTAATAAATTTTCAAATTATCACTATTGTCAAATTTTGGGTCTTAGTGAAGTATAATGGGTAACCCAATTAAGCTATCTAAAAGAAAAAGATATTATTTTAACAAAATAAATTTATGGAGGAGTGCGTGAGGAATGAACAAACGCAATGCCTTGTCGCCTGTGTGGAGCAATCGTTTGTTCTTGAATTTTTGTTTTTTTTTTTAAGAAAAAAGAAAAACACATATTTTTTTGTTATTCATAATATAACTAAATTGGTATTGCCCACTATAAATCATAAAGAACTCAAATTTTCAAATTGATTACTATGTTTTTCAGAAAAAAAATAAACTGGCACAAGCTATTCGATTCAATTGATGCGATCAACGCACAGGTGGCGGTTGGAAGGGTAACAACTATAAATGTTGGAAGAAAGAAAATTTGTTTGGCACGCACTGCCGATGGCTTTTTTGCTGTAAATGATAAATGTCCTCACAACGGGGCTTCCTTGGGCAATGGCTATTGCACCGCAGAAGGTAGTGTTGTATGTCCTGTACATCGTTATCATTTTGATCTGAGAACAGGTCGGGCCAAAAGTGGATTGGGTGATTTTGTTCAGACCTATCCCATAGAAGTGCATGATGATGGGGTTTACATCGGTTTTGAACAATTGGTCTGGAATTGGTTGAAAAAATAGTTTGGTCTTCGTATGTATCTTCCCTCATTTCCTCCGTTATAGAATAAAATTCTAAAAAAAAGGGGGCCCCATGAGATCTTTTAAATCAATCAATTTAATTGTGTTGGCTTTAAGTATTACAGAAGTTCCTGTATTCGCTAATGCTGTATTCTCAATTGAAGAAGCGGCAAAAAAAGGATTAATAAAACTTTCATTTAAGGCCAAGGGGGGCCATGTTGGTGATGTTATTGAAATGAAAATAAAAAATCTGACAAATAAAAAGTTAGATCTGAAAATTGAAGCTGGGCGAATACTGGATTCAAAAAACAATAATGAACAGGATCTGTTGGTAACAAAATCCGAACAGTTTTTTGTTGCTGCCAATCAATTAAGATCTGTAAATGTATTCGGAATGTGTTGCCAGGCACATAACGGATCACCTCAAAATAATTCTGATTATGAAGTTGGTAAGATGGCCGATACCAACTTAATAAAATTGGCATGTTACGTTGAGAAAAATAAATATTTTTCAAATCACACCGCGCAACAGGCGGTTTGGACAATATCAGATAATAATTCTTTGGCAAGTATTTCAGGAGGAGATAAAGAAGTGGTCACAGCTTTGAGAAATTTTGTTTCAAAGCTTACGGGACGGGTAATACCACCTTACGATATTACTTACAATAGGGAAAGTGATAACCATGTTATTGGCAGAGCAACAAAAATTGAAGGCATTTTTGATTATTCTGTTCCTGCAAACGGAAAAGTAACCATTGGAATATATGATGCAAATGGTCGTTTGGTTCAATTGCTCTTTAAAGATATATCACATGAAAAAGGGGAGTGTAAATTATATTATACGTTCCGGACAAGAGATCTGAATCCGGGAACTTATTTTGCCAGGATGAATATGGGGGAGAGCCTTCAGAAAGAAATGAAGATCGAATTTTAATATGCTTTAATTAACAACATTAGAAAACCTTCGAGAACCTTTGCCCCGCCAGAACCTATCCGTTTTCGCGGGGGGCTTTTGCCAAATGGTGAATTTTTTTTATTTTTTTAGTCCTTTAAGCAAAGAGCCCCTTCCTTCGTCAGGATAAACTCCGGCTCGGTTCATATTATTTCAATATCATTCGTTCCTACGGAACTTGTTTTTTGTTGCTACCCCTTTCAATGGACTAAAGTCCATTGTTACAATATCATTCGTACCCTCGGAACTATGACTGTTGAAAATATTGAGCTTTGCTAAATTTAGATGCCTTTGCCCGGGGGACCTTCATAACAAAAGAGAAAAATCCGTAGGATTGACCTGTTTATAGTAATGATGTTGTTCTGAAAATAAGCACCATAGGTGCGACCTGTAAAAAAACAGATGCGTTTGCACACTGAATAGAAGCCTCAGTTTTTTTTATTTCCCTCCACTTTTTCGTGTTTTTTCATGATCCCATTTTGTTACTATGACGAATGAATGTTATAAAACTATGGTTGAGTTAGAATAAAAACATGCCAAATTATGTTAAAAGTATAATTTAATATTTATACATTTGCCATAATCTAATATCAGCCATTATGAAAAAAACACTACTTGTTTTAATTTTTATAGCATTATTTACGCTGCATTTTAATAATGCTTATGCGCAACCTTCTAATGATCCCTGCGCCAGTGCTATTTCTTTAACATCTTCTACTACCTGTAATTATACCATTGTGTCAGTTTCTGGAGCCACACAGTCAATAGCCGCAATAACTTGTGGGGGAACAGGAACAGCCGATGATGATGTTTGGTATAAATTTACTGCGCAAGCAACAAGCCATACCATTAAGGTTCAGGGGTATGGATCCTATGATGCTGTTATTGACGTTAGATCCGGCTCTTGTATGGGAACTAATATTGCATGTATAGATGCAACATTAGCTGCCGGGCTAGAAACATTAACAGTTCCTGGGCTAACAATTGGGTCAACATATTTGATCAGAGTTTACCATTATGGTGTAGGCGAAGGTGGCGGACAGTTTGATATTTGCGTTACACATGTTGCACCATCAGGTCCTCCTAATGATTTTTGTGATAACAGTTACATTATAAGTTTAACATCTTCTCTTTCTTGTACTTACCAGGCTGGTTCTACGTTGGGTGCAACACAAACAATGGCTGGTACCTGCGCTGGTACCGGGGATGATGATGTGTGGTATCGTTTTGTAGCACAATCAAATACTCATACTGTTAAGGTACAGGGTTATGGTGGCTTTGATCCTGTTATTGACATTAGAAATGCTCCTGCATGTACAGCAAGTAATATGCAGTGTGTGGATAATAGTGCTGTTAATGGACTGGAAACTGCAAATCTAACAAGTTTAGTAATTGGCGCAACCTATGTGGTGCGCGTTTACCACTTCGGTACAGGCAATGGAGGCGGAGATTTTGATATTTGTATTACTCATACAGCCCCTTCAGGACCTCCAAATGACATTTGTTCCGATGCCATCTCTTTATCATCCTCACTTACATGTAGTTATGTTACGGGTTCTACTTTAAATGCCACCCAGTCTATTACCGGAACTTGTACTGGTACCGGAGATGATGATGTATGGTATAGTTTTGTAGCTCAAGCCACAAGCCATACTGTTAAGGTACAAGGTGCTGGTGCTTTTGATGCTATAATTGACATCAGATCAAATTCTTCTTGTTCCGGAACTAATATTATGTGTGTGGATGCAAGCGGTGCAGCAGGATTAGAAACAGCAAATTTAACAAGCTTAACAATAGGCACCACTTACCTGGTAAGAGTTTACCATTATGGAGCAGGTGATGGAGGCGGTAGTTTCCAGATTTGTGTTACACATACTCCACCGGCTGGTCCTCCTAACGATATTTGCTCTGATGTTATTTCTTTATCATCTTCTCTTACTTGTAACTATACTTCCGGTTCTACAACCGGAGCTACACAATCTGTAACAGGTACTTGTACTGGTACCGGAGATGATGATGTATGGTATTCGTTCACCGCAGTTGCAACAGCTCACACTGTTAAGGTTCAGGGAGGTACAGGTTTTGATGCAGTTGTTGATCTAAGATCGAATTCTTCTTGTTCCGGAACTAATATCTCTTGTACAGATGCTACCGGAGCCGCTGGATTGGAAACTGCTAACCTAACTGGTTTAACAGTTGGTTCAACTTACCTTGTAAGGGTTTATCATTTCAGTGCAGGTGCCGGAGGAGGTAATTTCCAGATATGTGTTACTCACACTGTTCCTGCTGCTCCTGCAAATGATCTTTGCTCAGCCGACATCTCTTTAACATCAGCACTTACTTGTTCTTATACAAGCGGTTCCACTACCGGAGCTACACAGTCAATTCCCGGAACATGTGTGGGTACAGGAGATGATGATGTATGGTATTCATTTACAGCATTAGCTACAAGCCATACTGTTAAGGTTCAAAGTGGTGCAGGTTTTGATGCTGTTATCGATGTTCGTACCGGAACTTCTTGTTCTGGCGACAATATAGCTTGTTCTGACGTAAGCGGAGGCGCTGGTTTAGAAACAGCAAACCTAACAGGCTTAACCGTTGGATCGCTTTACCTGGTTCGTGTTTATCACTTTAGTGCCGGTGCTGGAACCGGTAGTTTCCAGATCTGTGTTACGCACACTGCAACTGCTTGTACGTATGCTATCGCACCAACCAGCCTTTCTTTTACATCTGCAGCAGGTACTGGAACAGTTAATGTTACTGCCGCAAGTGGTTGTAGCTGGACAGCAACTTCAAATGATAGTTGGATTACGGTAACATCTGGTAGTACTGGTTCTGGTAATGGATCTGTAACATATTCAGTATCAGCCAATACTGGAACAGCGCAACGTACAGGTACAATTACAATAGCAGGCGTAACGCACACTGTTGCTCAAAGCGGAAATACAACCTGTACTTTTACAATTGCTCCTCTTAATCAATCATTACCAAACACAGCTGGAACAGGAACTGTTACGGTTACTGCAGCAGCAGGGTGTGGTTGGGCTGCAACTTCAAATGATGCATGGATAACTGTAACAACAGGAAGTACAGGCTCAGGAAATGGTACGGTAACCTATTCTATCACTGCTAATACTGGTACAGCGCAGAGAGTGGGAACAATAACTATTGCCGGACAAATACATACCGTTACTCAAAGTGGTGTTACACCTTGCTCGTATGCTATTTCTCCATTAACCTTATCTTATGCATCTTCTGGTGGCCTTGGATCGGTTAACGTTACCGCTGCAGCCGGATGTACCTGGACTGCAACATCCAATAACCCTTGGATAACCATCACTTCCGGTAGTACCGGATCAGGTAATGGAGCAGTAAATTATACAGTTGCTGCCAACACCGGAACTACACAGCTTACCGGTACAATAACTGTTGCAGGTCAAACGCATACAGTTACTGAAAGTGGAATCAATTGTACTTATTCCATTGCTCCAACAGCGCTATCTTTCACCTCAATAGCCGGAACCGGAACTGTGAACGTTACTGCTGCAATTGGGTGTGCCTGGACGGCAACCTCCAATGATGCTTGGATCACTGTAACATCAGGTAGTACCGGTTCAGGAAATGGTTCGGTAAGCTACTCTGTTTCTGCTAATACCGGTTCCAGCCAAAGATTAGGTTCTATTTCAATTGCTGGTCAGACTCATAATGTGGTTCAAAATGGCGTTTCGGCTTGTACTTATACCATTGCGCCACTAACTCAGTCATATACTTCTGCCGGTGGAACCGGATCCGTAACTGTTACAGCAGCAAATGGATGTAGCTGGTCTGCAATATCCAATGATAGTTGGATATTTATATCTTCCGGAAACACAGGCTCAGGTAGTGGATTGGTGAATTTCTCAGTATCTGTTAGTCCTAGCACAGCGCAAAGAACCGGAACAATAACAATTGCCGGTCAGATCCATACAATTACTCAAACAGGGGTTATTTGTCCTGCAATACCTGTGATGCAGTCCGTTGGCTGTGCACTGGCGGCAAATCAAATTTCCAATGTTTCTTATCAATGGTATATATCAGGAACACCAATTGTTGGAGCTACTTCTCAGTTCTATACTGCTAATCAACCGGGGTATTATTCAATATACGTAACTGATAACACCAATGGTTGTATTGTTGGTTCTCAACCGGCTTACGTTTCTTGTTCAGGCGTTGGAATTGAGGAGATCGATTTAGCGGATGGCATAATGATCTATCCAAATCCTTCTTCGGGCTATTTCAATATAAGATCATCAACTATTTTCCCTGAAGGAAAAGTGAACATCAGTATCATTAATATGGTTGGCATGGAAATTTATTCTACTGTAGTGATACCTGTAAACGGGGAAATTAAACTTACAGTTGATAATGTTAATCCTGCTAAAGGCGTTTATACTGTACTGTTTAGATCAGGACAAACAAAAATAATCAAGAGAGTAGTGATACAATAAACTATTTTGATCGTTTGAAAAAGGTTCAAATTAAAAAGAAGCTTTTTCAAACGAACAAAAACTTCCAATTATCATATTAACAAATTATCAAATTAACCAATGATGAAGAATTACATAAAAATAGTATTGATCGGTTTCACTCTTTATTTAGTTCAAACTTCTGCGATGATCCAGGCGAAGATCGTTCCTTTCTTTGAAGAGAATTTTAAAAGCACAGTATTGTTTGCAGCTCCACCTCCTATGCCTGCTGCTCCGAGTAATGATGATTGCGCAAATGCAATTGACCTTACTGTAAATAACACTTGTGTTTTCACATCCGGAACAGTGGATCAGTCTACAGAGTCGACCACTGCTGCTGCTTGTAACGGTCTTACCAGTTTAACTGCTTATGATGTATGGTATAAATTTACTGCCGGAGCAAACGGTCAGATCATTACTTTAAAAGGCTCAGGCTCTTTTGATGCGGTGGTTTTATTAATGGATGGTTGCGGTGGAACCGTTAGTGATTGTTCTGATAATACCGGTTTTGGAGGTACCGAAATATTACCTACCACTGGTTTAATTGCCGGGAACGTTTATTACATAAGAGTATATCATTATGGTAATGCATTGCCTACAACTCCAACTTTTGATATTTGTGTGTCTCTTCCTGCTCCTCCTCCAATTAATGACGACTGTGCAAATGCCATACCTTTAAATGTGGATTCTTCTTGTGTATTCGTTTCTGGTTCTGTTGCAGGTGCTACACAATCCGGAGCTCCTGATACATGCGGTACTTTTGTAAGTGCAACGGCTTTTGATGTTTGGTATAAATTTACAGCAACAGCTACTAATAATGTTATTAAGGTACAAGGAGCTTTATCTTTTGATGCAGTGGTTATTTTGAAAGACAGCTGCAGTGGTAGTGTCATTAATTGTGCTGATAACACATTCTCAGGTGGTATTGAAATAATCAATGATACCAATTTAACTATTGGTAACACGTATTACATTAGAGTACATACGTATGGGGCAGCTATACCTTCAACACCTGATTTTGATATTTGTGTATCACTTCCGGCTCCTCCTCCTCTATACGACAATTGTAGTAACGCAATTTTATTAAATGTAGATTCTACATGTAATTTTTCTTTGGGTACTGTTGATGGAGCTACTATGTCCGGACCTGCTGACACTTGTAATAATTATGCCAGTGTAACAGCTTTCGATGTATGGTATAAATTTGTTGCCGGAGCTAGTGGCCAAACGGTCACTGTTAAAGGATCTGCTTCTTTTGATGCGGTAGTTTCATTAAGAGATAGCTGTAGCGGACCTGTAATAGACTGCTCTGACAATACTGGTTCAGGAGGTACTGAAAGAATTAACAACACTACGTTGATCCCGGGCAATACTTATTACGTTAGAGTATATGCTTATGGTAGTACTTTCCCTTCAACACCTGATTTTGAGATCTGTGTTGCTCTTCCTCCTCCAATTCCCGTTAACGATAATTGCGATAGCGCATTTAGCCTTACTGTAGGTCCTGTATGTAATTATACACAAGGTACCGTTGCCGGATCCACTGAGTCGGGTCCTGCAGATACTTGCAATTACACAAGTACAAGTGCTTATGATGTTTGGTATAAATTTGTTGCAACAACTACAACTAATACTGTTACTGTACAAGGTGGTTTATCTTTTGATGCTGTAATTATATTAAGGGATAGCTGTACTGGCCCGGCCATAGGTTGTTCCGATGTTTCGGGCTCAGGAGGTACCGAAATAATTAATGGTAGTGGTTTGGTTGTAGGTAATACCTATTATGTAAGAGTATATGCTTATGGATCAGCGCAACCGGAAACACCAGACTTTAATATTTGTATTTCTGTTCCTCCTCCTCCTCCTGCAAATGATGATTGTTCAAGTGCCATCCTCTTAACTGCTGCTTCTACTTGTAGTTTTACTGCAGGAACTGTAACAGGAGCTACTCAGTTAGGTGCTTCTGATAGTTGTGAAACCTATTTCAGCACAGCTGCTTATGATGTTTGGTACAAATTTGTGGCAATGGCAAACAACCAAACAATTACAGTAAAAGGATCAGAATCTTTTGATGCCGTAGTTCTTCTAAAAGATAGCTGCATCAGTTTGCCCCTTGATTGTGCAGATAAAACAACTACCGGTGGTACAGAAGTGATAAATGCAAATGACTTAATAATAGGCAAAACGTATTATATCAGAGTGTATGATTTTGGATCTGCTCTTCCTGAATCTCCTGGATTTGATATTTGTTTACTTGATTCCGGACCAGTTTCAACTGCAGGTATTGAAAAAGGAAATAACCTTGTAACAGTTTATCCTAATCCTGCCGCCAATAAGGTTACTATTGGCTTAAAACAAGCTAACAGTGAAATTGTATCGTACAAAATAGTAAATGTGAACGGGCAGGTAGTTGCAGAAGGACAATTTGCTCCAAATAACTTACAACAGGATGTTGATCTTACTGAATTAACTTCAGGTATTTATAACATCCAGGTTAGTTTATCTGATGCAATAGTTAATAAGAAAATTGTTGTAATGAATAAATAAAAATTTTCCCGGGATCACAGTTGATAACAATTGTGTTTGTAATTCGGAAAAATTCTTAATTCATAGTATATTTGTACTCGTTCTTTTAATTCATCTGCGAAAGCAGAATTCTAAAACAAGCTGATCTTACTGTTTTTTATGTAAAATCGTTGTTTTTAACTTATCAAGAAAGGTGGAGGGACTAGCCCTATGAAACCTTAGCAACCTTCCACATTGGAAAGGTGCTAAATCCTGTCCTTCAGCAATGTTGGAACAGATAAGTCAGAGTAAATTTTTTGAAAAAATAAATCAAAATAATTCTATCTCCTCTGACTGTAAAAAGTTAGGGGAGTTTTTTTTTTGCCCTATACCAAGCGCTGTAAAAGGCAAGACGGATGTGATGATTGGAAGATGAACATGTTTGAAAAAATAAAATGATATAATTTTAAGAGTTAATACAATAGGAGAGAAAATTAAAATGAATACACTAAACCGTTTTACCAGCAGAGTAGATAATTACATCAAGTATCGTCCTGATTATCCCCGCGAAGTAATTGCTTTTTTAAAACAGGAAGGAATACTTACCCCCGATAGTGTAATTGCCGATATTGGTTCCGGCACAGGTATCTCCTCTAAATTGTTTTTAAAAGAAGGAAATGTGGTGTATGGTGTAGAACCTAACAAAGAGATGCGTGATGCAGCACAAAGAATATTAACGGAGTATACAAATTTCTGTAGCATTAATGGGACTGCCGAAATCACCATGTTGCCAACCGATGATATTGATCTTATTGTAGCCGGACAAGCGTTTCATTGGTTTGACAAAGAAAAAAGCAAAGCTGAATTCAAACGTATTCTGAAACTGAATGGAATAGTAGTATTGATGTGGAACGACAGAAGAACCGATAGAACGCCATTTTTGAGAGCGTACGAAGATTTTATCAAACTATTTGCTACTGATTATAACGAAGTGAATCATAAAAATATTGATGAAAATGTATTCAATGATTTTTTTGGAGAAACAAATTATGCATTAGAATCATTTGATAATTATCAGTATTTCGATTATGAAGGTTTAAAAGGAAGGGTGCTTTCTTCCTCTTACATGCCGGAGGAAGGCCATAAAGATTTTAATTTCATGATGTCGGTATTGAAAAAAATATTTAACCGTTTTCAGGACAGGGGAAAAGTAACATTAGAGTACGATACAAAAATATATTACGGAAAATTAGGCTAAAAATAAATTAGAACGTCATTGCGAGGGTTTTTACCCGAAGCAATCTCACGTTACGAAGCAATTACAAGATCAAAACATTTGTGCAATAAAGAAAATGACAGACATTAGAAAAGAATTAGAAAAACGAGTTTTAGTAATTGATGGTGCAATGGGCACCATGATCCAGCAATACAACCTTGAAGAAAAAGATTATCGAGGAAAACGCTTTGCCGATTTTCATAAAGATCTGAAAGGTAATAACGACTTGCTTTCCATCACTCAACCACATATTATTAAAGCCATTCATAAAGAATATTTGAAGGCAGGTGCTGATATAATCGAAACCAATACATTTAGTGGAACTACTATTGGTATGGCCGATTATGATATGCAGGATCTGGCCTATGAGTTAAATTACGAATCGGCTAAAATTGCAAAAGAGGCGATACAGGAGTTCTATAAAGAGTTTCCGGAGTTTGCTTCTATTCCAAAATTTGTTGCCGGTGCAATTGGGCCCACTAACCGTACACTTTCATTATCACCAAATGTAAATGACCCGGGCTTTCGTGCCGTTACATTTGATGAAATGGTAATTGCCTATACCGAACAGGTAAAAGGATTGATAGATGGCGGTGCTGACCTGTTATTGATTGAAACTATTTTTGATACGCTCAATGCAAAAGCGGCCTTATTCGCCATTCAAAATTATTGCGAAAAGATAGACAGGAAAATGCCAATAATGGTTTCAGGTACTATCACTGATGCCAGTGGAAGAACATTATCAGGACAAACAACAGAAGCATTTTTAAATTCTGTTTCTCACGTGGATCTGTTAAGTGTTGGGTTGAACTGTGCGCTGGGTGCTAAAGACATGCGTCCTTACCTGGAAGAGCTGTCCGCTAAATCATCTTTTTATGTGAGTGCTTACCCTAATGCAGGATTGCCAAATCAGTTCGGAGAATATGATGAAGATGCCCATACAATGGGACATCAGATCGAAGATTTTTTACAGGCAGGATTTATAAATATTGTTGGTGGTTGTTGTGGAACAACTCCTGCTCACATTCAGCGTATTGCTGAATTAGCAAAGTTGGCCACACCACGTAAAAGGCCCAAAGCCGATACATTGATGCACCTGAGCGGATTAGAGCCTTTTACGCTTACTCCGGAAAGTAATTTTATAAATGTTGGCGAGCGTACAAATGTTACGGGCTCAAAAAAATTCCTTCGTTTGATCAATGAAGGAAATTACGAAGAAGCCCTTTCTATTGCAAAAGATCAGGTGGATGGTGGTGCACAGGTAATTGATGTGAATATGGATGAAGGGATGTTGGATGGCGAAGCAGCCATGACAAAGTTCTTAAATCTTATCGCTGCAGAACCGGATATCTCCAGGGTGCCTATCATGATCGATTCTTCTAAGTGGAGCGTAATTGAAGCAGGTTTAAAATGCGTGCAAGGGAAAGCAATTGTAAATTCTATTTCTTTGAAAGAAGGTGAAGAAAAATTTATTGAATGTGCCCATAAAGTAAAACAATATGGTGCCGCTGTAATTGTGATGGCGTTTGATGAAACAGGCCAGGCAGATACCTTACAACGAAGAAAAGATATTTGTAAACGTGCCTATGATATTTTAGTGGATAAGGTTGGTTTCCCTCCACAGGATATTATTTTCGATCCCAATATTTTTCCGGTTGCAACCGGAATGGAAGAGCATCGGTTGAATGCACTTGATTTTTTTAATTCTACAAAATGGATCAAAGAAAATTTACCGTATGCAAAAGTAAGTGGCGGTGTAAGTAACGTTTCTTTTTCTTTCCGTGGTAATGATCATGTGCGTGAAGCCATACATGGTGCATTTTTATACCATGCAGTAAAAGCAGGAATGGATATGGGTATTGTAAACCCAGCGCAATTGCAGGTGTATGACGATATCGACAAAAAATTACTGGAGCTTGTTGAAGATGTGTTATTGAACAGGAGAGATGATGCTACCGAACGATTGGTAGATCATGCCGAATCGTTAAAAGGTATTACCAAAGAAAAAACAGAGAAAGATGAAGCATGGCGTAAAGGCACTGTTGAAGAACGTTTAAGCTATGCCTTGGTAAAAGGTCTGGTCGAACATATTGATGTGGATACGGAAGAAGCACGATTAAAGCTTGGCCGCCCTTTGCATGTTATCGAAGGTCCTTTGATGGATGGAATGAATGTGGTGGGTGATCTATTTGGAAGTGGAAAAATGTTTTTACCACAAGTAGTAAAAAGTGCACGTGTAATGAAAAAAGCCGTTGCATACTTAGAACCTTATCTGCAAGCCGAAAAGGAAGCAAATAAATTAGCCGGCATTGTTGGTGATGGCCGGCAAAATGCTGGGAAAATATTAATGGCTACTGTAAAAGGCGATGTTCACGATATTGGAAAAAATATTGTTGGTGTAGTATTGGCCTGTAACAATTACGAGATCATCGATCTAGGTGTAATGGTTTCTGCTGATAAAATTTTGGAAGAAGCAAAAAAACAAAATGTAGATATCATTGGTTTAAGTGGATTGATCACACCATCATTGGATGAGATGGTACACGTTGCAAAAGAAATGGAACGCCTAGGATTTAAAACTCCTTTGCTGATAGGTGGTGCTACCACTTCAAAAGTACATACTGCTGTGAAAGTTGCTCAGCATTATTCAGGGCCGGTGGTTCATGTGAATGATGCAAGTAAATCGGTACCTGTTGCAAGTAGTTTAATTTCTGATGAATTGCGTGATGCGTTCATGATCGAAGTGACGAAAGATTACGATAGGGTGCGTGAACAAAATAAAAATGCACAATCACAAAATAAATTTATTTCGATTG
>JAZKBX010000082.1:0-7092 GCA_040388455.1 Bacteroidota bacterium
CAGTTTATAAAAAACTTTTATTTACAGAACCCTGATGTCCATTTAAAATCATATACCGAACAATACAACCTGCTAGTAAACGACTCCTTTGAAATAGCAAGCTCCTATACCAAAAACCTCAATAAAATAGGCGTACAGGCATTTGATATTATTTCAAATGCTGAAATTTTACAATCCACCTGGAAAAAAGAAAATAATTTATCACCGGAAATTACATCACAGGAATTAATTATTAAGCAGCTGCAATTCTACAAACCTGAAGTAGTTTGGATCGATGATTTTTCGATAATAAATAAGGATTGGAAGGCAATTTTATTGAAGCAGGTACCATCCATAAAATTATTGATCGGCCATATCTGCGCTCCTTATAACTCTGTAACTGCCGAAAAATTCAAGTTATTCGATATAATGTTCACTTGCATACCTTGTTTGAAAAATGAACTGGCGAAACTTGGAGTAAATTCTTATTTATTATATCATGGCTTTGAAGCCTCTATCCTCAACAATTTAAATAACAATAATAACCACCCCGTATCAAATTTTTTATTTTCCGGGTCTTTATATGCAGGCTCCGGATTTCATAAAAGCAGAATTGAATATATCGAAAAGATGCTCAAAGCGGGAATTGATATGGATCTATACTGCAATCTGGAATCTGGAAAAAGAATCTTTGTTAAAAAAAGCATGTACACTATCATTAACCTTTTAAAAAAGTTGCGCCTGAATTTTTTAATTGAGAAAATACCTGTTCTCAATAATAATAAAGGTTATGGAGATGTGCCGATAAAAAATTATTCTAAAGAATTATTAAAGAGTTCCAAGCCTCCTGTATTTGGCTACGAGATGTTTAAATTACTTTCAAAAGCAAAAATTTGTTTTAACATACATGGTGAAGTTGCTGATAAATGTGCCGGTAACATTCGCCTGTTTGAGGCAACCGGAGTTGGAACCTGCTTAGTAACAGATTGGAAAGACAATATTACTGACCTGTTTGAACCCGGTAAAGAAATTATTACCTACAGATCAGTTGAAGAATGTATTGAAAAAGTAAAATGGTTAATTGATAATCCTTTAGAAAGAGAAAAAATTGCGAAAGCGGGTCAAAAAAGGACATTAACAGAACATTCAATTGAAAACCGGACCAAATTAATGGATGAAATCATTAAAAACGAATTAAATAAGGTCAATTCATAAGTTTGTAATTTTTATGTTAAAACAAAAACACCTACTCCTTTTCCTTCTTTTTGCAACCTTCATTAGCCTTATAATAATAATATGGTCGATGAATAAGGGCTTCAATTTGTCGGATGAAGGGTACTATATTACCGGCTACAATAACCTGATCGAATTCCCATTCTGGCTTTCGGCCTTTCATTATTTAACCAATAATACATTATCATACATCGGATCCGGAATTATCTTTTTCAGGTTGGCAAGATTACTTTTAACCATTGCAGGAAGCGTATTTTTATCATATACGCTCTTTGGATTGTTGAAAAAGTTCAATATCGTAAAAAAGGCTAATGAGAGAACTACACTCATCTCTTTAAGTTTATTTGGTATAATTGGCACTTTTGCCGGCTATGGCCTGGGGCCTCAGGCATTGTCCTATAATCACTATACGTTAATTTTCGGAAATCTATTTTTAGGACTCATCTTCCTAGCTTTCACCAATTCACAAAATATAAAAAAGAACCTTATAATAAGTGGCGCTCTGGGCATTATTAGTGGTCTTGAGTTTTTTGTGAAGATACCCACCACACTGCTACTTTCAGTTCTGTTTATCTGTGCTCAGGTTCTCCTCTTCAAGCAAATACGATGGTTTTCGTTTTTGAATATAATAACATATTCATTTTTTGCTATCCTTTCATTCTCTCTTATAAGCTTTCCAACCTCTCCAATTCAAGTATTGAATGAGTATACCTATGTTATAACTTTTATTTCAAAATTTTACACTCATGATATAAATTATGTACTTTATAATTATAAAATTGGATTTTTAGATTTTTGGAGCTGTCACCTTGTAAATTATGTTCCCGGCTTATTTTACTTAATTATCGCCTTTGTTATTTCCATCCAAAATCGATTCACCAAGATCAAGCCTGTTGGAAGGTTCCTGCTACTTTTCGTAATATTATCCATGATATATTCTTTTTATAAACAAGGTTATTTTTTGTCTGGATCAAAACATAATTCAACCGCTCCATTAATTTACATTGCTCTACTTTTTTTATTTTCCATCCTGTATATTTCCACAAAAACCAAAGCAGTAATTAATACAGATCATTTTCTGGAAAAGGCTTTTGTTGTACTTTCCTTATTGTTTCTCCCTTTTATTTGTGCTTTAGGAACCGGCAACTTTTTGCATGTTCAAATTTTATTTTTTCTAAATACCTGGTTTTTGTTTATCTATTTGATTTACACTTTTTCAGGAATAGAAAAATTCAACCTTAATATTAGCATTTCTATTCTTCTGATTACATTAGCGGTAAAGTCAACCTTTGACGTTTTTACAGGATTGGTTGTTGACCCCTATAAAATTAATGGGCATTTATGGGAACAAACTGAACCTTTAAAAATTCAATCTACAAATGAAACTATTTTTATTGATAAACAATTGATGAATACAATAAAAACGCTGCAACCGATTATAGAGAATGAGAATCCGGATGCATTATTCACTTCCAGCCAACTCATTGGGCTTAGCTATATTTTTAATAAAAAACTGATCGGCTATGCCTGGTATGATTCAGGTATTTCTCCAAAAGAGTTTTTTATTCAATCTTACAATAAATCCGCTTTAAAAGAAAAAAATAAAATTTGTTTTTTGCTGCTTTCAGCTGAGAATAATTATAAAATATTCGACCATCTTTCTGATAAAAAAACAAACACCCAATTAATTACCTTACCTTGGGAGAATGATTCAATATTCATTTATTCAAGGCATAATTAATTTTTAAAACTAAATTTATCATAATATCGAGTTTAAAAAATTTGATAAAAAATTGAATTAGTATGATGAAAATAAAATATTATTTATTGCAACAATTTTTTCGACCTGGCTTGATTGGTTTTTTCATAAACCCGTTTTTTTTAGGAAGAAGTGCAATGTATATAAATGTTAAAAAATATTCCAAATTTGTTTCCGGAAAAACATTGGATGTCGGCAGTGGCAGCAAACCTTATATAGGCTTATTCAATAAGGTCACCACCTATATTGGGATGGATATTGAACAATCGGGCCACAAACACCAACGTGAGTATATTGATGTTTTTTATGATGGAGAGACGTTCCCATTTGAAGAAAACACCTTTGATTCTTTAGTATTTTTTGAAGTGTTGGAACATGTTTTTAATCCTGATACCTTTTTTAAACAAATTAGCAAAGTTGTAAAACCAGGAGGAAATTGTTTGGTTACAATTCCTTTTATATGGGGTGAACATGAACAACCATACGACTTTGCGCGTTATTCTTCTTTTGGATTAAAACACATGTTTGATAAACATGGATTTGAGATCGTTGAGCATAAAAAATATTTAACTGATTTCAGATTGATCTTTTTATTGATCAACAGTTATTTATATACCACTTTTAAAAAATATTTGCCCGGTTATTTGGCCTGGGGACTGATAATTCCGTTTTCCTTTGTAAATAATTTACTTGGATTGATTGCTTATGTCTTGCCTAAAAACAATGATTTGTATTTTGGAAATATATATGTGTTAAAGAACAAAAAATAAAAATAGTCGATAATTTAGATCAATGCTTAAAGAATTAATTCCCCCGGTTTTATTAAAATACATTACAGGCTTCTTCTATGGATGGAACGGGAATTATTCTACATGGGAAGAAGCCGAAAAAAAATGTTCCGGCTATGACAGTGACATTATTTTCAATAAAGTAAAGGAATCTTTATTAAAAGTAAAAAATGGAGAAGCTGTGTTTGAGAGAGATTCGGTACTATTTGATAAGATCCAGTATTCCCAGCCTCTTTTATCGGGTTTAAGTATCGTTGCGCTAAAAAACAATGGAAAACTTAATGTTCTCGATTTTGGAGGATCATTAGGAAGCAGTTATTACCAGAATAAAAATATTTTTAAGGACATCAGTGAGTTTAACTGGTGCATTGTAGAACAGCCACATTTTGTTAAAGAAGGGCTAAAATCTTTTGCAGATAATAATTTACATTTTTTCTATGATGTAAACAGTTGCATGGAAAAGTATAAAATTGATGTTTTACTGTTGGCTTCAGTGCTTCAATATTTGGACGATCCATATTTATTTTTGGATGACATTATTTCAAAAAACATCGAATATATTATTATTGACCGTACACCTATACTCACTGAAGGTGAAGATAGAATAACCATTCAGAAGGTGCCTAAAAACATATATGAAGCTAAATATCCATGCAGGATACTTAATGAACAAAAATTAGTAAAATATTTATCTAATCATTATGATCTGATTTTTGATTTTGAATCACCGGAAAGAATGAACCTTAATAAAGCGGCATTAAAAGCATACTTTTTTAAAAGAAAACAAAAATAGATGGGCCTCAGATTTCACAAATAATATGGTTAATTTTGTTTTTATTGACAAAACCAATTTTCAAACTATCAAATTGAGCAATTTTCAAATTCTATGGCATACCTTTTAAATTTAAAAACATTTATTGATAAACGCGGTAATCTTACCGTTATTGAAAAAGTAGTTCCTTTTGATATAAAGCGCATTTTTTATATTTATGGTGTAGATGATTCAGTGCGTGGCGGACACCGCCATGTAAAGACAATTCAAGCCGCAATATGTATTAAAGGAACTTGCACCATTTTCAATAACGATAATGAAGAGAAAAAAGAATTTGTACTGGATTCACCCGACAAATGTTTAATCCTAGAACCAAAAGATTGGCATCAAATGCACAGTTTCTCAGAAGATGCGATATTAATGGTTCTTGCATCAGAATATTTCGAACAAAGTGATTATATCTATGAAAAATACAATGATTGAATATGAAAATCTGGCACTATTAAATGAGCCATTCCACGAAGAATATATTTCAGGTTTTAAGTCTTTCTTAAAATCCGGCTGGTACATTCTGGGAGAAAATGTAAAAAAATTCGAAACTGAATTTGCTGCATATAATAAGGCTTCTAATTGTATAGGTGTAGCTTCAGGGCTTGATGCTATAACCCTTTCTATTGCTGCATTTAACTTTGAAGCTGGAAGTGAAATAATAGTTCCATCTAATACCTATGTTGCAACAATAATAAGTGTCCTTCAAACTAATATGATACCAGTTCTTGTTGAACCATCGATAGAAACTTATAATATTGATCCGGCAAAAATTGAAGCAAGTATCAATAAAAAAACAAAAGCCATTGTTGTAGTTCATCTATATGGAAAATCATGTGATATGGAGCCTATTATGGAACTTTGTAAAAAATATGATCTGAAATTAATTGAAGATTGTGCTCAATCTCACGGTGCAACATATAAAAACAAGCACACAGGCACATTTGGAGAATTTGGTGCTTTCAGCTTTTACCCAACAAAAAATTTAGGCGCTCTTGGCGATGCAGGAGCTATTGTTTGTAACGATACTGATTTAACAAAAACAATTCGCAGATTAAGAAATTACGGCTCTGATAAAAAATATTATAACGAGTTAGTTGGTTATAACTCCCGTCTCGATGAAGTACAGGCCGCTTTCCTTTCGATTAAATTAAAACGTTTGGATGAAATAAATAGTCACAAGCGAAAACTTGCCTCCATTTATTTGAATGATCTGAAAGCTGATTTTATTAAGCCTGTAGTTGATGAAAATTATTTCGATGTATATCACATATTCAATATCCGTCATCCAAAACGTGATGAATTAAAAGAATATTTATTAAAAAATAATATTAAAACAGAAATACATTATCCTGTTTCGCCTAATAATCAAGTGGCTTTAAAAGATCTTTTTAAAAATCAACAATTCCCAATCAGCGAAGAAATTCACAATACAACATTGAGTTTACCAATTTCATTTTTTCATACGGAAGATAATGTTCAGAGGGTGGCAGAAGTAATGAATAAATTTTAAATCAAAACCTGGCTGGTTTAAACAACTAAAAAACCATTAAAAAAAACTTATCAATGTATAACTTTTGCACCTTATTTGATAGTTTTTACCTCACCCGGGGCTTGACCATGTATCGATCTTTAGAAAAAACATGCGATGATTTTCATCTGTATATTTTCGCTTTTGATGATGCCAGTTTTGATATTTTAACCAAATTAAATCTTAAAAAGGCAACAATTATTTCGCTAAAAGATTTTGAAGATGATAAACTGTTAGCAGTAAAACCAACCAGAACAAAAGCTGAATATTGCTGGACATCAACTTCTTCAACCATACTTTATGTTATTGAAAAATACAATGTTCCAAGCTGTACCTACGTTGATGCCGATCTATATTTTTACCAAAATCCCAAATTGTTATTTGACGAAATGAGCGATAAATCAATACTTATAACAGAACATCGTTATCCGCCAAAATTTAACCGAACTACTTCGTCCGGTATTTATTGCGTTCAATTTATAACTTTTGTAAATAATATAGAAGGCCTGGAAGCATTAAAATGGTGGCGTGATGCCTGCATTGAATGGTGCTACGATCGTTATGAAGACGGGAAATTTGGTGATCAGAAATATCTTGACGATTGGACAAACCGTTTTAAAGGAGTACATGTTTTGCAGCACCTTGGAGGAGGCTTAGCTTCCTGGAATGTTGAACAATACCCATTTGTAGAAAGAAAAGGCAACCAAATAACTTTTATTAATAAAAAGGATAATTCAAAATTCGAAGCTGTCTTTTATCATTTCCATCATGTCCGTTTCTTTAAAAATGATATTGTTGATCTGGGCTGGCGACACCCTACAATGCCCGTAGTTAATAATCTTTATGTTCCATATATCAAAGAGTTGAACGAAAATGAGAACATCGTAAAACAAATTGATGCTGAATTTAATATTCCTTTAAAAGATTTTACTTTAATTAATAATTCAGGAATAAAAAATAAGATCAAATACCTTATAAAAAC
>JAZKBX010000082.1:7192-18029 GCA_040388455.1 Bacteroidota bacterium
TTACTTTAATTAATAATTCAGGAATAAAAAATAAGATCAAATACCTTATAAAAACTGTTTATCGTTATAATGTGTTTAACACAAAAAAACTGATCGCTAAAAATAAAGGGAAATAAAAAGAAATTTTAAAATTTGAAAAATGTACTAATCTGAGAATTAAAATCCTTCATTATCAAATTGTCAAATTGAAGTTAATGAGTTCAAAAAAGTATATATATATAGTTCAGGTAACGCGACAATTATCTATCGATATTCTAAACGAATTTTCTGATCAAGGTGCGGAAATACATTTAATCACAGGTATTGTAGAAAGTAATTACAAAGCCTTAGATCCGAAAATAAAAGTTACTTCTTTTATAAAACACAATAGTACGTCAACTGTTAAGCGCTTATTTACCTGGAGTTTATTTACTGTTCTTTCTTTTTTTTACGTCCTTTTTTCAAGCAAAAAGAAAGAATTGATTTTAGTTACAACTCCCCCTTTTATCCTATTCATAGGTTTATTTTTTAAAAAAGTCCGTAATCAAAACTATCATCTTATCATTTGGGATCTATACCCGGATGTTTTAATTAATTTTGGTGCTTTAAAAGAATCATCTCAGATAATCCGCACATGGAAAAAGCTGAATACCAGTTGCTTTGATAATGCTGCAACTATTTTTACTCTTGGTAAACATTTGGTTTCAGCCATAGAAAAATACACTAAAAAAGAGGTAATTATCATTCCAAACTGGGTAAATTCTGATTTCTTAAAACCTATTTCTAAAACAGAAAACTCCTTTGCAATTCAACATCAATTAACAGAAAAACTGGTAGTAATGTACTCAGGGAATTTGGGAATGACCCATGATATTGAATCAATTGTTGACACTGCCGAAATTTTAAAAAACAATCCCCATATCCATTTTGTAATAATTGGGGATGGAGTAAAAAAAGCTAAAATTGATCAAAGTGTTAAAGAAAAGAACCTGAAAAATGTTTTACTTCTACCCTATCAGGATAAAGAGGTGCTTCCTTACTCCCTAAGTTGCGCTGATATTGGAATCGTCACCTTAAGCCAGGGAGCTGAAAGTATCTCCGTCCCAAGTAAAACCTATTACATGATGGCCGTGGGCTCTGCAATATTAGCATTATCATCAACCGAATCAGAATTGGGGATACTGATAGAAAAACACCATTGTGGCCGTGTTTTCGATAAACCGGATGTTCAGAAAATAGCTGATTTTATTCTTTATCTATCTCAAAATAATACCGAACTGGCTAATTTTAAAGAGAATTCGCGTAAAGCATCTTTTAACTATACACCCGAAAATGCGAAACTTTATTATAAGTATATTTGCAACAAATAAAGAGTAGACCATGTTTAGAAAAATATACTTATCACCACTGGGTTTCTTCATTTCACTATTTTTAAATATGCTGGCTTTTTTCAAAAAGCCATTTATGGTTTACGGATTTTATAATTCAAAAGAAAAAAAATTCTATAATAAAACCCGGATAAGTTCTTCCGTTAAACTCGTTGACAAAAAGAATATCAATATTAAAAACAATGTGTGGATCGGCCACTATTGTTTGTTAGATGGCATAGGCGGAATTGAAATAGAACAAGGTGTACATATCGCCTCCCATTCATGCATATACACGCATAGTAGTCAAAATTCAATTCGTTTGTTAGGAGAGAAATTTATTGACATTCCTGCCAATGAAAGACCTGGTTATATAATTGCAGGAGTAAAAATTGGAGAATATTCATTTATTGGTGCTTCATGCGTTTTCCTCTCAGGAACCTCTATTGGTAAAGGATGCATAGTTGGTGCAGGAAGCATTGTAAAAGGCAGCTTTCCTGACTATTCCGTGATTGTAGGAAATCCGGCAAAGGTTGTTGGTGATAGCAGAAGTATTGATAAAAAACTTTATTTAGCGGGAGTAAATTTTGAAAATTATTATGACAAAGCATTAATTTCAAGTAATTACTCCATTGTAACAGGTATCTAATAATGACACTACTTAAATTCAATGAGCGCGCACATATATTCCTTACAGGCGTAATAGCTTTTTTACTTTCTGGTTATCCGCCCATCATTGCTCCGGTTATCGTATTGTTACTGCTTAATTGGCTTTCAGCTCCCAAATTGATTATTCAAGGAATAAAAAACAATTTGAATAATCCATCTTTACTTTTAATGATTCTCTTATACCTTATTTATTTGCTGGGTATGTTGTACACCCAAAATACAAAAGTTGGATTTGAAACTATTGAAACAAAATTGTCCTTTTTAATATTTCCTCTTGTTTTTTCAGCCCATTCTCAAACATTAAAAAGCAATATCAATAAATATTTAAAATTCTTTATTTTGGGTTCTATTTTGAATGCAATGGTCTGTTTTATATGGGCTGCATACCGTTTTTTCAAACCTGTTTATGTTGAATTATATGGAATTCCTTATGATCTGGGAGCAAGCTATTTTTATTATACTGATCTATCCGTATTTCTGCATCCAAGTTATATTTCCATGTATTGTGTTTTTGCATTATTCTCCATTCTTCATTTGGTTAATATAGATGAGTTGAAATTAAATTTGAAATCGATTGCAGCTATTTTTTTATTAACGCTATTTATATTGTTATTGAGCTCTAAAGCAGGCTGGATCGGATTGCTTTTATTTGTTCTTTATTTTTTTAGATGGCTTGTTATAAAAAAACGAACTGTACTTGCATTGTTAATGGTTACCTTGTTAATTGGGGCATTCACTTTTTTTAATATTTATTTTAAACCTCGTTTTTCAACCAGGATTCCACAATTATCAACTATTACAGAAACAATAAAAGGAAGTAATGAAGAAAATAAGAAAATAACAACAAGTACTGATGGTACAGGAAGCAGGATCTTAGTTTGGAAAGCTGCTACAGAAATTATTAAAGATAATTTCTGGGTCGGTGCTGGAACTGGTGATGCCAAAGATAAAATGCTGAAAAAATATTTGGAAAAAGGAATGATCTCGGAATATGAAAATAAACTAAATTCGCACAATCAATTTCTGAACACCTTTATAGCATTAGGAGTTTTTGGTTTTATCGTTCTTTTGCTTTGTTTTATAGTGCCATTTTATTTTTCATTTAAAGAAAAAGCATTTTTATTTGCTGCCTTTATTATTATTACTGGCATTAATTTCTCAGTTGAATCCATGCTTGAAACACAAGCAGGCGTTATATTTTATGCGTTTTTTTATTCATTATTATGTTACAGTATTACCAAGAACCAAGGACAAAAAACTATAAACTAACAACCAACAACTAAAAACTATCAACTAACAACTATCAACCAATAACTAACTAATATGATCCCATTTTCACCACCACGTATTGATCAAAAAATAATAGATGAAGTAACCAAAGTACTTAAATCAGGATGGATCACCACCGGACCGCGTACTAAATTATTTGAAAAAGAATTAACCAAATACTGTGGCAACCAAACTACATTATGTTTAAATAGTGCAACAGCTGGCCTCGAAATAATGTTGCGTTGGTTTGGAGTGAAAGAAGGTGATGAAGTAATTTTGCCTGCTTATACCTATTGTGCAACTGCCAATGTGGTGATACATTGCGGTGCCACACCGGTTTTTGTAGATGTTAATCCACATGATTTTAATATCTCCATTTCTAATATCGAGAAAGCAATTACTTCAAAAACGAAGGTAATTATGCCAGTTGATTTTGCCGGACATTGTTGCGATTACGATCAATTGAATGCTTTGGTTATTAAACATAAAGCCCAATTTGTTCCTCAAACCAATGAACAAAAAATACTGGATCGAGTTTTAATTTTATCAGATTCAGCACATTCATTTGGGGCCTGGTACAAAGGGAAAAGAGCGGGTTCTTTAACTGATGTTTCTGTTTTTTCTTTTCATGCTGTTAAAAATTTAACAACTGCCGAAGGTGGTGCTATAGCTTTAAATTTGCCTGCACCATTTGATAATGAAGCAGTTTATAAAACGTTATGTGTAAAAACACTACACGGACAAGATAAAGATGCACTGGCTAAAACAATTAAAGGTAATTGGCGCTATGATGTGGTTGAAGCCGGATACAAATGTAATATGACAGATATCATGGCTGCTATCGGTATAGTGGAATTGGAACGTTATGATAATGATACATTAAAAGTGCGCCAGCATATATTTGAACAATATGATACCGCATTTTCAAAATTAGAATGGGCACAATTACCGGAATATAAAACAGATGATAAAACATCCTGTTACCATTTATATCCATTACGAATAAAAGGAATTAGCGAGGCACAGCGAGATGCAATAATTAAAGAAATTTTTGATTATGATGTTTCTGTCAATGTTCATTTTATTCCGGTGCCAATGATGAGCTTTTACAAAAACCTAGGGTATGATATTAAAAATTATCCGGTAACGTATGATAACTATTCACGCGAAATTTCTTTACCTGTATTTTATGATTTGAATGATGACTTGGTAAAAACCGTTATTAATGCGGTGACTGTATCAGTTAAAAAAGTGCTTGGTTAATTTGTACTACAAAGACACAGAGTATTTTCTACCAATTTTTTATTAAAAGAAAATTAGTTTCACAACAATTCGCTTTGCGCCATGGCGTTTTTGCGGTAAAAAACAAAATGCTTAAACGGATATTCGATATTTTTTTCTCCTCCATCGGATTAGTGATTCTGCTACCATTCTTTATAATTATTGGATTACTGATAGTAATTGATTCTCCCGGTGGAGTGTTTTATAAACAAGCGAGAGTAGGGAAAAATAGCATTGATTTTTATCTATTCAAATTCCGATCCATGCGGACCGGAGCCGATAAAAAAGGATTGCTAACAGTTGGAGGGCGGGATAGCCGGATAACACGAATGGGATATTTTATTCGTAAATATAAAATTGATGAATTACCACAATTGCTTAATGTATTATTTGGTGATATGAGTTTAGTTGGCCCCCGTCCTGAAGTACGCAAATACGTTGATTTATACAATGAAAAACAAAAACAAGTGCTCAGTGTAAAGCCAGGCATTACTGATTATGCAAGCATTGAATACAGCAATGAAAACGAATTATTAGGTAAAGCAAAAAATCCGGAACAAGTGTATATTGAAGAAATAATGCCGGCTAAATTAAAACTAAACTTGAAATACATTGATGAACAAGGCATCAGAACCGATTTGGAAATTATTATTAAAACAATCGGAAAGATCATTAAATAAAGGGAAAGAGGGCAATTAGAAGGCAACCAAACACAGATATGTAAATTCGTTTTTATTCTTTCCAAAGCCATTACACCCTTATTCCAATTAATAAAACATCATCCACTTGTTCGTTATTACCCTTCCATTTATTAAATTCCTCACAAATCATTTTCTTCTGTATTTCCATAGGGTAATCATTCAATGATAATAAAAGTTTCTGCAAATTACTTGTTTTAAATTTTTTATTCTTTGCCCCACCAAACTGGTCTGCATAACCATCACTAAAAATATAAAAACAATCTCCTTTTTTTAATTGTATCGAATGATTTATAGGGGAATTGGTTATTTGCTCCTGAATACTTCCTACAGTTAGTTTCGAAGCTTTTATTACATTTATTTTTTTTTCTGAAATAACATACAAAGGATTATTCGCTCCAGAATATTCAAGTATACCGGTCATTTTATCATAGGTACACAGTGCCATATCCATTCCATCTTTTATTTCCGTTCCGTTATCTTGATTTAAAATTTTCTTAATAATGACGTTCATTGAAACTAATATTTCCGAAGGTTGTGTAATCTCTAATTCATTAACGGTTTGGTTAATAGCATTATGCCCTACAATGCTCAATAATGCGCCAGGAACACCATGTCCGGTACAATCAATAGCAGCAATAATAATTTTATTATTACAGTGCGAAACCCAATAAAAATCCCCGCTTACAATATCCTTTGGCATATATAAAATAAAATATTCGGGTAAAATTTTATCGATCATTTCAACTGATGGAAGTATAGCATTTTGCAGGCGCTTTGCATAATTAATACTGTCTGTTATATTCTTATTCTTTTCCTCAATAATTAAATTTTGTCTTTTCAATATTTTAGTAGTTCTTTTATTTAATAAAAGTAATTTGATCGCTATTAATGCGATCACAATAATTAATGCTGTTATCAAAAAATAAACATTGCGATGTGAACTTTTATAACACACTATTGAATCATCGCCACTACCTGAAAGTATTTCCAATGGCGTATGTTGATGGGATATAGCAGACAAAGAATCTTGTAGGAAACTTTTTGCTTGAATACATTCAGAAAACAATACGGCACTAAACAGGATAAGTAGTTTAATAAAAAATTTCATTTTATGGGTTTATTATATTTAAAAAAATATTAAAAGGATGGTAAAAAAAATATTGTAGAGTAAAGATAATATTTTATTGAAAAGGTATTTTGCTTTTTAATTTCTTACCAATTTCGTATATTTGAGTATGGACGAAAATGAAGAAAAATCAAACTATTTTAAAGGCAGAGGCTCTCAAATAAACACTTCAAACAAGTATTTAAAAAATCGATACGTAGAAGAACATCAAGAAATGCTTGATGAGCCTTTATTAAGTGATGAAAAAACGCAAATACTTTTTGAGCACCCTAAAAAAATAGTTAATAAAGTAAAGAGTCCTGACATATTTGCAATGTATTCCATGAACCCGTATCAGGGCTGTGAACATGGCTGTATTTACTGTTATGCGCGCAATACACATGAATATTGGGGATACAGTGCCGGCTTAGATTTTGAACGTAAAATTATTGCAAAACCCAATGCTCCACAATTACTGGAAAAACAATTAATGAACAAAAACTGGGTGGTGTCGCCAATCATGTTTTCGGGGAATACTGATTGTTATCAACCCATTGAGCGAAAACTGAAGATCACACGTCAAATGTTAGAAGTGCTTTTAAAATTTCGCCATCCTGTTGGAATGATCACTAAAAATAATTTGATCTTACGCGACATCGATATTTTGCAGGAAATGGCAAAATTAAAATTAGTGCACGTAATGGTTTCTATCACTAGTTTACGGGAAGATTTGCGTTTAAAAATGGAACCTCGAACTGTTACATCAAAAAACAGGTTGAAAGTAATTGAACAATTGAACAGAGAAGGAATTCCTACAGGCATAATGACAGCACCTATTATTCCGGGACTGAACAGTGATGAGATACCACAATTAATTGAAGCTGCAGCTGATCATGGTGCTGTAACAGCTGGTTATAGTATTGTAAGATTGAATGGCTCCGTAAAAGAAATTTTCACTGATTGGGTCCACAAAAACTTTCCAGACCGTGCTGATAAAGTATTGCATCAGATCGCTGAAGTACATGGCGGAACAATGAACGATAGCCGTTTTGGCACACGAATGGGTGGTGAAGGCAAAATTGCCGAATCAATTAAACAATTGTTTAAAATGGCAGTAAAAAAACATCTCTCCGGCCGTGATCGATTTGAATATGATCTTACCGCTTTTCGCAGACCCGGTGAAATTCAACAACTGGAACTGTTTTAAAGAGCAAGATTTAAATCTTTTAATTTTATCTGTTATCTCCATCAAAAATTCTTCCTATTCCCCCCAATACACTTCCCTCTTCTTTTCCATTATTTGCATAAGCCATCATACGTCCCGCTAAACGGCTTATTGGTAATGATTGTATCCATACTGTTCCCGGACCTTTTATTGTTGCAAAAAACAAACCTTCGCCACCGAAAATTGTATTTTTTATTCCACCAACAAATTGAATGTCGTAAGTAATATCATACGTAAAGGCCACTATACAACCGGTATCAACTTTAATTAATTCCCCGGGAGACAGTTTTCTTTCAATCACCATTCCACCTGAATGAACAAAGGCCATTCCATCACCTTCTAATTTCTCCATGATAAAACCTTCACCACCAAATAATCCTGTTCCTAACTTTTTTTGAAATTCAATTCCGATTGAAACACCTTTGGCAGCGCATAAAAAAGCATCCTTCTGACAAATAAGTTTTCCATTTAATTTACTTAAGTCCATTGGAATTATTTTCCCTGGATAAGGAGAAGCAAAAGAAATGCGCTTTTTAAAATTACCAATATTCGTAAACGCGGTCATAAATAAGCTTTCACCAACCAGTAATCGTTTACCGGCCGAAAAAAGTTTATCCATAAAACTGCTTTGCTGCTTAGATCCGTCACCAAAAATGGTATCCATCTGAATACCATCATCCATCATCATAAAATTGCCAGCTTCAGCAATCACTGTTTCACTAGGATCCAGTTCGATCTCTACACACTGTAATTCTTCTCCTAAAATTTTAAAATCTATTTCGTGATTGTTTTTCATAATTTTAAATATATAATCTGATTACTAATCTCTGAACTAATTCATTTTTTATTCATAAAAACTTAACATAAATTTCACAATCAAAAATTAGACAATAACAAACATAGATTCGTAAATTCGTAATCATTCGTTATTAGTATCTTACATGTTCCTTCTATACTGTCCACCCACTTCAAAAAGTGCATTCGTGATCTGTCCTAAAGAACAATATTTAGTTGTCTCCATCAAACCTTCAAACATATTTTGATTACGAATAGCAACGGTTTGCAAATCACGTAACAATGCCGGTGCTTTATCGGCAGAACCTTTCTCCAGTTCAGAAAGCATTGATATTTGATATTGTTTTTCTTCTTCTGTTGCACGAATTACCTCATTCGGAATAATGGTTGGAGATCCTTTTGATGAAAGGAAAGTATTCACACCAATAATTGGATATTCTCCTGAATGTTTTAATGTTTCGTAATACAAACTTTCTTCCTGAATTTGCCCACGCTGATACATTGTTTCCATTGCACCTAAAACTCCACCACGTTCATTGATACGGTCAAACTCAGCCAATACAGCCTCTTCCACAATGTCTGTTAATTCTTCAATAATGAATGAACCTTGCAAAGGATTTTCATTTTTTGCTAAACCCAATTCACGGTTAATGATCAGCTGAATTGCCATGGCCCTACGCACTGATTCTTCAGTTGGTGTGGTAATGGCTTCATCATAAGCATTTGTATGAAGTGAATTACAATTATCATAAATTGCATACAATGCCTGAAGTGTTGTTCTGATATCATTAAAATTAATTTCCTGAGCATGCAATGAACGACCGCTGGTTTGAATGTGATACTTCAACATTTGAGAACGTTCGTTTGCATTGTATTTTAGCTTCATCGCTTTTGCCCATATTCTGCGCGCTACACGACCGATCACAGAATATTCAGGATCAATACCATTGCTAAAAAAGAACGATAAATTTGGAGCAAATTTATTTATATCCATTCCCCGGCTAACATAATATTCAACAAAAGTAAATCCGTTGGACAATGTTAATGCTAGCTGTGTTATCGGATTTGCGCCAGCTTCAGCAATATGATAACCCGATATAGAAACAGAATAAAAATTGCGGATATTTTTCTGAATAAAATATTCCTGCATATCTCCCATCAATCTCAACGAAAATTCGGTAGAAAAAATACAGGTGTTTTGCGCCTGATCTTCTTTTAAAATATCAGCTTGAACGGTTCCTCTTACAGAAGATAAAGTTTCAGCCCTAATTTTTTCATACACATCTTTTGGTAAAACCTGATCACCTGTAACACCCAATAATAAAAGGCCTAAGCCATCATTACCTTGTGGAAGCTCACCTTGGTATTGAGGACGGGTAACATTTTTTTTCTTATAAATAGCATCAATCTTTTTACTCACTTCATCTTCTAAACAATTCTTTTTAATATAAATTTCACATTGCTGATCAATTGCAGCATTCATAAAAAAACCGGCAAGGATAGCCGCAGGACCATTAATGGTCATGCTTACAGATGTTTTAGGATCAGCAAGATTAAAACCACTGTATAATTTTTTTGCATCATCAAGGCAACAAACAGAAACTCCTGAGTTACCAATTTTCCCGTAAATATCAGGCCGGATAGCCGGATTTTGTCCATATAAGGTAACGCTATCAAACGCTGTACTCAAGCGTTTTGCATCTAATCCTAAACTTACATAATGAAATCGGGTATTGGTACGCTCAGGTCCACCTTCACCGGCAAACATTCGTGTAGGGTCTTCACCTTCGCGCTTGAATGGAAACACACCACCGGTATAAGGGAATTCACCGGGTACATTTTCCTGCAAATTCCATTTCAGAATATCCCCCCAGGCTTCATAGCGTGGTGTAGAGATCTTAGGAATCTTGATATGCGAAAGCGATTCGTAATGTGTTTTAATTTTTAATTCTTTATCACGAACTTTAAAAATAAAATCCTCATTTTTATATCGTTGAACTTTCTCTGCCCAGCCTTCTATTATTTTTTTATTATGTCCATCAAAACCTAATTCAATTTCGGTATATAATTTTTCTAATGAATTAACCATTTCATTTTCCAAAGACAATGAGCCCGACAAAGTTTTACCACCAGTAATGGGTAAAATACTATCAATGGTTTTTCTTATAGAATATAATTTCTGAGCAATTTCTTTTTGAGCATCTACCCATTTGTCGTACCCTCGGTTGTTCTCTGCTATTTCAGATAAATAACGGGTTCTATGAGGAGGAATGATGTATATTTTTTCACTCATCTCATCGGTAACTGCAAAATTCGATTTTAAATCAGCACCGGTTTTTTCTGCTAATTTATTTACAACCGCTTTGTACAATTTATTCATTCCGGGATCGTTGAATTGTGACGCAATAGTTCCATAAACCGGAATTTCAGCATCATCCACATCCCA
>JAZKBX010000083.1:0-15125 GCA_040388455.1 Bacteroidota bacterium
TACCGAATGGGCGTTTATACTTCTTCCAACTCCTCTCTTCATTATACACGAACCGTTTACAGGGCAATACAAGATGGAAGAACAGCTGTGAGATACTTTAGAGCAAATGCCGCCACCTATGGAATCGACCCTAATAAAATTTACTTTGCCGGAAGCAGTGCCGGTGCGTTTATTGGCTTGCAAAGCATTTATATGGATGAACCATCCGAAAAACCAACATTGGCAAATGCAATTACATATACCGATATTATTGCTCCTTTCAATTTTAGCGGTCCCGACCTTGGCGGATACAATATTGGTGATAACCTATCCTTAAATGGGGAACCGGACGCTGTCCTGTCACTCTGGGGAGGAGTTGCATCAACAGGCTTAATAACACCAACCAATAATCAACCCGTTTTCCTTGTTCATGGCACTATCGATCCAATTGTCCCCTTCAATATTGGTTCCCCCTTCAGTTTGCCTTCTTTACCCAATACATACGGCAGCAAACAAATTAACCTGAAGCTTGATTCCCTTGGAATAACCGACAAGGAAACCTATTTTGTGCCTAATCAGGGCCACGAATTTTATGGTGTTACCAACGGAATGTGGAACACTGGTTTTGGCGGAAATGCCTACTGGGATACGATTGTAAACAGATCAGCCATTTTTTTCTGGAAACAGCATAAACCTCTTGCAAACTTTAGCAGTTTGGCAACACAGTTAAATGTAAATTTTACAGATAATAGTTCCGGTTCTATTCTGTGGCATTGGGATTTCGGAGATGGCAATTCAAGTAATTTACAAAACCCAAATCATGCCTATGCAAGTGCTGGCGTTTACAACGTAAACTTATATGTCGAAAATAATATCCAAAGCTGGGATACGATCAGTCACCAAATAACAATCACTGCAACCGGAATTGATAAACTAAAAACAAACAACTTTATAGTTTTCCCGATTCCATCTAATGGCTTGGTTTATATAAACTTTAACTATATATTAAAGAATGCTTCCCTTCAATTATTTAATATACACGGACAACTTATGCAGGAAAAATTAATTCAAAACAACAATCAGTTAACTATTGATTTGAGTGGTTTAGAAAACAATATTTACTTTATCAGGATACTTACAAACGAAGAAATATCCTGGATCAAAGTAATAAAGAATTAGTTCTGTTTATTTTACACTAATCCTATAAGTTATTCACCGGAACAAGTACGAAAGCATCAACTTATAAACCGGGAAGGCATTTTATTTCCTAAAGTGGTGATTTTTTTCTTCAAATACACCCCAATAACCTTTCTAATACACAAAACAGATTTATAATTTATTATTATTATGCTGCTGCAATGCCCATGCAATAGCCGTTTAGTCCAATTACAATTGGGGACTTTACTAATATCCTTTCCCTATAATTCCATTCATCGTTTTGTATATTTTCAAGTTGGCACAAATTTTTAATTGTGTCTTTTATCACAGATTATTGAGCAATAAACTCTTTAAAATGAAATAGATCATTGAAAATTATTAAAACGAACAAACCATTATTCTAAAAAAACAAAAAAACCATGACCATGAATAACACAATACTTATTGTTGAAGACAACACTGATATTCGCGAAAACGCTTCCAGACTGCTGGAATCTGCCGGGTATAAAACCTTTACAGCCGATAATGGAAAAATCGGACTGGAATCTGCCCGCAAATACATGCCCGATCTGATATTGTGCGATATTATGATGCCTATACTTGATGGTTATGGTGTTTTGCGTGCATTGGAGAATATCCCGGAAATGGCAACGGTTCCTTTCATCTTCATGACCGCCAAAACAGAGAAAGCTGATTTTAGAAAAGGGATGGATCTGGGCGCAGATGATTATCTTCCAAAACCATTCACCGGTGATGACCTATTGAGAGTAGTGAGCACACGATTAAAGAAAAGCAGGTTGAATAGAAAGCCTTTGGAAAACAATGCTGATGGGACCGCTGATTATACCGACACAGCTAAAACATTAAATGATATTAATATTTTAACCGATCACAAAACCCTGAAAAAAGTAAAGAAAAAAGAAATGTTATTTATGGAGGGAAACTCCTCAAATGTGCTTTATTTGGTGGTTTCCGGAAAAATAATAACATATAAAACCAACGAATGGGGCAAAAAATATACTACTGAAATTTATAAGGAAAACGATTTTTTAGGTTACGGTTCCTTATTCGATGAAGGCAAACACAAGGAGTCGGCAATAGCAATTGAAAATTCTGAAATTGCCATTATTCCAAAACAGGAATTTTTTCAACTGTTACACGCTAATAAAGAGGTGTCGATGAAGTTTTTAAAACTTTTGTCAAACAACCTTTCGGGATCGGAGGAAAAACTATTAAAACTCGCTTATGATTCGGCAAGGAAACGAGTAGCAGAAGCGCTGATCTTTGTTTCAAAAAAATATGATATGAATGATAAAAACGAATGCACCTTTCCCCTGTATAGAGAAAATATTTCCTCACTTGCCGGAATAACCCCTGAATCGGTTAGTCGCAACCTTACAGATTTCAAAGTGGAAAAATTAATTGAAACCGACAATGGTAAAATAAAAATCATTGATCTGCGAAAGCTCGAAACGCTTAAAAATTAAAGATTGAAAATTTTTCGTGAGCTATCTGTGTTTTATTAAAAAAAACGATGAAAATCATCAAAAAAAGAGGTTTTTCATTAAATATAGAGGCATTTATTCGAAAAAAGTCCAGTTTTATCAGGATTTTCATTTTTAAGATAGAAAATCAGTAAAATCCAAGTCGCTTGAGTATATATACGTTATTAAAAAAGAATGAAAAATCAGTAAAAATGGGTTTCTATTGAAAAAAACAGACACTTTTTACGAAAAAATGGGGTATTTATAAGATTTTTCAGTTTTTATGAATGAAAATTGCTGAAGGTCGTGTCAACGTTTAACCTATGTATTACTGAAAACGAGTAAAAATCATCATAAAAGACGATTTTCATTAAAAAATCACGCTTTTTATGCAAAAAAACAAGGTTTTATGAAGAATTTCCAATTTTAAAGATAAGAAGATCAGCGAAAATTTTCACATCAATGTTATCTGTGTTTCTATTAAAAAGAACGTAAAACCATCAAAAAAACGATTTTTCATTAAAAAAAAGACCTTTTATACGAAAAAAACATGATTTCACAGGAAATTCCACTTTCAAAAGATTTAAAAGCATTAGATATTACAAGTAGCGCATTCGAAAACCAAACATTGATCCCTATAAAATATACCTGCGATGGGGAAAATATAAACCCTCCACTATCAATAAAAAACATTCCATTTGAAGCCAAAAGCATGGTCCTGATAATTGATGACCCCGATGCCCCTATAAGGGCCTGGGTGCATTGGATCGTATGGAATATTCCACTTGGCAAGGAGATCAAAGAAAATAGCGCCCCCGGTATTGAAGGTTGGAATGATTTTAGAAACCAGAATTATGGAGGCCCGTGCCCACTTTCGGGTGTGCACAGGTATTTTTTCAAAGTTTATGTATTAGACGACTTGCTTGATCTTAAACCGGCATCAACAAAAACCGAACTCGAAAAAGCGATGAACCCCCATATTATTGCATTTGGTGAACTAATTGGTTTATATAAACGAACCGAATAAGGTTTTTTACGAACCGGATTTGAAGCCTGTTGTTTCGAATAAGTCATAAATGCTAAGTTATACCATCACCCAATATATTTTATTCCAATAGGTTAATGGGTAAGAAACCTAACAGATTTACAGCCTTTTAAATAAAATTATTGGATTAATTTGGAACAAGTGTTGGTATTAACCTGAGTTCGATTAAAAAAAAAATCATGGCTAAAGCCCAATAAAATAAACACATTTCAACCACGGTCTGAAGACCGTGGTTATAAAAAACGAAGCGCAAGCTACTCAAAATAGCACTTATTACCATTTTAGGGGTACAAGTAACCACGTCTTTTAAGACGTGGGGGTTAACTAAACACCCGGTTATTATTAGGCTTTAGCCCTGAATATTAATCGAACTCCGAATATTAAAGCCTCCATCTAAAATTCAAAACTCCGCTAAAACCAACAATATACATTGTCAATTCGAGCGGAGTTTTGATTCTTTTGCAAGAATATTTATTAGAAATGGTCTTGGTTGAAATAGTAAATTTCAACCAGTAGTCATACTAATATTTTCCTTTTGCTTTAATACCAAATTCAACCTTTTTCAAAGCAGTGATGTAAGCTGCAATTCGCATAGTGGATTTATATTGCTGCATATTGTTCCATACATGTTCAAAAGCTTCGTTCATAGAAGTATCGTGTTTGGAATTCACCTCTTCTTCTGTCCAATAGTGTCCGTAACTGTTTTGTACCCACTCAAAGTAAGATACAGTAACACCACCGCTGTTGGCCAAAATATCCGGAACTACAATAATTCCTTTTTCTTGTAAAACATGATCTGCTGCAGGAACTGTAGGGCCATTTGCACCTTCAATAATTAATTTTGCTTTGATGTTTGCTGCGATCTCTTCAGTGATTACATTCTGCAAAGCTGCAGGAACCAATATATCAACATTAGCGGTTAGCAATTCTATGTTTTTTATTTCAACACCACCGGCAAACCCTTTTAATGTATTATTGTTTTCTTTCGCAAAACGTATTGCAGCTTGTATATCAATTCCTTTTTCGTTCCAAAGTGTTGCAGTATGATCACCAATAGCACATACCCTGATTCCGCTTTGACTCAATAAACGTGCAGCATTTAAACCAACATTACCAAAACCCTGAACAGCTGCAGTAACTTTTTTAGGGTCTAAATTCATTTTCTTTAAAGCAGCCAAAGTTGCTACCATTACACCACGTCCGGTTGCCGTTTCGCGACCTAAAGAGCCTCCAATACCAACAGGCTTGCCTGTTACAACTCCTGGAAAATTACCACGATATACTTTATTGTAAGCATCCACTATCCAGGCCATTTCACGTGCACCTGTTCCCATATCAGGAGCCGGAATATCTTTATCAGGACCAAATACATCAGCCAGTGCAACTGTATACGCTTTTGTTAAGCGCTCCAATTCTCCAACACTCATATTACGTGGATCACACTTAATACCGCCTTTTGCTCCACCGTATGGTAAATTAGCAACTGCACACTTAAATGTCATCCATGCCGAAAGGGCTTTTACTTCGTCATCACACACATCCATGCCATAACGTATTCCACCTTTTGATGGCCCTAAAATTGTTGAATGAATAGTTCTAAAACCTTCGAAAACTTCAATCTTTCCATTATCCATGATAATTGGAAGAGAAACTTTTACTTGTTTTTGAGGACTTCTTAATACAATAGCGACTTCTTCTGATAAACCATAAATTTTTGCTGCAATATCAAGTCTGGCTAATACTGCATCAAACATACTACCTTCATGATGTTCAACTTTTGTGGCGTTTGTTTTTGTTGTCATATTTTTATGTTTAGTTTCTTCTATAATCTTTTGGAGAAACATGTTTAGGACAGCGAAATTACTAAAAATTACAGTCCAAGAAAAAACAAATGATTAAAAAAAAGCCTTGTATTCCTTAAAATGATTGATTTCTCATTTTGTTGCCGATTCAAATACTATGACTAAAAATAATTTATTTATACATCTCCTTGTCAATGAGCACTCTATTTTTTTTAAATGTTTTTAATCACTTTTTTACTCCGGTCATTTATTTGCCCTTGTTGGTTACTAAATCATGATTTTTTTGCTGATGTATTAAAAATTTGCAAAATCCCATGACGAAAGCGCCAAAAATTGCGACAATGTTATAACTTTGACCGTCCAATGAATCAAAAATTTTTCGTAATTTGCTAAAATATAAAAAGATTATTATACATGATCTTAAACAAAAAACATTGTACAAGGCTATAAAGCCCTAAAATAAAGCATTATAAAAAAAATCGCTGACAATAAAATCAGTTATTAAACTTCTGAATCATTTATTTTATATTCAATAAAAAATATGAATCCGGATTTTAACAATTGACAGGGATTACTTGCTAAAACAGATTTAAAAAAAACGGCCATTCTAAAAAACAGAGCATGAAATTCAGTAATCCATTAAAATACGCTATCTACACAGTATTAGCAGGTACATTGATTTTATTTTTAGTCATTTATGTAGAACAAAAAAACGTTTCTGTAAGAAATGAAAACATACCTCTTGTTGCATTGGCCGAGCATGTAAAAAACAAATCGAAGAGCGCTCATATTTGGTTCGAAAAAGCGATGAAGAGAGATAAAAAAGTTGTGTTTGAAACAGAAATGTATGCCAGCTTAGACTCCACAGTCCAATTGTTCAAAAAGGTATTAGAGGGTGGAGAAACAGAGCTGGGCGTTTTCCATAAAACAACAAATATTGATATTTATAATACAATAAAGCAATTACTATTGAACAGTGAAGATCTTAAACTTTTAGCTGAACAAAGAATGCTAATAATAATGAGGTCTGTCGCCAACAAAAGAAAGGGTAAGTCTGCTAATAAAATTGTTCTGGCAAAAGGAGAAGAAGTTGGTGGAGATTTGGATCAGGCATTTGACGCCTCTTATGAAAAATTACAAGGGAATTATGAAGGTCTTGCCACGCTTATAAAAATAAAAACAGTAGAAGACAATACTGTTCTTAATAATCTTTTTTGGGTCTCTATCTTGCTTATTACCGTTGTTTTTAGTGTTTTTAGTTTTCTTTTATACAAAATATCAAACAAGGAACGCTTAGCTGGCCACGCTTTAATGTTGAGTGAGAAACGGTTCCGCACCATTTTTGAAGAAGCTCCCTTAGGTATTGCCCTAATAGACCCTCTTACAGGATTAATGCATGAGATTAATCCGAAATACTCCGAAATTATTGGCCGAAGTAAAGAAGAAATGAATAAAATGGATTGGATGAGCATTACCCATCCTGATGATTTACTGGAAGGTACAGAAGAAAAGGCGTTAATGAGTGAGAACAAATTAAAGAGCTTTAAAATGTCTAAAAGATATATACATTCTGATGGGTCTATTGTTTGGGGAGATATATCTATCGCTTCAATCGAAAGGGGTAATAAATCTCCACACCTTCACTTGTGTATGGTGCAGGACATTACGGAAAGCAAAAAATCAGAAGAAAAAATTAAAGAAAGTCAGGAAAAATACCGCTCCTTAGTAGATAATGTTACTGATATTATTATGACAATTGATTTGGAGGACAAAATATCCTTCATAAATTTTGCAGGTGGTGGCTATAACAGGGAACAAATTATTGGAGGAAGCGTTTATGACTTTGTTTCTCCGGACTATCACGAACTTGTAAAACTCACACACACCAAAGTTAAAGAAAGCAAAACACCCCAAAGCTATGAAACAATGTCTCTGGGCTTAGATGGAATTTCAAGATGGTTCTTAACGAATGTCGGACCTATATTTTCTGATGACACTGTAATTGGTATCACCTTATTTACAAAAGATATCACCAATCGTAAGCGAACAGAAGAGGCACTGAAGTCTTCCGAAAATGAATTGCGCGGAATGTTTGCCTGTATGGATGATTTGATTTTTGAACTTAGTAATGAAGGAATTTACTTAAAGATTGCACCAACCAACCCTACCCTGCTTTATAAACCTGCCGATAAGCTATTGGGAAAACATTTGAATGAAATTTTTCCGGAAAAAGAAACTCAGGAATTTGTATCAACAATAAATCAGGCATTGAAAGAAAAAAAGACCTTTCAAATGGAATATTCTCTTCCTATAAACAATGAAGTGCTTACTTTCGAAGCAGCCATTTCTCCTCTTACCGAGAGCTCTGTTTTATGTATTGCCCGCGAGATTACTTCACGCAAAAAGATGGAAAGCCTTTTGAAGGAAGGGGAACAAAATGATTTGTTAGCGAGATATGCAAAACAAGTTCCAGGGGCCCTTTATCAATTTCAGCTTTTCCCGGATGGAACACTTTTATGGCCCTTTATCAGTGAAGGCATTTGGGACCTTTGTGAAATAACTGCAGAAGAGGCTATGCTTGATGGAGTTAAGCTCCATAGTTTTGTTCATCCGGATGATTTAGATGGTTTAATGGAGTCCATCAGGACATCTATGGAGAAGTTGGAAAATTGGAATTACGATTACAGGGTAAACTTGCCTATAAAAGGAACAAGATGGTTACGAGGAAATTCTAAACCGGAAAATCTGCCGGATGGCAGCACGCTATGGCATGGGTACCTTGCCGACATTACTGAATCGAAACAGGCAAAAGATGCTTTACAGATAAGTAAAGATAAGCAGGAAGCTGTTTTTAATGGTTCGAACGATGCGATAATGCTGTTAACAAGAAAAGGGTTCTTTGATTGTAATCCCAAAACGTTAGAAATGTTTGGAATGTCCGACAGGGAGGGGTTTATAGAAAGTCACCCATCAGAGCACTCACCCGCCTTCCAGCCAGACGGACAAGAATCATTAATTAAAGCAAACGCAATGATTGAAATTGCCTTTGAAAAAGGGTTTAATCGCTTCGAATGGCTTCATCAACGCAAAAATGGCGAAGTTTTTTCTGCCGAAGTTTCGCTTTCTGCATTTAATTATGGAGATGAACGGGTGTTGCAAGCCGCGGTGCGGGATATTACCCAACGCAAACTGGTTGAAAAAAAGCTAACCGAATACAAACACTTTTTTAACAACAGCGCAGACTTTGCCTGCATTGCAAATACTCTGGGTTATTTCGAAACGTTAAATCAAAATTTTGAAAAAATATTAGGCTATTCAGAAAAAGAATTGCTCGAAAACAAATTTATAAATTTCGTACACCCCGATGATGTTGATTCCACCAGGCAGGAAATTGAAAAGCTGAAAACCGGTACTCTCACTACAAGTTTTGTGAACAGGTACCGAAAAAAAGATGGAACCTATTTGTGGTTTTCATGGAACACAACCCCAAATACAGATACGGGAAAACTCTATGCAATTGCCCGAGATATTACCTATCAAAAAATAGCAGAAGAAAAAATTAAAAAAAGTGAAGAAAAATATCGTTCGGTAGTTGAAAATGCTGTTGATATGATCATAACTTTTGATTGTAATAACATAATACAATTCATAAATCATACCCGCCCCGGCATTACTGTTGAACAGGTTATAGGAACCAGTATTTATAACTTTATTCCACCTGAGCACCAGGAGCAAGCTAAAGAAAAGATCAAAAAAGTATTCGAAGGCAAGCCACAGAGCTATGAACTGCGCGCACAACATTCTGATGGCACCTCTGCCTGGTATGCTTCTAATTTAGGTCCTATATTTTTAGGGGATAAAGTTGCCGGGGTAACATTAATAATAAGAGATATTAGCGAAAGGAAGAAAGCGGAAGAAAAAATTCAGAAAAGTGAAGAGAAATACCGTTCAGTAGTTGAAAACGCAGCCGATATGATTATCACTTTGGATAGTAATTACACAATTCAATTTATAAATCACTTACGGCCGGGATCCCAAACAGATCAGCTTATTGGGAAAAATATTTTTAACCTTATTCCGCATGATTATCAGGAACGGGTTAAACAGAAGATAAAAAAAGTATTCGAAGATAAAATTTCCCAGAGCTATGAACTGCCCGGACAACATTTAGATGGCTCCACTGCGTGGTATTCCACCAATCTGGGTCCTGTATTTTCCGGTGAGGAAGTTAGTGGGATAACATTAATAATACGAGACATTACCGATAGCAAAAAAGCAGAAGAAAAAATCCAACAATCGCTGAAAGAAAAAGAAATTCTTCTTCAAGAAGTTCATCACAGGGTTAAAAACAATCTCCAGATAATATTAAGTATCCTTAATTTGCAGCATGCGCAAATAACTGATAAAAAAACACTTGATCTGGTGAGAGATATACGAAGCAGGATAAAAGCCATGTCCTTTATTCACGAACTTCTATATCAAACAGATGATTTTTCAAGTATAAATTTTTCAGATTACATCACTAATATCACAAGCAACCTGATCTATTCCTATACCCAAAATCATACAATTAATTTAAAGTTGGATGTTGGTACCATTTTTCTTGACCTGGATAGCGCTATTCCCTGTGGCCTGATAATAAACGAAATAGTAACCAATGCATTGAAATACGCATTTACAGATCAGAAAAACGGAGAGGTCAATGTTTCATTAACTCAAAAAAATGAATTCATTCAATTAACTATAGCAGATAATGGCAAAGGTGTTCCCGATAATATCGACTTTAGAAATACGGAGTCGTTAGGAATGCAATTAGTGATTACACTTGTTCAACAGCTTGGTGGTGAAATAGTGCTTGATAATTCAAACGGGGCAAAATATACCATCACATTTAAAATGATAAATAAGGCTGAATTAGGCAGTGCAAATAATAAAACCCTGGAGATTGAGAACGCCTAATAATGTTTATATCAGGACTTGTTTTTGGGAGAATAGTTTAATGGATAAGAAACCTAACAGGTTTTGAAAACCTGTCAGGTTTAACTGCCCTTAAAAATAAAATTATTGGATTAACTTGTAACAAATATTGCTATTAACTAGACTGTTAGAGGGTAGTCGGGAAAGCGCCAGGGGTAGGGTGATCTGGCGATTGCGAATATATTAATGGGCAATATTCATCTCCCTTGGTTGAAGTTTAAATAAAAAAAAGTCCCGTATCGAAGTTCGATACGGGACTTTTTAAATAATTGAGATCTGACTATTTCTCAAATTTATTATACCCCTTTGGTATATCATAAACTGTTTTGTCAACAACCTTTTTGGTGATTTTAGTAACTTCTAAACGACCTGTTTCTTTTCCTCTTAGATCTGTTTGTACAGAAAGCATCGGGAACATGTTTTTGGTATTAGGAATTTGTAAAAAGTAAACAGAAGCTTTGTCTTTACGATTTAATTGGTGTAACAATTTATCAAAGAAAGCAAATTTTCCATCCGCTAACCAATAGGTAATTATTGTGCCCTCTGTATTGTTTGTTACAATATATTCAACACATTTATACCCCTGAAGGTTTTTTACATTTTGCCCCTTTGTAACGGTACATGTCCCTTTAATTACCGGTTCAGAAGGTGTTGGCTGATCCATATAAAGTTTACGCTCATGATTTAACGACTTCATGGTTTTTGCATCCAGATTCACTAAAAAAGAACCTTCCACTTTTTTTGATCTTCCACCAATTTCGTCAACTCTCACCAAACCTTCCTTAACATAATAAACATAACTGGTAGTGTCAGTTGCTGTTCCTTTTTTGAATTCGATAATTCCTTCGAATGATTGTGACAGAGCAGTTAACGAAAACATCGTTATCATCATAACTCCAGGTACAATTTTTAAAATCGCTTTTTTCATTTGTTCAGTTATTAATATTACGTTTGATTATATTCCTTGTTGTTTAAAACTCTTATTTCTAAGTGTGCTAAAATACTAAATTTTAATTGGCCACGAACCCTATTCCAAAACTTGTGCCAAACTTTAATAATACACGCTGGCTACAAATATAAAAATTTTTTAGAATATCTAATGGTTATTAAACTTTGTTTAAAAATCAATATCGAGCGGAAAGATAGATATTGGTATTGAGATGTAAAGTGTTGTATAAAAAAACATTTCAACATCCCAATACTCATATCTCAGATCAATTTATTTTTTCTTCAAAAAATCAAACAACAAACGCACACCAACCCCTGTTCCCCCTTTAATACGATAAGCGTCTTTTGCAGTTAAAAAAGCCGGGCCTGCAATATCAAGGTGCATCCAGGGATAATCGATGTAACGCGCTAAAAATTTACCTGCTGTGATACTTCCGGCATAAGAGCCACCAAGATTTTTCATGTCGGCAACATCCGATTTTATCTGCTCGTCAAAATCATCCCAAAAAGGCATTTCGGCTAATCGTTCAAAAACAGCATTTCCGCTTTCTTTTAATTCTTTCTTTGTTTTTTCATCTGCGGTTCCCATTGCCACAATACCGGAAGTTCCAATAGCTGCTATTGCTGCGCCTGTTAGCGTTGCCAGATCAATTACCAACTCCGGTTTATATTTTTGTGCATACACCAAAGCATCTGCTAATATCATTCTGCCTTCAGCATCTGCGTTAACCATTTCTACTGTTAAACCATTGTACATAGTGATTACATCTCCAGGAACATAAGCGTTACCACCCGGACGATTATCCGTTGCAGGAACAATTCCAATTACATGAACAGGTAACTTTGCTTTTGCAACGGCATACAAAGTCCCTCCAACTGCTGCACCTCCGGCCATATCGCATTTCATCATGTCCATGCTATTGGGAGTGGGCTTTAAACTTAATCCGCCAGTATCATATACCACGCCTTTGCCGATCAAAACTACCGGATGTTTATTTTTAGCGTTCTTTGGTTTATACTCCATTATTGTAAATGTTGGAGGGTCCACACTTCCCAGGTTAACTGCAAGCAAGCCTCCCATTTTCAAGGTTTTTATTTTTGCCTTATCAAAAACTTCTACGTTAAAACCGGCTTCTTTTCCAAGTTTTTGAAACTCTTTTGAAAGTTGTGTTGCAGTTAAAAAATTAGCAGGTTCATTAACCAGTGTACGGCAAAGGCCCGTTGCATCCACAACAATATTCAATTCATCGGCATCGGTTTTAGTGATGTTTTTACTAACAATAAAAATTGACCTTAGAGAATATTCCTCTTTCTTTTTGTCTTTTTTATATTTCAAAAATTGATAATTACTCAAGGCCAGGCCTTCAGTAAATGCTAAAACTTCATCCGTTTTATTTTCCACATCTACAACCGTAATGCTTTCAATTTTATATTCAACAACGAGCGAATGCATTGTGTTTGCTGCCCTGCGAAGTGATTCCAAAGTCAGGTGCTTCTCTTTTTTAGGGTCTATCACCTGGATAAAAACGTAACGGTTGAACTGATTTATACAAACGAAAAACTTTTCCTTTTTAGTGATTTCTTTTTTAATGAAATCCACTTCTGCTTTAATCAGGCCGTAATTATTAAAACTGCTGTTTTTTTCGCACAACAAAACAATACTCTCTGTATTGCTCACTGTAGATTTTTTGGAGATAGTGGTCATATATTATTTTTAATTGATAAGCTATAAATGTAATTATTTTTTTAATACCAAAGCATTTCAAACAGTTATTACATCGGCATTATACCAATGTAAATTAAATTTTAAATCCAATTGGTTACAAATAATGGTTGGCAAAAAGAATGTGCAAAATCACTTCATTGTACCTTTCATCATAGATTCAAAAAAATAAAATTAACAACCTGTTTTTAATAGCAGATATTTTATAAATTTGTAAGAGGCTTGTCATTTAAAAAAAACAAGTAGATAGTAGAAAAATAAAAATTCTACCTGTTACTGAAATTTAAAATAAACGCGAACCTTTGTTCTGTTTACAATGGTTAGTAAAACAAATTAAAAAGTATTAGGTCATGCTGAATTTATTTCAGCGTCTCAAACGGCAGATTCCGAAACTACCTATAGCCAAAGGTGTTGGCAGATTCGGAATGACACATTGAAGCAAACTCTTCATTAATTTATTTTGAAACTTTAAGTAGTGCATTGAATAAAAATATCACATTTATTCCACTCCATTTTTTTAGTTTTTATTATATTTTTAAAAAAAAATTATTACGAATGACAAAGTGTTTGATTCGTAACCCGATCATAGTAGTTTAACCAATTAAACGAAAAATGAAAATCAAAAAAATTTCTTGTCTTGTTTCCCGAACATCGCTTCTTTCTTTAATACTATTATTCGTTTTTGCTTCTTTGCAAGGTTTTAGCCAGGCTATCCCCGACAATGGTAAGTTTGATGATATATCGGAGCTTACCACCCGTTATACCATTCCATTTATTATGCCGGATAGCACCGCATTAATGACAGATGTTTTTCTTCCTATTGTTCGCGATAATTTTATTGTAGAAGTGGATCTTGATGGACCTGGAGGTTTTCCACCTCAGCCGGTAGAACTTATAAAGAAAGGAACTCAGCTATTAATTTACGATTCAATTAACGGACAGCCCAATCCAAATATCTATCAGTTGCCTTTAATTTTTTCGCGTACACCATACAACAAAGGCGATCAAACAGAGCAGGGAGGATTGTTGGGTTTATTGGGCTATGGTTTTGCGATGCAGGATTTGCGTGGGCGCTACACTTCAAAAGGTGTTTATCTCCCACTCTACAGCGATGGCTGGAACAAGGATCCTTACCACCCTAATTACAAACACATACTGGACGTTACCCCTCTTACTGACCCTAAAAACGGTAACAAGCACGAAGATGGTTACAATAGCGTACAATTTATTTTAAATGATCTGAAAAAAGAATTTGACCTGAACGGTGATGGTATTGTTGATACCGTTGATAATATGTTCAATGGACGAATTGGTACCTTTGGCGCTTCTGCATTGGGTTATAATCAATACCAGGCTGCTGCTGCCCACAAAATAGACCCAACCCTACCCGGACTAAAATGTTTATTACCTATTGTTGGACCGGCTGAATTTTTTAAAAGTACCGGATTTCACAACGGTGTTTTCAGGGATCGCTTAGTTACCGGTTGGCTCAAAGGCCAGATATTTACAGGCACCGATGCTTATAATGAATTTCAGGATTCAACACAGGTTGCGAATGACAATGACGTACAAGATGAAATACATAGCGCTGCCGACTACGGTATGCCCAATAAATTTGTAGCGGCCAACAATACCATCGACCACTTTTCGGCATACCGGTATTATGACCTGAGCGGCAATTTAGGAGTTGCCGGCTACTATCCTAATTCAGCGGGCAGGAAAGATATGGATGCCAGCAGGGCAATGGTGAATCAATATGGAGAAGGTGATGCAAATGGCACCACAAGCCGCTATACCAATATGGAGGTGCCCATTTATAACCTTACCGGATGGTGGGATATTTTCATTGACGGACAAATAGAATCAAGAAATTATGTTGAGAAATATGTAAGCAATACCTACGGAAATAAAAATCTGCAAAAAATAGTGATCGGGCCCTGGGCCCATGGAACCATCGGTTCCAGGGAAACAGGCGACATGAGAGGTCCAAACAAATACCCGGCAAATGT